>JBBQBY010000235.1:0-10358 GCA_038318235.1 Caldilineales bacterium
AAGCCGTTAATGTGGGTCATGCAGCTTACGTCACACAGGGCCACTACGTCGGCGCCACTTTCGGCCAAATGGCGCGTTTTGCGCTGCCCCATAGCCGTGCTGATATTGGCATTTTTGAGGGCAAAGAGCCCACCAAAGCCACAACATTCCTCAGCCCCGGTCAAGTCCACCATTTCCGCACCGGCAATGCTCGCTAATAGTTGGCGCGGCTGCTCATCAATCTTCAATTCGCGCAACAGGTGACAGCAAGCGTGATAGGTCAACTTGCCCGCGAAGCGCGAATTGGTCGTGGTGACGCCCAAAACGTCCACCAGGAATTCAGTTAATTCAAAAGTGACTGCGGCCAGCGCTTCCGCCCGCTTGCGGTCGACCCTGGCTGTTGCCTCTTCAAACAGGGCCGCCGCATAAAAATGGCTGGTCATCGTCGCGCAACTGCCACTGGGCACGACAATCGCATCGACCAGCCCTTGCTGGACAAACGGCTCGAAGATGTCAATAAAACGGCGCGCCAATACACTGGCCTCGTCGCGATAACCGGCGTTAAAGGCCGGTTGACCACAACAAGTTTGTTCATAGGGGAAAACCACCTCAACCCCGTGGCGCTCTAGCAATTCGGCGGTAGCCATGCCCACTTCGGGATAGATCATGTCCACCATACAGGTGACAAACAACGCTACACGGCGCGGCGGTGTCGAAAAATGTTTTTTATGCATATAGCTTCAAGTTCTTCAACCCCGCCGACGCTAAGCGTCGGCGGGGTCTAGCTTTATTTTAGCGTTGCTCGATTTTAGCGTTGCTCGATTCTAGCGTTGCTCGATTGATGTCCACTGGCGATTGTGTTCGCCAATATAGACCGACTGCGGTCGAATCAGGCGACCGGTTCGCGCTTGTTCAAAACAGTGGCCGATCCAGCCGGCCACGCGGCCCGCCGCAAAGGTGGGCGTGAACAAATCGGTCTCCAGCCCTAGGCCGTGTAACAACAAGGCCGTGAAAAATTCCACGTTGGTTTGTAAGTTACGGCCTGGTTTATATTCTTCCAACAGCTTGATCGCGGTGCCTTCCACCTGTTTCGCCAGGGTATAAAGCGCCATGTCACCGTCGGCCTGAAACATCTTCTCGGCCGCGGCCGAAAGCACATCGGCACGCGGGTCACGCACTTTATAGACGCGATGGCCAAACCCCATCAAGCGTTCGCCTTTTTCGAGCTTTGCGCGCAGAAATGGTTCGGCGCGGCTGGCATCGCCAATTTCAAAGACCATATCCAGCGCCGGTCCCGGTGCGCCGCCATGCAACGGCCCCTTGAGCGCGCCAATCGCACCGACAATTGCCGAGGTTAGATCAGATTTGGTGGCAATGATCACGCGCGCCGCAAAGGTAGAAGCATTGAGGCCGTGGTCAGAAACAGTGTTCAGGTAGGTTTCCAGGCCGCGCACCCGCGCCGCGCTGGGCGTTTCGCCCGTGAGCATGTAGAGATAATTGGCCGCATGGTCCAGCTCGGCTTTGGGCGCAAGGGGCGCTTTGCCCTGGCGCAACTGCCAATAAGCCGCCACCGCGGTTGGAATGCGCGCGGTCAGGGTTTGCGCTTGCTGGTCGATGGTAGACTGGGCGCGGTCCAAATCCAAATCGAGCGTGCCGGCGGCGATGCGCAAAGCGTCCATGGCCGGCAATTTGTGCGCGGCCACGGCTTCTAACAGTTGCAAGGTCGCGGCGGGCAAGGTGCGCTGGGCGGCGAGCGCCTGTTTAAAAGCGGTCAGTTCAGGCTGCGTCGGCAAATGGTCATACCAAAGCAGATAGCAGGTCTCTTCAAACGAGGCATGGCTGGCTAATTCTTCCACTGGAAAGCCGGCAATGATCAATTCACCCTTCTGACCATCCACGCTACTCAGTCGTGTCTCGGCCGCCACCACACCCTCAAGTCCCGGCTTGTAGCCGCTTGACTCCGCAGTCATAATTTTTACAGTCTCCCATTTAGTAAATTGCACACATTTAATAATGATAGGCGAAGAGGCTGACACCGCTACTAAGCGGTGTCAGCCTGGCGCCTTTGTCGCCAAAAATTCTAATAACAACTGATTCACCTGCGCTGGTTCATCATGCTGCACCCAATGCGTGGCTTCCTCGATGAAGACCAAGCGCCCGTCATCACATAAATCAATGCTTGGTTGCGCCATTTCTCGGCTCAGCGCCACGTCCTGGACGCCCCAAATTAACAAGGTGGGCACCGTGATCCGCACCGACGAGAGCCGAACGTTGGGCCGGCGTTGCACCAAGGCACGATACCAGTTTAACATCGCCGTGTAAGCGCCTGGTTGCGCCCAGGCTTCCCGATAACGATCAAAATCGGCCTCGCTAAATGTATCTGCCCGCCCACTTGCTTTTAACGTTTGCACACCAGCGCGCCAGTCGTTGATGCGCACCAATGTCTCCGGCAACCACGGGATCTGAAAGAAGAAGATATACCAACTCTTGCGCAACTGGGCAAAGCTAGCACGTAAGATCCGATTCATCACCACCGGGTGAGGCACATTGAGCACGGCAATTTTGGTCAGCCGCTCAGGATATTTAAGCGCCGTCCACCACGTCACCGCCGCGCCCCAATCATGCCCAATCAAAAACACTTTGTCGCGCCCAGACGCGTCGATCAGCCCAAGTATATCCGCCGCCAAGCGATCCAACGTATAGGCGTCAATGCCTTTAGGTTTATCACTCAAGTTGTAGCCCCGCTGATCCGGTGCCCACACTCGGTACCCGGCCGCGGCCAGGGCCGGAATCTGCTTGCTCCAACCATACCAAAACTCGGGAAACCCATGTAGCAGGATCACCAGTGGTCCATCGACCGGACCGCTTTGCACAACATGCAGGCGTATGCCGTTGGTGTTGATGAAGGTATGTTCGAAGTCTGTCGATCTTGCTGCCATATTAATTTCTCAAGACTGATTGTCATAGATGATCACGCAACCCGCACGAAAACACTCACCTATTGTACCATGAGCCCGTGAAAAATCAACGAAGCTTTGCCAGTTGAAATGGCATAAAACAAGTTAATGGTGAAGATTGATCTCACCGTAGCCAGACCCCTCCCTAACTCTCCCCTGCAGGGAGGGAACTGATCTGGGACAGTCGCAACAATCTGGGCTATCCCTAATCAGGCGCCCGCCCAGCAGGGGAGGGCGGGGGGAGAGGTCTACCCTCGGGTGGAATTATTATTACAGCTAAGGCTGCAAGCTTTTTCATGCAGGGTCAGGAACTTGTACAATGACGATCTATTTTTGGATCGGTGCTTACTAGAGCAAAGGATGCACAACATGAACCGCAAATTTCACATTGAATCGCTGCTATCGGCTCGGCTGTTTCTCATCCCGCAGATCGTCGGTGATCGCATCTACTTTGTCAGCGATCTTTCAGGGCGTTTGAATCTCTATGCCATGCGCATCGGCGGTAGTGTACCTGAGCCACTACTACCACCCAACATTGCACTACAGAGTCCGCACCATCTGGATACGCTTTTCTACGTCTTTCCCAAGTTGGACCAAATCCTGGTGATGATTGACCAGGATGGCGACGAAAATTACCAGCCACTGTTGATCCCACTGACGGGTGGCCTGCCTGAACCGCTCTTTGGCGACCGCTTTGCCAATCAGCAGGTGATGTGCGTCAAGTGTGATGCAGAGCGTAATCTGGTGCTCTTTTCAATCGACCCGCGGCGCGAACCGATCCACTATACGATCAAGGTCGATCTGGCGACGCGTGCGATCACGGATCTGGGGAGTAGTGCGCATGGCAATGCCCCGCTTGGCGCCAATGACGATTATTCACAGATCATTTTGGCCGATGGCTATACCACAGGCGATATGGTGCTCTATCGCTGGCAACAGGGCGAGGATGGGCGCCATTTGTTGTTTGGGAAACCGCTAGAGGCGCGCCAACCCGACGAAACCGTGCCGTTGAACGGGATTGGTCCTTGCGAATTTACATCGGAAGATGGCTTACTCTTCACTACCGCGCTTTTTGACGACCAATTTAGCCTGGGCTATCTATCATTGGCGAACCCCAGCCAGGTGCAGCCGGTCGAAATTGTCGGCACGCTGCATACGGGCGCGGGCGAATTGGTGGCATTGGAGCACCGGGTGGATGATCGGTATACACTTACTTACAATATTGACGGCGTTTCGTGGATCTATGAAGGTATGTTTAACGAGACCGTGATGCGCTTCACCGTCGAGCGAGTGCTCTGCGGTGAGCGCCCGCTGGCCAATGGCGTCATAGAGTCGCTGTCGTATGATAAGGCGTCCGCGCGCTATGCTGTCGCTTTCTCGACCGCTACGACACCGTCACAACTTTATGTGATTGAAAAGGATGGCGAGGTCCAAGTGCAGACCAATGAGCGGGTCTTAGGCATTGACCCAGCGTTGCTTGCGCCCGGTGAAGATGCGTCGTATAACAGCTTCGACGGCACCCGCGTCTCAGCCCGGCTTTATCTACCCGCGCCGGCGCTGGGTTACGCAGATAAATATCCGGTAATTTTTTACATTCACGGTGGTCCACAAAGTCAGGAACGTCCCGACTTTACTTGGTTTTCGATGCCGCTGATCCAATTTTTCACGCTTAACGGTTTTGCTGTCTTTGTGCCCAACGTGCGCGGCAGCACAGGCTATGGCATGAACTATGTCAAGCAGGTCGATCACGACTGGGGCGGCCAAGACCGGCTGGATCATCTGGCGGCGTTTGAACGGTTGCGCAAAGATGGCCGCCTAGACATGCAGCGCGCCGGCGTAATGGGCCGTTCCTATGGCGGTTATATGACGCTAACGCTCGCCGGGCGCAACCCCGAACTCTGGCGGGCGGCCTGTGACATGTTTGGCCCTTATAACATGTTCACCTTCATGGAGCGCATTCCCGAAACCTGGAAAACTTACTTTTATATGGCGGTCGGCCATCCCGAAAAGGATCAAGATTTCCTCACCGAGCGCTCACCTAGCAGCTATTTGCACAAATTGGCCTGCCCGTTGTTCGTGATTCAAGGCGCGAATGATCCCCGTGTGGTCGAACAGGAATCGCGCAGTTTGGTGGAGAATTTGCGCAGCCAGGGTAAACAGATCGACTATCTGGTTTTCAAAGATGAAGGCCACGATATTCTCAAGTACAAAAACAAAGTAGCCTGTTACAACCAAATTGTGGCCTTCTTTGCCGAACATTTACAACCAATTGGTGGATAATCAGCTTAGGGTTCACGATTGAATAACTGGAATATTGGCGCTTAGGAGATTGAGTCGATGAAATCTCCAATCTCCTAAGCGCCAACTTTGTCGATTTTATTTCAGGGTAAATCCTTACCAGCTTCACAAGGAGACATATGTCCTACACCAGTATCATCTCAACTGCCGAACTAGCCGACCATCTCACGGATCCCACCTGGGCGGTGATCGATTGCCGCTTTGCGCTCAATGACCCCATGCTTGGTCATCAAAAATATCTGGAAGCGCACATTCCGGGCGCCGTCTATGCCAATCTGGATGCGGATCTATCCGGCCCGACCATCCCAGGCAAGACCGGTCGCCATCCACTGCCGCCGGTGGAAAAATTTGCGCAAACCGTCGCCAACTGGGGCATCGACGCCTACACCCAGGTAATCATCTATGACGATGCCAGTGGCATGGTTGCAGGTCGCCTCTGGTGGATGTTGCGCTGGATGGGCCATGATGCCGTAGCGGTTTTGGATGGCGATTTTCGCCATTGGCAAAAAGAAGAACGACCGGTGATGAGCGGCGAAGAGCAGCGCACGCGCCGCAGCTTTATCCCACGCCCACGCCCCGCGATGGAAGTGAGCGTTGAGGAGATGGTCGCCAACCTGGAAAGCGGGCAAGCCAAAGTCTTCGACGTGCGCAGCGAGGTCCGCTATCGCGGCGATGAGGAGACAATGTATGCGGTTGCGGGACACATTCCCGGCGCACACTCGGCTTACTATGCGCATAATCTGGATGCGGAGGGCAAGTTTCTGCCAGCCGAACAGTTACACGAACGTTATGCGAAGCTTTTGGGCGAAACGCCACCGTCGGAATGTATCTTCTACTGTGGCTCCGGCGTCAGTGTCCATCACGATCTGATCGCGCTGGAACGGGCTGGATTGGGCGTTGGCGCGCGGGCTTACATTGGCTCGTGGAGCGGCTGGATCGCGGATCCGACGCGGCCAGTAGCCACAGGGGCACAGCCGTGGGTATAACATGTAACGCAAAGGCGCAGAGACGCAGAGAGACAAGGAGATCTTTGGCCCGCTTGCGCGCCTCTGCGCCTCTGCGCCTTTGCGTTCTGCTGTTCAGCCTAGGATTAGCCAGTTGTAATGCACCAGCTACCGTAGCCCCTGCCCCAACCCCAACAGGGCTAAGCGCGCCGGTTCTCCCCAATCATCTGAAATTGCCGGCGGGCTATACGGCAACCCTCGTCGCCGAAGGTCTGCTCGGTCCGACCCAGATGATCATCGGCCCCGATCAACGCCTGTGGGTGGCACAGTTGGCCGGGGATGAAAACGCCGGGCAAGGCCAGGTGATCGCGCTGGATTTGGCGACGGGCAAGCAACAAGTCTTGTTAGACAAATTGGTCAAACCGGTGGGCATTGCCGTCTTACAGGGATATCTCTGGATTGCCGCCAAAAATAATTTATTACGTGCCCCGTTGGATGCGGCGGGCAAACCGGGCCAGCCAGAAACTGTCTTCGCCAATCTGCCTTTTAATGGCCGCTCGATTGGCACATTGACGGTAACACCGCAGAATCATCTGCTCTATGAAACCAGTGGGGCCCGCGCCGGCAATGATGCCGCGCCAGGATCGGGCACGCTCTGGGAACTGGACCCCGCCAATCCGCAAAAACCGCGGCCGCTGGCGACCGGACTGAAAGGCGCTTATGCCCATACCTTTGACCAAGCGGGTCGGCTCTGGACCACAGAGATCGCTGACGATCCCGTCAATGGCGGCGCGGCGCCCGATGAATTAAACTGGGTGGTTGAAGGGGCTAACTTTGGCTGGCCGAAGTGCTTTGGCAAGCAGGAAGTAGCGCAAAATTATAGTGGCAGCGCCGAATTCTGCCAGACGACGCGCGCCGCGGTGGCCATCTTTCCGCCGCATACCACGCCCACGAGTGTCGTTGCCTCACCCTGGGAAAAAGACACACTACTTGTGACCTTGTGGGTGTCGGGCGTGGTCATGCGTGTGCCAGTGACGTTCCAGGGGGATAACGCCACCGGCACCCCAGAGCCCTGGATTACCGGCCTGCAAAATGCGCAACATTTGCTCGTCATGCCTGATAATACGCTGCTGGTTAGTGATTTTAACGGCAAGATCTATCGTATTTCACGCTAAAAATTTTACGAGAACGAAGGAAAATTATGGAACGGGTATTTTTCACATTAGCGAGTATTTTGGGCGGCCTGGGGGTGGCGCTTGGCGCCTTTGGGGCGCATGCGTTGCGCAGTCGCTTGTCGGAGAGTTTATTACAGACCTTTGAAACGGGCGTGCGCTATCACTTCTATCATGCACTGGCGCTGGTGGTCGTGGTCGTCGCGATTGGTCACTGGCCGAAATCTAACTTGCCCGTGATTGCGGGCTGGCTTTTTGTGGCGGGCATCGTGCTCTTTTCCGGCAGCCTCTACGCGCTGGCCTTTACGGGCATCCGCTGGCTGGGTGCGATCACGCCGTTAGGCGGCGTCGCTTTTATTGCCGGGTGGGCATGCTTGGCGTTGGTGGCATGGCGCGGGTAGGGTTACCAACGCGTAAGCAAAAGGGTAGGGGACAGGCATGCCTGTCCCCTACCCTTTTGCTTACGCGTAAAGTTACATCGTCATGCGCACGAGTGAAATGATAAAGGCACCGACGGCCAAAAATGCGACGAGCAGGGCCAGTGCGCCCGGTAGCAATACGCTGAGCACAGCGCGGCCGGTATTCAAACCAGTTAGTAATTGCACAATCCGCACATAAAGCACAAAAGCCCACACAATCGCCACGAATGCCGCTAATGGTCCCAGGTAGGGAATCGGCCGCAGTATCGTCAATAAGAGTGGCAAATAGGCGTAACTGGTGGCGGCGTAAAAACGTTGCAAGGTGGTGGTGGCGCCCAACAACTTGCAGACGAGCAGAATCCCCAGGCCATAGACCAGCCAGTAGGTCAGCCAATTGAGCGGCTGATTAAACCAGTCGCCTAAGGCGCTGAGCCCGGCGGCCAGCCAACCAGGCAAACGTGGTTCAAGCCCAGCAATGGTTTTTACAGTCTCTTCCCAGGCTTGCCAAGGGGTAGTTGCGCTCGCATTGGCGGGCTGATCCATCGTTCTGGTCAGTTGCACCAGCGGTAATGCGGTGCCGGCCTGGCCGGCAATCGCCCAGTTAAACAGAAATGGCAGCAACCCGGCGACGAGCGCCGTCACCACCACCAGCCCCATGCCTTGGCGCATACTGGTGGCAAGCGTGACATTTTTCGGGGCGGCTACGTCTGGCGTAGGCAGGTTGTTGAGATCATCGCTAGATATTTCTGGATCGTCGATTGCTGCTACGACCACCGCTGCGGGTTGATCGCGCAGTACGCCAATCACGGCGTCTAAACGGAATTGGAGCACATCGCTCATTTGCTGGAATGGCGGCAGCCAGCCGTTCGGTTGACGGTTGGTGGTGATGATAGGATTTTCGCTCATGCGGCAACTCCTGTGAAGAGACCCGTACTAATTAGCAAGCCAAACAGCAACGCAATGAGGATGAGCAAAGTGATCGGCGCCAAAGCAACCCAAATCGCCCGCTGCCAGACCAATCCATGTGTCACCTCCGCGGCCCGGTAGACAATTAACAAAGACCAAACGAGCAATAGTAAATTGCTAACCGAAACAAAGGGGATGACCGTCAACAATGACAACGCATGCGGCGCGACCATCAACGCGGTTGCGCCCAGGGTTTGGTTGAGGGTGCCCCGCCCACCTAGGGACCGAGCCGTGATAAAAATGAGCAGGCCGGTGATCAGCCACTGGATCACCAACAAAAAAGGTGTGGTCACCAAAGTAAACAGGCGGAACCAGCCGCCGCCATACCCGCTGACGGTTGTCAGCAGCGACCAGAACCAACGCAGACTAGTAGCCGTTGTCGCCGGATCAACGCTCGCACCAAAATTTTGGCTAAATTGCCGCCAACCTTGCAAAATCGCTTCCTGAACGGCCGCGGCGGGAGGTAACGTAGCCGTCATCAGCAAACCACCAAGCAGATGGGCCACCCCAATCATAAAGCCTAGACTAACCGTCAAAAACAATCCTTCCACCCAAGGATTGTCATCTTCTGTCATGATCACAAACGGTTCTGCCTCCAACACCAATGTTTTACCAATCAATTCAGGATAGTTTCTGGGTTGCAGCATAAGACTCCCTATGAATGGCTAATTTATCAATGATCAATGGTAAATTGTCAGTACATGGATACGCCTACAACAATCCACGCCGTCGGTTGCTATCGCCTATCATAGCATAGCGTTAAGCCGGTCGCAACGTCGCATTGTGTTGCAACTATACTGTGTTGCAACTCTTTCTCTGAGTATTTCTACAAATGGGCATGCAGCATACATTACTGAATCAACCATATTTTGACCGCTGTGATTTCGGCTGCTACAATTTTTATACGGCGGCTTCCTCAAAGTCCGATCTGCCAGGTGGGAAAGATCGGTCTTGGCTATCGTTTAGAAATGGCATTTATGCGCGCATTAATCATCAGTGATAAAGTCGAGCCAATTTTATACAGCGGGGGCATTTGTGAACGCGTTGGCAAGATCGATCTGCTCTTAAGTTGTGGAGATTTGCCGTTTTACTATATCGAATACATTATCAGTATGCTGAATAAACCCGCGTATTACGTCATGGGCAATCATGGGCGTGAATTTGAGTACCAAAGCGGGAAAGGTGACGACGCATGGAATCATCAGACCTCGCCGCAAGGGGCCTTTAATTTGCACGGGCATACCGCCAGAGAAGGTGCGCTGTTACTGGCTGGCTTGGAAGGCTCGATCCGTTACAACGATTCCGCCGAGGCACAATATACAGATTTCGAGATGCGTTGGAATATCGCCGGGCTGATCCCACGTCTAGTGCGCAACCGCTTGCGCTATGGGCGTTGGCTAGACATATTAGTCGCGCATTCGCCGCCCTATGGCATTCACGACCAGCCGGATCCCGCGCATCGGGGTTTCCGTTCTTTTTTGCCTTTTATGCGTTATTTCAAGCCGCGCTATCTGTTGCACGGTCACATTCATCTATATCGACAAAATTTAACCACGAGCACCACCTATCAACAGACCGAAGTGATCAACGTCTATCCATTTCGCATTCTAGATCTCGAACCAG
>JBBQBY010000236.1:0-10343 GCA_038318235.1 Caldilineales bacterium
TTTTCAACGTGTGAACAGAGTTCACCAAAGTATCGTATCCTGCTTCGGCGGGTTATGCGTAGCCACCCTGACACGGTGCATGTTGCTGCCAATGTTGAATTGGCAGAAGCCACTGGGTTTTAACCCACGTGGAGTGTCACACCATCTTGTCGTCCGTACGGGCATGTGGTCGGTAGGTAGTTGGATATGCCGATATCCAACTACCTACCGATGGCGTGCCCTACGCAAACTATCTGGCCTGAATTTCTAACAATTCTTCTAATACCAACGCCACACCATCTTCTTCGTTCGTGGTGGTGACCCGATCCGCCACGGCTAGTACTTCTGGCACCGCGTTAGCCATCGCCACCCCAAGCCCACTGATGCGCACCATTTCGACATCGTTGGTGTCGTCACCAAACGCCACCATCTGCGCCGGCGTTAAGCCCCACTGCGGCAATAAAAAACGCAATGCCTCGGCCTTATCAACATTTTGCGCCAGGATTTGCAGAAAGCGATAACGGCCCGAATAGAGCGCCTGCGCCCCAGGCGGCAAACTCGTCATAATCGCTTCCACGCCGGACAATTCATCCCCAAAGACCAATACTTTGGCCGCCGGTTGCGTAGCCATCTCCAGCAAATTAGCCACTTGGTACAAACGGGGCCGTGTGGATGGACGATTTAAGTAGAGCACATTGTCGATCTCCAACCCGATCTCGGCATCAGGCACGGCCTCTAGCAAGCGGGTGACAATCTCAAGCGTGGCCACGGCGGGGATCAAATTGGCATAAATCTTCTCGCCCTTGATATGAATTTCAGCACCATTGTAGGAAACCAGCGGCGCGTCGTGTAATTCAACCGGCAAGACCGTCCCCACCGTGCGACGGGGTCGGCCTGTGGCGATGATAATATGGTTGCCTTCGGCGCGCCAAGTGCGCAACGCCTGCAAAGTCCGCAGCGTAATCGTGCCGTCGTTACACAACAGCGTATCATCCAAATCAATCGCCGCTACCTTAATCATAACGTTCCTTTGCTCGTGGGTTTTGGGATAACAGAGATAAGTAGTCAGGGAAACAGCTAGGCACTTCTGGTCGCTCCTTATCTACTTGTTTCCCTGGCTGTCGGCTGATTCCGAATAAAGTCTATTATCGATTGATCAAACAACTACGGCAACCGTTTATCATGCTTAGTCAATACCTCGGCGCCGTCGGTCGTAATCAGAAGCGCGTCTTCCAGGCGTACACCAAATTTCCCCGGGAAATAGGCGCCCGGTTCCAGCATAATCACCATGCCAGCTTCTAACACGATCTCGTTATAGGGCACGATGCGCGGCTCTTCGTGGCCGGTAACCCCCACGCCATGACCGGTATGATGCGGGTACACCGGATAACCGGCGTCGCGAATAAATTGGCGCGTCTTCTGATCCAGCGTTTTGGCGGCGATACCAGGCCGCACCAGGCCAATGCTGTATTCCAGGGCTTGTTCAATCGTATGATGCAGGGCAATCTGCTCGGCGGTCGGCTCACCAGCGTAATAGGTCGCGCAACTGTCGCTCCAATAACCGTGCGCCAGCGTACTCAGGTCAACGATCACGGAATCATGTGCGCGGATCGCCAAATCACCCGGCCAGCCGCCAATATTAGCCTGGCGATAACCGACCACACAATCGTTACCCAACGGAATGCGCCGACCGGCCTTTTGCTGAACGGCGCTATGAATTTCGCTCCAGAGATCAATCTCGCGTTGGCCTGGGTGCACGGCTTTACGCGCTGCCGCATGGCCAACATCCGTCAAGGCAAAGTTTTCACGCAGTTTGGTCAGTTCTTCGGCAGTTTTGACCATGCGTAGAGGCACAAGCCACTGATCAATCGCGACATTTTCCGCCCCGTCACCGCTTGCCGCTTGCAAAACCTGGGCGAGCGCAAAGGTCAAATCATCCTGTTCAACCCCAATTTTTCCGCTCACTCCGTTTTGCTTACGCAGCACTTGACGCAAGGCGCCGCGTAAATGCTCGGCCCCGGCCACCGGTTGCTGGATCGTGTACCCTTGATAAGTGACGACCTCACAATCGGGATCATCGGTCAAATTTGCCGCTTCGCCAGCCTGACCGTCCAAAATAATTAACGTATAATGGCCATCCTCATACCAAACGAGTGGTGGTCCCCCGGCAAACAAGTTAGGGCCGGTCTGGATCGGTGGCGCAAAACCAGTGAGCCATTTGACACTGTTCAAATTGGCAAAGAGCGCGCGTTTGATAGCTTTGGATTCGAGCAAAACTTTTGTTCGCTGTCGTTGTTCCTGGTGCATGACTGTACTCCTGATGAGGTTAAACAGAGATTTAGAGCGTAAGCATTTGAATAGCGGCCTTATTTCTACTGTCCCGTGATCATTCCCTCCCGCTGCGAGGGCTAGGGCCACTGCGATTAAGTTAAGCGAAATGATGGGTGGCGTAGGTGCGGTTTGTAACCGCACAATGGGTGAATTCCCCAAGCACGTGCGGCTACAAACCGCACCTACGCATCCTTAACTTAATCGCAGTGAGGGCTAGGGCAGGGCAAAGCTGTCGCGGCGTATGTCACATACACCAGTTTACCACCTACCCTACTTTCACCAACATTTTGCCAAAATTTTGGCCGGTGAACAGGCTGATAAAAGCCTTGGGTGTATTTTCGATACCTTCATAGATCGTTTCCTGCCAGGTAATATGCCCCTTGGCGATCCATTCGCGCATGTCGGCCAAAAATTGAGCGTGCCGATCATAATGGTCAGAGACGATAAACCCTTGCATACGCAGCCGTTTGCCGATGATGGAACTTAGATTATGCGGCGCGGGGGAAGCCTCGGTGCTATTATATTGCGCGATCATGCCACACGCCACAATTCGCCCATAGTTGTTCATGCGGTCGATGGCGGCTTCCAAATGATCACCGCCGACATTATCAAAATAGAGATCCAGACCATTCGGACAATAATTCGCCAACGTAAAGCGCAAATCATCGACTTTTTTATAGTTAAAGGCCGCGTCAAACTTGGCCTCGTTGACCAACCAGGCCACCTTATCATCTGAACCGGCGCTGCCCACCACGCGACAACCTTTGCGCTTGGCAATCTGCCCGACAATCGCGCCCACGGCGCCCGCCGCCGCCGAAACAAAGACCGTTTCGCCCACTTTGGGGTGACCGATGTCCAACAACCCCACATACGCCGTCATCCCAGGCATGCCGACCACACCGAGAAAGGCCTGGATCGGCGCCAATGTCGGATCAATGCGCGTCAGCCCTTTGCCATCGGAAAGATAATATTCACGCCAGCCCTGCATACCTAAGACATAATCACCCACCTGAAAGGGTCCGTCATTCGACTGCACGACCTGGCCGACACAGCCACCCGTCATTGGCTCGTCCAGGCGAAACGGTGGCGAATAACTTTTGCGATCGATCATCCGCCCGCGCATATACGGATCAACGGACAGATAGATATTGCGCACCAACACCTGCCCAGCCGTGGGCTCGGGCAGGGTTACGCTCACCACGGCAAAGTTTTCCGGTGTCGGCAGACCGATCGGGCGGTTTTTCAAATGAATTTCATGGCTTACAATGCTGGTCATTGCTTGTTCTCCTAAAGGTGGATACGTTACATGGCACAGGTCATCATTATATTATAATCAACCTGGATACCGATAGCTTGGCACCGACCGTGGTCCAGTTGGGGATGAAATTAGATTGGGACTTAACCTTGGATAGAGCCACGTCAAACCGCAATATTTATCAAAGTGAGCATACTGGCATGAATCATTTACAACTCTTTGCTGTCACACAACTGGGGCCACAGCGCTTGCCCGTTGCCGCCGACGCCACCGAACTGGCGGATCTGGTCCATGGGTTGGCCTTGGGGGTTTATTCGTCCATGCGCACCTTTGCGCATGACAAATTTCTCTATCTGGAAGATCACCTGGCCCGCACGGTTCGCTCGATGCAGTTGCTCAATTGGCATTATGAACTGGATGAAGGGGCGCTGCGCCGGGTATTACAGCAGGTTTGTACAGATGCACCCTGGCCAGAGACGCGCGTCCGCATCGACGTTTTGGCGGAACCAGCTCAGGTGCTGGGGACAAATAGTCGCGTCTTGATCGGTTTAATGCCCTTTCAGCCACCACCGGAAACGCTTTATACCACCGGTGTCACGGTTGGGATCGCAGAAGGCGTTGCACGGGAGCAACCCTTGGTCAAAACAGCCGCCTTTGCCGAAGTGCGCAAGGGATATACAACTGCCACCCCGCCCAATGCCGAAACACAGGCAGTATACGAACGCCTCATGACCAATCCACACGGACAGATACTAGAGGGGCTTAGCTCCAATTTTTACGCAGTACACAGAGGCGTCATGCACACGGCGGGCGCCGGTGTGCTCGAAGGGATTACGCGTAAAATCATTCTCGATCTGGTCGGACAATTAGGCATTCCGCTGAGCCTGGAAGCCGTCCACCTGGCAGAGATTCCTCAATTGACGGAAGCCGCCATCAGTAGTTCGTCACGCGGTTGGTTGCCTGTTGTTAACATTGCCGGCCAACCGATTGGCGGTGGACGACCTGGCCCTATCGGCACCCAGCTTCACAAGGCTTACGATGTTTTGGTCGCGAACACGATCAAACCCGCCTTTCCCAACTGAGCCAACTACGCTACACCCCGCTTGCCGCCAATACAAGCAATTCCGCAAACTTTGCGCGTTTGTATCGCTACAGTTACAATGGTGCGACCCACACCTATGCGATCGACGGCGGCTTTCCAGTGGTTATTTCGCAGGATAAGACCGAAGCGATGGTGTTGACGAAAGACTCGACCGGACGCCTCTGGATCACCTATGTTTCACGCAATACGCAAAACGACCCCGATTTTTATAAAGTGTACATTAACGCCACTACAGCGCCGAATAAAAAGCAACCGCACCCACCCCATACAGATCAGCACGGTGCGAAAACTGCCCGAAGCGTAGAGGTCCAGCCGGTGAACGAGCCCCAAGAAGATCAAAGGAATCACGACAGCAACTACAGCAGCCAGCATCGACCTCTCCTACTTATCGGTTTACCAATCATTCGTTCTGCCAATCATTCGTTTTAGAGGTACAGCCTGGATAACTTATTGGACAAGGCAACCAGTCAACGCAATTTGGCGGGCATAACATACAGCATAGTATAGCGTCGTACCTTATTCAAACGTAATTATACTCTATAGCCAATCCAGGCAAACCACAAGCAGGAAAAAATATCAGTTTCCTCTGTCCACGTTGTGATTGGTGCCAGCACAACTAGCCTGCGTTGATTGTGTGTTCAGGCAAGCTTAATTTCACGTTCAGCCGCGTTTATCGGCTATAATTTCTAGGGCCATTTCAATGAAATAGGTATCCAGCGTTTGCCGAACAAAATCATGCGTAGGTGCGTGCTTTTAGCCGTACGTGCTGCGTATACCCCAATTGTGCGGCTAAAAGCACGTACCTACTGGATCCTTTATTCTTTGATTGCGCCTAGGAGAAATTATAGCGATCGCTGCACAAAGGAGTAAGCCCTGATGATCATAAGTCTTTTTGGCCTGGCCGCCGGTGGAACGTTGTACGCTGGCAACAAAGTCTATGGCATGCGCCAGTCGATCCGCGATGCGGCCAGGCGCGTGCTGCAACGTGCGTCAGCGCCGCAGGCGATCCCGGTCAAGACCGAGCGCAATCCACCGATAGCCGCCCTGCAACAGGCCAACCAGGGCTTGATCCTTTCTTCGGTCTCGCTCGGCTTGGCCACAATCGGCATACTGGTACAGCCGGTGGTGGGTCTGGTGGGGGTGCCAATTGTCCTCTATCTCTTTGCCCCAACCTATCAAGACGCCTGGCGTTCACTCAAAGCCCGCCAGATCACATCCCCCGTGCTCGATGCCACGCGCATTACGGTCTGCACAGTGATGGGCTTTCATTTTGTGGCGGCCCTCAATGCTTGTTTACAATCGATCAGCCAAAAATGGTCGGCGCAAGAAAACACAAAATTCGAACAAAAATTGACGGCCTTATTGGGCCAACCGCCGACCAAGCCCTGGGTTTTTGTCAATGGGGTGGAGGTGGCAACCGCGCCAGAAACCATCATGGCGGGCGATGTACTGGTGATCGCCACCGGTGAGGCGATCACACGGACGGGGCGGGTGATCTATGGGGCAGCCTGGGTGGATCAACGCCTAGCTACGGGTGAGTTACAACCCGTGCGTAAGCAAGTGAGCGACACCGTCTTGGCCAAAACTGTGGTGCGCTCTGGGCAGATCTATATCCTCGCCGAAACACCAACGAGCGCAACATCAGCCATCGATCTGCACACGCAATTGACGCAGGCCAGCACCAACAAGACCTTCTTCCAACAAATTGGCGAAGCCAGCGGCGCAGGCATGGCGCCGCTCATGTGGGGCAGCTTCGCCCTCGCCTGGCCGTTCTTGGGCGCCAACCATGCTGCGGCCTTTCTCACCACCAGCATGGGCGCCTACATGAATAAATTGGGGCCAATTGCGGTGCAAAATTTTGTCGCCCTGGCCGCCGAACAAGGGATCTTGATCAAGGATGGCCGCGTGTTAGAACGACTAAACTTGATCAATACGATCATTATCGACGAGCGTGTGCTGCGCCAACCGGCAGCCTATGCAGAAGCCAAGTTGCTCTTCGCCCAATTGCGGCAACGGGCCTGGCCACTGCAAGCGATCTTTAAACACAAATTTGCGATTCATCTATTGAGCGCGGGCAATGAAGCAGCCACCCAAAAGCTAGTCGCGGAACTGGGCGGCGATGATTATTTTATGGAGCCAACCGCCGAAGGGCGCGCGGCGTTGATTGAGCAATTGCAATTAGGTGGGAAAATGATCTGCTATGTGGGCAGTGGCGTGGCCGATACCGCCGCCATGCAACAAGCCCTGGTTGCGATTGCCGTGGGCGACGGGGCGACCGCCAATGAGAGCGCGCAGATCATGTTGCCGGGGCAGCACATCGAACGCTTGGCCCCGCTCTTTACGCTGGCAGCGCAGTTTGTGGGTAAACAAAGTTTCAGCCTAGTCGCCCCGATCGTATTAGATATGATCGATATTGGTACAACCCTGCTCCTCCATTTCGATCTGGTCTATTCCATTCTGTTTAGCTACAGCGGCCTGCTGCTGAGCATTGCCAACATTCGTTTAGCCGGTAAGACTACAGACCCGGTGGAGGCGACGCCCACTTCGTCGCCGGAGAATCTAGATCGGCTGCTCGAACTGCAACCAATCCCTGGATGATCGGCTTGCGCCACACCATGTGCCGCACGCTACGCACGTAGCATAAAAAAGCCATTACACAGAGGGTACAAAGAAAGCGCAAATTTTCTCTAGCGACCCAACCCTTTTAGCCGGATCACTGGGTGCGGTTTCAATCCAGTTACAAAAAGCAGGGTCGGGTCGCTGGAATTTTCCCTCTGTGTAATAACTTTTCCTCCGCACAGTGAGGCATTGGCACCGCCTTGACGGAAGAGCTTTGTCACCTCATGCTCTGTTCACCGGTTGTCGCCATGAATGAGTGGCGCTTTGGGCCAGGTGAAGCGGAAGGTTGTACCTTGACCGACGGTTGATTCGACTTGAATCTTGCCGCCGTAACTTTCGATAGTCTTCTTGACGACAGCCAAACCAATCCCACTGCCTTCAACCTCGTCACGCGGGCGGAGCGTCTGGAAGATCTGGAAGATCCGCTCATGATAGACGGGATCGATGCCAGGACCGTTGTCAGTTATACTAAACACCACCGATTCACCTTCCGGCTGGATTGCGACATAAACTTGGCCTTCGCTTGGATTGTGATGATGGCGGATGGCGTTACTCAGCAAATTGCGCAGCACCGTTTCTAAAGGCACGCGTGCAGTGATCAGGGTGGGGCTCGTATCGGTCAAGGTAATTGCGAAACCGGATGGTGGGGAGAGCCACTCAAGCAAGTTTTGAAAAAGCAGCCGAATCTGCACTGTTTCTTGCTGATACTGAATGCGGCCCGCCCGTGAATAGGCTAGCAGATCATCCAGTAGCTTTTCCATGCGATGGACGCGGCTATGGAGTTTGGTCAGGTGTTGCTGGGAGGCCGGTGGCAGCACAGCTTGGGCATCTTCCCGGATCCAGTTCGCCAAGTGGTTGATCGCGCGTAAAGGTGATTTTAGATCATGCGAAGCGACGTATGCGAATTGATCTAGCTCACGATTACTGCGCTTTAACTCAGCCGTGCGCTCAGCTACTTGCTGCTCTAGCGTTAAATTTAGTTCTTGCAAGATACGCTCATAGTGCTTGCGCTCGGCTACATCTCGATTGATACTCAAATAGCCAGCGATCTGCCCTTCTGCCCCAAACAAGGCAACGGTGATAC
Organism: Caldilineales bacterium; assembly: GCA_038318235.1. Taxonomy (GTDB): domain Bacteria; phylum Chloroflexota; class Anaerolineae; order Caldilineales; family Caldilineaceae; genus JAPLGZ01. The sequence goes on from JBBQBY010000236.1 coordinate 8,371, forward strand.
CTTCGGTCTCAATCAACGTGCCATCTTTATGATAGATTTGCAACTCCATCCGACAACGACCGGTTGTGTTCAAAATTTGAATCGCCTGCGCCTGTTGTTCGTCACTCAGCGCCGCGGGAATTACGGCTTGCACCTGGCGCCCCATCACTTCGGCAGCTTGCCAGCCATACATCTGCTCGGCACCCGGATTCCAGGCTGTCAACCTAAATTGCGCATCGGTGGCAATCACGGCGTCGTAGACATTTTCCAAAAGATGCGCATAATAGGCTAATTGTTGCTCAGCCTGGCGACGTTCGGTGATTTCACGCGCCACAGCTAATAGACGATCCTCTGGCCCCGCGTGCATATGAATGCGCACGATCATGACATCCCACCACTTGGGTGCGCCCTTGAACGCAGATCTCAAACCCTGAAAGTGACCAACCCCACCAGCCTGCGCTATCGCCACCGCGACGTGAGCAGGCTCAGGATCGGGCCAGAAATCGATCCAGGATGTGCCGCGTAACGTTTCAATCGCTTCAATTTCCATGAGCCGACAACCCGACTCATTCATGGACAGCAGCTTGCCGTTAAAATCAAGCACCGTGATGCAGTCGGGGCTGTTTTCAAAGAGGCTGCGATTGAACGCCTCGCTCGCGCGCAAAGCGTCCTCGGCACGTTTGCGCTCAGTCACATCCTGAAGCGTAGCCACTGCCCGTGCCGGCTGCTCACCGTCGTTATGGAGCAGACTGACATTGACCTCAAGCCACTTCAATGTGCCATCTTTATGAAAAAAATGGTGTTCGTTCGAATAACTACTCTGCCCACATAGCAAGGTAGTGAGTTGCTCAACGCGGTCCTGTGGCCAATCATTCACCGGCAACAATTGGGCATAGGTCATAGTCTGTAATTCGGCCATGCTGTAACCAGTGATTTCACAAAGCTTCTGGTTAACGCGCAAAAAACGCCTGGTTTGCAGATCAATTTCCGCCTTACCGACACCAGCCTGTTCAAACAAGATGCGATAGACGGCTTCGCTCTCACGCAATTTCTGCTCGGCTTGGGCTTGCTCGTGCAGATGTTGGCGCAACTCGATTTCGGTCATCACCAATGCGGCGAGATCAGATAAAGTGCTCACATCAGCTTCCGACCAGTGGCGCGGTTGATGGTCGATCACACAAAGTGAACCCAACACCTGCCCTTTTCCTGTGATCAAAGGGATGCCAAGGTAGGCAATCACATCCAGATCTCGAATGGCAAGATTGTCACAAACGCGCGCATCTTGGCGCGCGTCCTCGATCACGAGTGGTTGTTGCGACGTGACAACGTGTTGGCAGAAAGAGTGCGAAAGTGGCGTTTCCCGCTGGGTGGCCAATGGCTCTGGTAAGCCATAACTGCTTTTGAAAAACTGGCGCTCAGCGTCTACAAAGGAGACCAAGGCGATCGGCGCCCGCACGAACCGACAGGCCAATGCGGTGAGACGATCAAAGGCGCGTTCTGGCGGGCTGTCTAAAAGCCCGGTGGCATGGAGCGCCTGCAAACGCACCGCCGAATCTAAGGCGGATGTAGTTGATACCGGCGTTACCACAGGTGAGGAAGATAAAGCTATTTCGTTCGATTGTGAAAGTGACAAGATCAGACCTTTTCTATCCAACGCATGCTGATGCCAATCCAGCAGCAGACAAAGGATCCCTGCGGATCATCCCTTGTCTTCATCGGCACGCGGTCTCGCTAGACCATAAACGCGAGCACGCACGTGCGGTTGATAGAGCCGCGCTTCGCTGCAGGCGCAACCTTATCAGCCAATTATTCTATCATAGAATGCTTAATAAATCCTATCCGCACAGTAAACAGCAGCAATTCTCAATTCAAAAAATCGGACGCGGATAAACGCAGATAGACGCGGATTTTTTTCTAAACAATCGGTTTTTCGACCTTTCACATAGCGTATGCCATCGGCAAACCGTTTGCTCTGCGCAAATCCGCGTTTATCC
>JBBQBY010000237.1:0-10266 GCA_038318235.1 Caldilineales bacterium
AAGCCACCCCCTCCTAACCTCCCCCAAACAGGGGAGGAATTGTCACGGGACGCGTCGAGAACTGCGCGCATCATGTGACGGTTCCCTCCCTCGTTTGGGGAGCGGGAGCCCCTTGGGCGCGGGTGGGGTTAGCAGTTACGATGCTCGATTCATTTTGACAAAGTAGGTAACCCTGCTCCTGCATGTCGATCCATTGGCAGGGTTTATACGCGGCTGCCTAACGAGCGCAGCAAAATTGATGATTGCCACGAAGTTGTAATGGAACCTTTGATGCAATATACTCTTGTAGTAGCGAAAGCTGTCGCGATCCCCGCGCAAGATTTTGTCACCCAATGGAATGCAGATCCAATCTGTTACGCGCTGGCCTATGCCCGCATAGACGGTTCGACCAAGTCTGTCTATGCATCTGGTGTAACAGTTGCTCTGCCGATGTTAGAAGTGGGGGCGGTGGATGTTGATCGGGCTATGTTCCATCGACTAATTAAACGAACGCTGCAAAAGTCACTGCTCTACCAGCCAACCGAGATTGTTGAGTTAGCCAAGCCAAACGGTGCGCGTGTCTTGCTGGTCAAAATCGCCGCAGCCTAAAGCGCGTTCGTCCCCCTAATGCCATAGCTCGCGCAAATTTTCCCACACAATATAGGCGCCGGCGACCAGCACTGCCGTCACTACGATTGGCCAGAAAAATTCGTAGAATAGCACCAGGGTGGCCACAACGGCTAACCCAATCGTGACGCTGGTGACCAAACTGATCAGCCGCCCCCGAAAGCTGGCTTCGATAAAGGTGACGACGGTAATCATTGCCACTAGCCCAATAATGCGATAATGGCGCCCAAAGTAGAGCAACATCACGAGGATGATCAACATCAAGCCGACGCTGGCTGCGGCCCAGATTTCGGCCAATCGGCTGGCGCGCAAACGTTCGGCCGAGGCTGGGCGCAAGGCGCGATGAATGTGGGCGCGCACAGGGCCTTGATCGCCAGCGCGTAACTGTTCTGCATAGTTTTCCAATGCTTCCAACAGGGCCTGATCGGTGGCAATTTGGGCGCGTAATGCGTCTACCGCTTGGCCGAGTTGCTCTAGTTGTTGCTGATGTTCCGTGTAGAGCATGAGCAGGTGCGGCTGGTTGCGGATGGCGGCGCTTTGTGTCCCCAGGCTTTGCAATGCACGCGATTTTTCTTCCACAGTTTTGCGCAGTGCCACCTGACGTTCACGGATCGTCGTCTGTTCCGTTAATACGTTACCGAGCGCCTCATCGGGGGGGACAATCTTGTCCAAACCAGCCCAGCCGACCGGATCATACCAGGCGCGGCGCGCGCTGCCATTGCGATTGAACATGGGGCCGGCTGGGGCATCTTCACCTAACATTGGATCATGGGCATAAAGCCCCCAGAGGCCATGATACAAATTGATCCACCGCGGCGGTGGATTGAGCAAGTTCGGCGCGCTCCAGGTCTTTTCTTGACCAGGCCCAATGCTCAGCCCGTCTCCCCGCGCATAATCTACAAACGGGACGCGGAAGATGTTAGAAAATTGCCCAGATTCAGTCTGCGTATCGTCGTTTTGATATTGGCGCAGGCGATCGCGCCAGAATTTCTGTACTTCGTCAACCAGCCGCACCAAGGGTGACAGGAATGGCAACTCGATCTCTGTGATATACTCGCCGCTGCTGTAGTAGCTGGCGTGTGAACCGGCGCCCACATAGACAACCGGATGCTCGCCCAAGATCTCCAACTCTGGATCGTCCCAGCGGCGGCGCAGATCGTCGCCATGATAGTCATGCGCCGCATACGCCGCCCAGGCTGGTGTAATCTTGCCGGTGATTTCGCTCTCGGCCAGATAAATCGAAATCATCTCCCAATCAGCTTCATGATCGTTGGCCCCAAAGAACCCAGAACGCCAATTGTCGAAAGAATAGAAGAACCAGTATTGCAGCACGATCCAGCCATTCTCACGCAGAACGCGGCCATGATAGGTGTAGGTCTCTTGCTTCTCGCGCATACGCTGGTAGAGCAGCGCGGCGCCGGCGGCTAGATCACCAGGGACACGCCCTCTGGCTAGCAAGGTAATCGAAAAAATCGCATCAATAAAGCGTGAGGCATAACCCACACGCGCCAATCGCCCTCTGGTTGGATGAAAAATATTATAGGCCGATTGTGCCTTGTGCGACCGGTGCGAATTATAACTTGCCATCTCCGCTGGCAAGAGCGGTTCGGCGGCTTTCAAAAAATGAATCGTGCCAAATTCGTCGGGATAGGGGCTTGCCAGCCGCTCAAGATTCATCTCCCCTTTGTCGACCAGGCGTTGTGCTGGTTCGTCGGGCCGCTGCGCCCATAAGCTGCTGACGCGCACATAAGGTTCCACATCCATTGGGAAAAATGGTTCGCCGCGTGTAAAGCGCAAGATGGGCTCAAACCGGCGCAGCAAATCGAGATCAGTAATCAAGGCTGTCATTCGTTGTTTTTTCGGTGGTGAGCTGATCTACGGTTTCAGTTTCAGGCTCATCATCCGTCGGGGAGCCTGATAGCGGCGTTTTAGACTGAAACGTAATGCGTATATCGTTAGTATTGAGATAGAGGATAAGGACGATGCTGTAGAGCATGATTAGGTAGATAAATTTGGTCTGGCTGAGAGCCGATGTAAAGGTAAAGTAGATCGACAAAGCGCCAAACAAACTGGAACCCTGAGTGATCATAGCAATTAACCAAGCGATCCGCCACAGGAAAAAGAAGCCAATCGCCGCAAAGATCATAAAGGCGGCCACTGGCACAAAAAATCCAATGAAACTAGCCGTCTCCAGGGCGGCTATTGAAAGCGCCACATCATTGAACTCGCTTTCCCAGTCTATGTTGCTAAGTAGATAAAGGCTGAGCGCCAGCAAGCCAATCGCTTGGATCAGCAGCAACAGACTGATCGCACGAATGGGCCACAAGCGAATCGGCGCGCGCCGCAGCGTTGGCGCGAGAGGGAGCATCGGCATGAAAATAATCTCGTTGACAGATATTGGTTGGACAGTTGGCCCGCGCGATCACCGCTGCTGCGCCGCCAGGGTTCGTGTGATCTGGTCGATGTGCCCTTCGCCGTGATCTGCATAACCGCGCAACAGATCTTCGACGCTGACCTCGCCATTATCAGGATGCAACCCCGTGCGCGACCATTCGGCCTCCTGCAAACTCTCAAATAGAGTCACCCAGCGGCGATGCAAACCCTGTAAAAGACCTAATGAACTTTGGATGGCCACGTTATCGGCGTCGGCCCGCACGGCCCAGGCGTCTTGATCGTAAGGTTTCAGTGTGGGGTGATCCTCGGTCAGGATCAACTTCAAACGGATAAAGCTGTTCATATGCGAATCGGCCAGGTGATGCACATTTTGCGCCGCCGACCACGCGTTGGGCAGATAGTGCGTTGACAGTTGCTCGGTGCTCAAAGTGCAGACGAGCGCTTCAAGCGCAGCTGGCAGGCGTGCGATGCGGGCAATCATTTCGTTTCTTTGCGGCTGGGTTAGCATAAAATCGCTCACTTTGATCCCAATGGATCCGAACTGTAATCGGATGAATGGATATTGTTACAAGCATCTATTAAGGCAAAATTAGTTATTCCGCGGCCAGGCATTGACTCAACTCGGCGGGCGAGATGTTGCCGCCACTGAGAATCAGCGCCACCTTTTTGCCCTGAAGTTGGTCACGGATTTTCAGCGCGGCGGCCAGCGACGCTGCACCAGCCGGTTCCGCCAACGTCTTAGCCTTTTCTAAAAAGAGCCGTACGGCCACTTTTAATGCCTGGTCATCGACGAGTACAAAATCATCCAGGTATTGCCACAAAATTTGTTGCGGCGCCATAAAGGGTTCACCAGTCGCCAGACCGCCGGCAAAGGTGTGGATCTCTGCGGTCTGCCAAACCCGATTTTTCCAAGTTAGATAGGCGGCCGGCGCGCCGCTCGCCTGCACACCAATCACCTGAATCGCTGGATTGAGCAATTTCGCAGCCAGGCAAGCGCCCGCTGCGCCACTGCCGCCGCCAATTGGCACAATGATCACGTCAACGTCGGGCAGCGCTTCGACAATTTCCAGCGTCTGTGTGGCCACCCCCGTCACCAATAATGGCTCATCGCCCGACGAGATAAAACGCAACCCTTGTTCGGTCTGTAAGGTGACACAATGACGTTTGCAAGCCTCAAAATCCGACCCGTGAAAAACTACCTCAGCGCCATAACCAAGCATCGCCTCGACCTTAATCGGATTCGCCCCTTCCGGCACGACAATCACAGCCCGCGCCCCAAACAACTGCGCGGCATAGGCAATCGATTGCCCATGATTGCCAGTCGAAGCAGTGACCACACCGCACTGGCGTTCCTCGGCGGAAAGATGGGCCATAAAATTGACGCCACCACGCACTTTGAAGGCGCCGATTGGTTGGTAGTTTTCGTGCTTTACATAAACTTCGGCGCCTAGCAATTTGTCGAGCATCGGGTAATGGTGCAGCGGCGTAGCGGACAAATAAGGACGGATCGTCTTTTGGGCATGAAAAATATCAATTAAGGTTGGCAGCGTTGCTGTGGTCATCGTCACTATACTTTCTGTTTGGACTTTCTGTTTGGACTTTCTGTTTGGCTGTTTACAGGTATAGATAAAAATGGCTCAACTGGATCTCAGGGGTAACCTCGGCAAAATCTTCCAGGAAGCGGCTGTGAAGATCAGGGACGTACGGGCGGTCGTTGCGCCGCTTCCTGGAAGATGGTCAACCCCCTCACATCCGGTTGACCCATAAAAATCAACGTTCAGGGAAGTACATCCTCCGGGGAGCGGTCACGAGCGGTCTCTTTTACCCTAAGTTGCCTGACCGCTTCCCGGAAGAACCTACGTTGAGCGACGGAAAGCGGCTGAGTGATGGTCATCATCCTTCCTGGAAGCGGTCAAAGCCGGGTTCGTTAACCGGCGGGTGCCTGATCGCTTCCAGGAAGGTTGTTAGTTCCCCACCTCAACCTCACCGACAAGATAAGATCGTTCTCGTTTTAGTGCGCTGCCCTCACCCTATTGTACACAAAAGAATCTGGTGCCTAGCCGCGGCTTGCTTTGCGCATCCCACTCCATGCGATCAAGATCCCGCCCAGCATGGTGAAGAAGGCCAGCGCAATTTTGGTTGGATCCACAACTGGTTCTACATGAACACCGTTTGGCCCAATCGAGATCACGGCGACCGGACGACTCATGGCGCCACCACCACCGCCGCCACCACCACCATTGCCGGCCTAATCGTCGCCGCCACCATAGCCAAGCCCCAGGCCGATCGACACTTCTGATGCTGTGATCACTGTCTGCTCGCCATTCGTCACGGGCGTGCCGAAAATAGCACCAGGCTCGGCCACCGCCAACAATCTTTTCAATACATCCATAGCTTGTTCATGGCTCTTGATCGAAAATAGACCAAATCCATTCGTCTGTTCACTCATCGCGTTGTCTCCTTAGGGGAACCCGCTAAAAAAATCAGACTCAGTAAGAGACCAATCCCCAGCAAAACTAGCTGTGCGCTACGGGTGACATCTGGAATCGGCATACGCTTGGCCTGTCCGTCCCTGGTAATTAGCAGGGCGACTGGCCGGTTCCAAACAAAGCCACCGCGTGACCCACGAATGGTTAGGGACTGGGCCAGTGGTGTTACCGTCCACTGGTTGACAGCCACGGGTTCGCCAGCCAGGGTGACCCAACGGATAAATTCACCAATCTGCGCCATTGATCGCTCCTTTCGCGTGCCGCTCAAGTTCGAATCTATCACTGATTATAGTAGGAACTTGAACTGAAGACAAAGTGCCGATGTGAGCAGATGACGGTCACCCCGGCACACCGACTAAAATCTAAAGTCTTCACGCCAAAATCTAGTCGGCCCCGGCCTGCAATTTGTGTTCAATGCGCTCAATCTCGCGCTGGCGGCGTTCGATCTCCACCCCCATCGGCGGTCCGGCAAAGCGTTTCCGTTCCAGACCAAACCAAAGGATAATGGTCAACGCAATAAAGGCAAGGGTGATCCATAAAGCCTTGTCATTCGGTGGCTGGATGCCAATGTAGAAGATAAAAAGCACAGCGGCCGCGCATAGCACCGCAATCAATTGATAGAGCCCACCGATATTCCATGGCCCCATCTTTTTCCAGGTGCGATTATAGGCAAACAACCCCAAGATAATCGGAATGCCATAGGAGAGAAAAAGAAAGATCACCGTCACCGAAACAATCGTGGTATAGACGGATGTATAGAGGGTGAAAAGGATGCTGATGATCGCCGCCACCCAGATCGCCGCCGCAGGTGTACGGAATTTTGTGTTCACTGTTCGTAAGAAGCGCGATGCTGGTAACCCGCCATCACGCGAAAAGGCAAAAATCATCCGTGAGGCAGAGGTGACTGTCGCCAGACCGCAGAGAAATTGGGAAAGCAGAATGCCCAAGTACAGAATATATTTCAACCAGACGGGCACAACTGCGTCCATCGTGGTGAAAAAGACACCCCAGCCACTGGCGGCAGCCGTCTTCATATCCGGGATGGCGATGACAAAGGCGATCAATAACAGCCAGCCAAAGATCGCCGACCAGAGCACCGACGTGACGATCCCGCGCGGCACCACGGTTGCCGCCTTTTTTGTCTCTTCTGATGTATGCGCCGATGCATCAAAACCGGTGATCGTGTAGATGGGCAGCAACAGGCTGAGCAATAGCAGATAAAAGATGCTGTTGTTGGAGGGCCAGACCCCGCCGCCTGCGTCTCCACTATAGTTCGTGAAGGTCCATAAACGTGAAAAATCATGACTTGGGGCAAAAGCAAAGAGAACGATGGCCAGTAACACCGAGACTGCAAAAATCAGATACCCGCTAAAGTCAGTCAGCTTGCTGGTCAGGTCGATGCCGCGATGGTTGATCCCAGCCTGAAGCGAAGTGATCAAGATAATAAAGACCCCCTGCGAGATGTAGTAAGCCCACGTAGCCGCATCCGTGGTTAGCCCGAGGGGACCACCAAACGACCCCATGAAGAACGTATAGGTGCCGACATTGATGGCGCCCAGCACGGTGACCAACCCAATCAGATTGAGCCAGGCGGTTGCCCAGCCCCAACCCTTGCCACCGAGGATTGACCCCCAGTGATATAACCCACCAGCGGTTGGATAGGCAGAGGCGATCTGGGCCATACCTAGGGCAAAAATGAATGAGATAAGGCAGCCAATTGGCCAGCCAATACCAATGGCTGCACCACCTATGCTGCTGATGCCTTGTCCAAGCGAATTGATGCCACCAGAAAGAATACAGATAATTGAAAAAGAGACGGCGAAGTTCGAAAACCCACTCATCCGGCGCGATAATTCTTGTGCATAGCCCATACTATGCAATAACTTTACGTCGTCACTCATTTCTACTGGGGCATGGGCTTGCTTCGTTGTTGCTGTTTTTCGCGTTGGACGTTGCGATCCTAGACCTTTGGTAGGTCGGGTGTTGGCCACGATTCACCTCTTTGATTGGGTAACTTGGTTGGTTATAAGGTGGAACAAAATGAGGACTTCACGATCGCTTCACCAGAGAGCCAAGAGTGTTATCTATTGGATGAAGGGTGAAGTGTATAAAATGGCATGGATATCTTAAAGGAGGTCATCTAAATTTGCAATTACTAGTGAACCCAGCCAACTTCTCTTTTTAGATCTTAAGCCTGCTTATTTGTTGTATATAATTTGATGTATCGGCTGATTATGTTAGAATCCATTGTATGAGAGGGTAAATGCATGGCAAGACAACGTGTGAATTCCCGCACCTTTATCGATAAACTCGCTTCAAACCAATCCAAATCCCATTTTATACCCGTTCTATAGAAGACAATAAAGTAACTTTACACTTTTAATTTGTTGTTATGGACTGTCGTGGTCTTACGATTGTGCGGTTTCGATTCGTTTTTTTATCAACATTGATTCCTGTCTGTTTATATACTCCCCTATCAAACAAATTGATCAAGCAAATTGGCATCGAGCAACGTCATCCTTCAAGTGTAATATAGGATGATCGTAGAGGCAGCGTAGGACTATCTTCAAAAGTTCTTCATAAGTCTTCAAGAGATCTTAATAGTTTTCTGTTATACTGTGCATGAATTCATGCACACTAATAGCCCTGCGTCACTCCAGCTATGGCAAGGCAGCTCGTTTTTTAGCAAATCTGATTTTTCATCCCAACCTCTCATGCAAATTAACCCATTAACAAGTCAATTAACGAGCAAATCAATCAACTAAATGTAGGAGGCATAGTAAATGAGTTCATCAAGTGTCACGTGGAAACGTTTGTTGAAAAAGTCACTTTGGGGTATTGCGCCACTCGTAATTCTCCTGGTGATTGCGGCCTGCGGGTCATCCTCGCCAGCCGAGCCGACTGCGGCGCCAGCACCAGCCGCAACCACGGAACCGGCAACCGCGACCGCCGAGCCGTCGGCAACCAGCAGCGAAGCGGTGACTAGCACCGAAGCAACCACCAGTACCGAAACGATGACCAGCACCGAGCCAATGACGGGCACCGAAGCAACCACCACCACGGAAGCAACCACCACCACCGAAACGATGACCAGCACCGAACCAGTGACGGGCACTGAATCGATGACCGGTACAGCAACAACGACTAGCACTGGCACAACAACCAGCACCGGCACAATGACCAGCACTGGAACGACGACCGGCACCAGCCGCGCCCCAGATACCGGCGCCTACATTGTCGCTATCAGTGGCGGTTGTGGTTGTCACATGAATCGTGAGCTAGGCGGTCTGGCTGGCGGCAACGAATTTACGGTGACGACTGGTACGGTCTATGCCTCTAATCTCACCCCCGACAAAGCAACCGGTATCGGCGATTGGACCGCCGAGCAGGTTGCTACAGCATTGCTGACTGGGGTTGATGATGAAGGCAAACAACTCCATCCGGTTATGCCCTACAAAACTTTAAGCGTGCTCTCGCAACAAGAAGCCTTGGCGGTCGGCACCTATCTGTTGGCCCAGAAACCAATTGCCAACGCAGTGCCGGAACGCAAATTGACGGAAGAGCCCGCAGCCTTCACCCCAACCGCAGCATCACCGGCTGCGGCACCAACCGATCCCGTGGCGCGCGGTCATGAAATCGTTACCATCGCCAACTGTGGTGGCTGCCATACGCCGAAGAATGCGGACGGCACGATGAACCCTGACATGATGCTGGCTGGCGCACCGCTACGTGGCGACGAAGTTGCCTCGAATATTACGCCGGATGAAGCGACTGGCATCGGCAAGTGGACAGAAGACGAAATCGCCACCTTCATCCGTACGGGCAAAGAGTCTGACGGGTCGCAGATTGAAGGCGCGATGGCGCAACAAATCGAACGTCGTTTCAGCAAGCTGACCGAAACTGATGCCAAGGCAATTGCGGCCTATTTGAAGAGCATCCCAGCGGTCAAGAATGAGCCGAAAAAGGCCCCGTAAAAGATACGCGTGAGTGTGTTGCACTGGTCTGCAATCTTTCAAGCGAGAAACCAGCAACTGACCAGTGCGATGCACTCACTGATACCATCCGAATGCATCACTGGTCGCAAGTGATTCATAGTAAGCAAAAGACCCTGCGCCATGAAAATGGCGCAGGGTCTTTTGCTTGGCTGTAAACTCGCTCCTAGCAACTTTGCTTTTCTGCTGGGTTAAAACCGCGCCCAAGGGGCTCCCGCTGACAATAGGAAGTGCCCGCAGGCACTGAATGCTTAGTCGCTGCGGCGACTTCCTATTGTCAGCCGGCCATTTTAATGGCCCAGGCCAAAGTGTCGGGTCGCTAGAACTTGATCTATCGTGTAAGGGGCATCTGGCCGACCTTGCAATAGCAACCGACTCTAATTATCCTTGGCGCCAGCCTTGATCCAGGCGCTGATGGTAGCGATCTCAGTGGACGATAAGGGCGGCCCCTTTTTGGGCATCTTTTTGGTGACCACCATCTTAACGAGATAACTCTTGTCCGGGTCGCCCGGTTCTATCACTGCGCCATTATTCGACCCGACCATGAGGGCGCGGTAGCTCGTCACCTCTAAACCCTCTTCTGGGTTGTCATTGCCATGACATTTCGCGCAGTGTTGCTCAAAAATCGGCAATACGTTCGTTTTATAGCTAACATTGGTCAGATCTACCGGCGCGGTCGGGATTGTCGCCGCGGTCGTTGTCAGCGCAGTAGTCGTTGTCATCGCCGTTGTTCCTTGCGCTGGGGCTGTTTTGGGGTGTGTACCTGTATCATCCTTAGCGCCGGC
>JBBQBY010000238.1:0-10259 GCA_038318235.1 Caldilineales bacterium
AACTCTTCATAGCAAATCAGGCTGGCTGGTGAGGGTGGAGACTGTTTGACTGACAAAGCTATTCTTTACCGCAAAGGACGCAAAGAGCGCGAAGTAATACCTAAGAAAATCTTCGCGCTCTTTGCGTCCTTTGCGGTTAGAGCGGTTTTGCATTTAATCGAGAGCAGAAGACACAAGCAGATTTTTACGTCCCCTTACTCGCTCTCGTACACCTGCCGCGTCACTTCGCGCGCCGCGGCTTCTTTCTTCGCAAAGCCCACGTCTTTGGCCATCGACTTCTTGATCATTTCGCAGACTTCCTCAGGTGAATCGGTCAGCTTGATCAGATCAAGATCTGGTTCAGAGATTTTGCCTTCGGCTAGCAATGTCGTGCGCATCCAAGCCAACAAGCCTGACCAATAGGCCGTGCCAAAGAGAATCAGCGGAAAGTTGCGAATTTTGCCGGTTTGAATCAAGGTCAGCGCCTCAAACATTTCATCCAGCGTACCAAAGCCGCCAGGGAAGATCACGAAGCCGTGGGCATACTTGACAAACATGGTTTTGCGCACAAAAAAGTAGCGGAAATTGACCGGAATCTGCACATACTGATTGATGCCCTGTTCAAAGGGTAATTCAATGCCCAGCCCAACCGAGACGCCGTTGCCTAACTTGGCGCCTTTATTGCCGGCTTCCATGATGCCCGGTCCACCACCTGTGATAATCGTAAAGCCCGAGTCGGCCAGACAGCGCGCCGTCTCCACCGCGGCGGCATACATAGGATCGTCCTGTTTGATGCGCGCCGATCCAAATAAAGTGACGGACGGCCCCAGGGTTGCCAGCGTGTCAAAGCCTTCGACAAATTCGCCCGTAATGCGCAACACGCGCCACGGGTCGGTATGGGTAAATTGCGCATTACTTGGTCCCGGTGAGGCGAGCAATTGTTCATCTTGCGTGGCTTGGTTGGTGCGCGCCGCGCGGTTGAGCGTCAGGTTGGGCTGGAGTGGGCTGCTTGATGGTTGATCCAAAGTCGGTTCCTTTCTTTGTAAGGTTGGTTAGCTTTACTGTAGAACGTCTGATCATTGTATCACAGCAACACTTGCCAGGGTACAACAAGCCAAACTAAGACACTGCGACAATTTGCGCACTACATTTGTAGGGAGCATAATGTATGTGGCCCGACACCGTCACTGCAGCCTGCTCCAAAGTATAGTACATCTTAAAGAAGTCTCATGTGTTGGGGCGTCCGATTGTGGATGCCCTTTTTCTGTTTGGCGTAACCTGCTATCGGCCATCTGGGCTCTGTTTGTCAGACAAACGCGGCAAAATTGTGGTAAGCTATGCCTATCTCTACGCCACAGGGCAAGTCCCAACAACGTCAACGATTTACCCTAAGCCGCGTAGCGCGAAAGGGAAGTAGAATATGTTTGGGGTATTGGCAACTTTGATTTTAGTGGCAATTGTGTTGTTTGTGGTGTTGATCGTGCTCGCGTCGTGGGTTCGTTTTATCCCTAACACGCGGGTGGGCATTGTCGAGAAGCGCTGGAGCGCGCGCGGGTCGATCAAATCGGGCTTCATTGCGTTAAATGGTGAAGCGGGTTTTCAGCCCAACTTGCTGCGTGGTGGCATTCACTTTTTGCCGCCCTTCCAATATGCCGTCCACCGCGCGCCACTGGTGACGATCCCACAGGGTCGCATCGGCTATGTCTTTGCGCGTGACGGCCAGCCGCTCAGCCCGACGCAAGCCTTGGCCTCGAATGCCACGGCGCACGATTTTCAGGACGTGGTCGCTTTCATGCGCGATGGTGGCACGCGTGGCCCACAACGCATGATCTTGCGCGAAGGCACCTATGCGATCAATTTGGCCCAGTTTGTGGTGCTCACAGCAGAAAAGGTCTATTCGCTCTCGATCAGCCGCGAGGAAGAAGAGATTGTCAAGCAGATGGCGACGCTGATCTCTGAGCGTGGTGGTTTTACCCCGGTCGTGCTCAAGGATAATGAAGATGCGGTGGGGATTGTGACGGTGCATGATGGCCCATCCTTGCACCAGGGTGAGATCATTGCGCCGGTGGTGGGCGATGATGTCAAGGATGATGCTACCTATCACAACAAATTCCAAGACCCTGATCGCTTTCTGCGGGCTGGCGGTATGCGCGGTCGCCAACTCCAAGTGGTGGTCGAAGGCACCTACTATATCAACCGGCTCTTTGCCACCGTCGAACGCATTCCCAAAACGATCATTGAGGTTGGCAACGCGGGCGTGGTGATCTCGTACACCGGCGACGTGGGCGAGGATCTTTCGGGCATCGATTATAAACATGGCGAGATGGTCAGCCGTGGCCACCGTGGTGTCTGGGACGAGCCGTTGCTGCCGGGCAAATATGCCTTCAACACGTATGCTGGCAAGGTGATCACCGTGCCGACCACGAATATCATTCTCAAGTGGAATCGCAACGAAGTCGGTTCGCATCGTTTCGACGAGAATTTGGCCGAGATTTCGCTGATCACCAAGGATGCCTTTGAACCGTTGCTGCCGCTGTCGGTGGTGGTGCATATCGACTATCGCAAAGCGCCGCTGGTAATCCAACGCTTTGGTGATATCAAGCGCCTGGTCGAGCAGACGCTTGACCCGTTGGTGGCGGCCTATTTCAAAAATATCGGCCAGACGCGCACCTTGATCCAATTGATCCAGGATCGCAGCAATATTCAGAATATCTCCAGCCAGGAGATGAAAGAGAAGTTTGCGCGTTACAATTTAGAGCTAGAAGAAGTGTTGATCGGCACCCCAACATCGCCCCCAGGTGATACGCAGATCGAGAATATTTTGATGCAGTTGCGGTCGCGGCAAATTGCGGAAGAGCAGATCGAAACCTATGCCCGCCAAGAGGCGGCCTCAGTCAAGGAACGCGAGTTGCGCGAAGCCCAGGCGCGCACCCAACAACAGACCAAGATCACCGAGTCCGAGTTGAGCATTACCGTGCAGAGCAATGAAGGTAAGGCCGAATATCAACGAGCCTTGCAAATG
The DNA here is from genome assembly GCA_038318235.1 of Caldilineales bacterium. Classification (GTDB taxonomy): domain Bacteria; phylum Chloroflexota; class Anaerolineae; order Caldilineales; family Caldilineaceae; genus JAPLGZ01. The sequence continues at coordinate 3,002 of JBBQBY010000238.1, forward strand.
GCGGCGCAAATTCGCACGCTGGCCGAAGCCGAAGCCGAAAAGAACGCCCGCATCGGTATCGCCCAGGCCATCGCCGTCGAAGAACAAGTGCGCGCTTATGGTGGCCCGCAATACCAAGTGACGCAACAGGTGATGAACCGCTTCGCCGAAGCGATCCAGATCGCCGGTGTGGACGTGGTGCCACGTGTCGTGATCAGTGGCGGTGGCGGCAATGGTCAAGACGGTAGCCAAAACAATTTGATGCAGGGTCTGTTGGCGATTCTGCTCTCCGACCGCATGGGTGTCACGGTCAACCCCGACGCCAACGCGGTCCGGTCACCGCAGGTCGAGGCGCTGCGCAACCAGATCTACGCGAGCCTGGCAGCGAGTCAGAAGGGAGAAAAGACTGATTCGGAGCAGAAACCGGCGGCTGGTGCGTAAGTTATAAATAATTATCTGAGCTTTTCCTACTTTCGCCCAACTGTAAAAGGTCAGGCGAAAGTAGGAAAATTGAAATCAAGCATGATCCTCGTATCTACTGATATAAGGATCGTAATAAAGATTAGATAGAAAGTTTCTCGTGTCGAGTGCTTGCTAACCAGCAAGCAACCCTAACTGATGGGGCGGAATTTGAACATCGGAGATTTTTTTGACTTTTATGTAGCGGTCAGCAAGCTGGGCTAAGGCTTTATCTTCAGTATACAAAATTTCGCAGTTGTAAGCCAATGCTGTAGATAGAATCGTGATATCGGTTTTGATGACTTGCCGAGACGTGTCCTGCGCACGTAATGCTTGTCTAATCGTCGTTTGTTCTTGCCAGACTCTAGCATTATGCAGAGCCGCACGAGTATCATAAGGCGCAATGATAAAATTGTCGTTTAATCCTTGCCATAATCTTGATTGGTTCTCGACTGGGAGACTACAAAGTACTTCGCCCACGACTAGTGCAGGAATGACAACCGTATCATCCTGCTCCTCACATTGTTGAATTAATGCTTTGGCTCGCTCGATCATGGCTTGCTGACTAGAACTTGCCTCTTCCTTGATCCCCCAAATTACCGCGTGTGCATCAAAACAGACAATTGCCATCAAGTCGCGTCCTCGCCATAGCGCAAAGTAGTTACATATTGGTTAACATCTTCAATCGAATCAAATGCACCTTGAGCACTCTCTTTGAGCAGTTTGAAGGCTTGCGTTAACGGTTTTTTCGTGTAAGCTAATACTTTGGTGATGCGAAATTCTTTGATTTCAAACGTTTCTTGATCCCAAGTTGCGCAACCCTGTACGCTGACCTGTTGATAAAGCCGATTTGCCAGTTGGACGGCGATCTCCTGCGTAGTAGAACAGAAAAGTGCTTTACCAGCTAGCGGTTTTAGTTCAACTTTGGGGTCAATACCGCCTGCGCGGATCACCTGTCCGTAAAGTACGGTCTCACCGTCTACTGGGACAAAAGTTTCGATCCGGGTTTGTGGTGTAATCGAGGTTGCCACTGTTTGTGTTTCACGCTTGACATACACTTCGGCAATGCAACCACGCTGGCGAACAAAACGCACAAGTCCACGGAGCGGGGTTAGTACAGTTTCGGGCAAACTGGCAAAGCGTCCGCTAGCAAATGCTTCGGCAATGCGAAAGGCAGCAGGATAGGTCAACTCAGGCAGATTGGGCGCAAAAACCAATCCAATACTCTGATCGTTGACCGAGATCAATGATACGGCAATCTGTTCGCGCTTGATCATCGGATTGTGCGCAATTACAGCCGCTGTGATTGCGGTTTCAAAATTTTCTATGATCTCTGCCAGTTCTTTGGCACGTAACACCTGGGGTTTTAGATCAGCCACCCCGGTAAAACGGAGAGACAGTTGGTTGTGATTCATTGTCCGCTCCTTCGCTACAATATGATCCACTAGAACACACGTTCAGTATAGCAAGCATTGGTATAAAGGTCAAGTGGTACTATAATTCTATAATTCGGGTTATCATGAATAATCAATTCACTTCACCTTCACCCCATTGACGAGGAGATAAGATGTTGTTTCGCAAACGACTGGGTTCTATGAGCCTGCTATTGACCGTTGTTGTCGCGCTGCTGACGAGCTGTATTGCCCCATCAGCGACGACGAGGGATGGGACTTCTGCGGTCGATCCGCAGGCAAGCGTCCCCAAATATACAAAATGGGATGACGTACTGGCCGCGGCCAAGGGGACCACGGTCAATTGGTTTATGTGGGGCGGCTCGGAACCGATCAATGCGCATGTGGATAGTGCGATTGGCGGTCCGCTCAAACAGAAGTATGGCATCACGCTGAACCGGGTGCCGGTGGAAAATACGGCGGATGCGGTTAATAAGGTGCTAAATGAAAAGGCGGCGGGCAAAGAGAGCGGCGGGAGTATTGACCTGATCTGGATCAACGGCGCTAACTTCCGTACCTTGAAAGAAGCCAATTTACTCTACGGGCCGTTCACGGATCTGTTGCCGAACAGCCAATTGATCAACTGGGATAATCCAGCCGTGGCGTATGATTTTGGCTTGAAGGTGGATGGGTACGAAGCGCCTTGGGCCAGCTTTCAGTGGGTGATGGAGTATAATACCAAAAATGTACAAACTCCACCCCAGACCTTTGAGGCATTAAAAGCGTGGATCGAGCAACATCCAGGTCGTTTTACCTATCCCACGCCACCTAATCATGTGGGCAGCGCTTTTGTGCGCCAGCTTTTCTACTGGGCTGCGGGTGGCCCCGATATTTTCTTGAAGGAATTTGACCAGGCCGCCTATGACAAAGTGGCGCCGAAAGTCTGGGATTATCTGAATGCGATCAAACCCAATCTATGGCACCAAGGCGACACCTATCCCGAGTTGGCGGCGATGACCGACTTGATTGCCAACGGCGAGATCGACTTTAACATGGAATACGACGCTAACCGCGCTTCGACCTACATCAAATCCGGCCAATATCCTGACACCATGCGCACCTTTGTCTTTGACACGGGCACCTTAGCGAACGTGAGTTATGTCGGCATCCCCTACAATGCCAACAATCCGGCCGGGGCAATGGTCTTAGCCGATTTTCTCGCTTCGCCCGACTATCAGATCGCACTGACCGATCCCGAGGCTGGATTGGGGTGGATGGTGGCGATCGACCCAACGCGCTTGAGCCAAGCCCAGCAGGCCCAATTAGCGCAGACACCGCGTGGCGTGGCAACCTTATCCTCTGACGTATTGAGCAGCCACACCATCCCCGAAGCCCGCGCCAGTTGGGTCAAACCGATTGATGATGGCTGGATGGCGAATGTGTTGAAAAAATGACGATCTAAGGCGTGATCAGTGAAAAAGTTTATTTGATCTCACTCATCATACTATCCCATTCACCTATGTCTGATCGATTACGCACCTCCCTCATGCTCGGCCCTGCGCTCGCTGTCATCCTCCTGCTTTTTGTGGGTGGGGTGTTGGTGGGGTTGGGGCAAAGTCTGGATTATATGCCGGTGATTGGGTTGCACACGCCGACGCTGCGCCATTATCTGCATGTTTTGAACGATGATGGTTTTCGCGTTGCCTTGCTGCTCACGCTTTATATCTCCTTTGTCAGCACGGGCCTCGCGCTGGTGTTGGCCGTGGGGGCGGCAATGCTCTTGCGCCAGAATTTTTACGGTAATCGCCTGGTCACGTTGATCTTCCAAATCCCCTTGCCCGTGCCGCATATGGTGGCAGCGGCGGGAATTGTCCTTTTGCTCACCCAAAGTGGATTGCTCGCGCGCCTACTATATAACATAGGCTGGCTGACGCAACCGGCGCAATTCCCGGTGCTGGTCTTTGACCGCTGGCATGTGGCCACGATCTTGGTCTACGTCTGGAAAGAGACCCCTTTTATCGGGCTGGTGGTGTTGGCGGTGCTCAAGCGTGTGGGCCGAGAGTATGAGGAGATGGCGCGCACGCTGGGGGCGAATCCATGGCAGCGCTTTCGCTATGTTCTCTTGCCCTTGCTCATGCCCGGCATCGTCTCGACTTCGGTGATTGTCTTTGCCTATACATTTGGCAGTTTCGAGGTGCCGTTGCTGCTGGGACAACGGTACCCTAACACATTGCCAGTCATGGCGTACCGTGCCTATATCGATCCGGATCTACAGCAGCGGCCCGTCGCCATGGCAATGGGCATGATGATCACGCTGATTGTGATCGCGTTGCTGAGTGTGTACCGACGTTATGTGCGGCGAATGACAAAATGACAGAATTCCCGCGTAGGTCATCCCTTTTAGGGTGACTTTTTCCATTGATCCGGCTGCTCGGAACGACGCACATTGTCACCCTAAAAGGGATGACCTACGACGTTTAAGATTATGCATAAATTTTTCCGTTCGTTCCTTATAATTGGCCTCGTCATTGGCGTATTGTTGCCGATTTTGCCCCAATTTGTCTGGTCATTCGCCTATAACTGGTTTTTTCCGAGCCTCTTGCCGCAAAAATGGGGCTGGAAAGCCTGGCTTTATCTGCTTTCGCCCAGCGCCAAAGTGGGGGAAGCTTGGTTGAACAGCGCCAGCCTTGCCCTGGTTGTGGTGATCTTATCTGTGCTGATCGGCTTGCCAGCGGCGCGCGCCTTGAGTTTGCATAAATTTCGCGGCAAGCGTATCGTTGAATGGCTGATCATGGCGCCCATGCTTGTGCCAGGTTTGGTTGTGGTGATGGGCATCCACATCCTATTTATTCGTTATGGCTTAGCCGATACGTTTATCGGGGTCGCGTTGGTGCATCTTGTCCCGGCGCTGCCATACTTTATCTTGGTCATGAGCGGGGTCTTTGCCAATTACGACACAGCCCTGGAAGAGACGGCGCGCACCCTGGGCGCCAATCCATGGCGCACCTTTTGGTATATCACCCTACCAGCCATTTCCCCTGGCCTGATCGTTGCGGCGATGTTCACCTTTCTGGTCTCCTGGAGTCAGTATATCACCACTGTCTTGATCGGTGGCGGCAGAATTGTCACGCTGCCGATGGTGCTCTTTCCCTTTATCAGCGCGTCGAATCACCCTAACGCCGCCGCGATCAGTATGGTCTTTATTTTGCCGGCGATTTTTATCTTTATATTGCCGGCGCGTTCGCTACGCCCCGAAACCAACGCCATGGGCGGCCTGGGGCGGCTATGACAGCGGTGAAATTGGTGCGATTGACTCGGTACTTTGGTCAAGTGAAGGCGGTTGATCAACTCGATCTAGTAATCGATTCTGGGGAACTGGTAGCCTTGCTGGGGCCTTCCGGCTGTGGCAAGACAACGACAATGCGCATGATCGCTGGGTTGCTGACCCCGAGCACCGGCGATGTCCAATTTGACGGAAAATCGATGCTAAAGGTGCCCGCCGAGCAACGCGGTGCGGTGATGGTCTTCCAAAAGCATCTGCTCTTTCCCACCATGGATGTGGCGCAAAATGTCGGTTTTGGTTTGAAAATGCAAGGCGTGAAGCCAGCCGAAATTCGTCAGCGGGTGGGTGAAATGCTCGAATTTGTGCGGCTGCCTGGCTTTGAACAGCGGCGCGCCCACGAATTATCGGGTGGGCAGCAACAACGCGTGGCGCTGGCGCGCGCACTTGTGATCCGACCGCGCGTGCTGCTGTTGGACGAACCGCTGGCAAACTTAGACGCCAATTTGCGTTTAGAAATGCGTGAGTTGATCCGTAGACTGCAACGTGAGTTAAAAATCACCACGCTTTTTGTCACCCACGACCAAGAAGAGGCTGTGATGTTGGCTGACCGCGTGGCCTTGATGTTTGATGGCGTGTTGCAGCAATATGCCGCACCGCAGGCCTTTTACACGCGACCGCGCACCGCCCAGATTGCGCGCTTTTTCCGAAACGATAATTTTTTGCTGGGTGTCAAACGGCAAGATCAAGTAGAAACCTCACTTGGCTGCTTGCGCATCGAGCCCGGACAGGTGAATCAACCTGATGGTCCAGTCCTATTGAGTGTGCGCCCCGAGGAGATTCAACTTAATCCAACGGCAACCGATAATCTACTTTCTGTCCCTGTGGTCTCTAGCGTTTACATGGGCACCTACACGCAGGTGCAACTCCAGGTGAATGGACAACCCTGGCTTGCCCACGGTCCGGCTGATTTGCCCATGCAAGCCGGCGCATTGATTGCCATCCGTTTACCGGCGGCGCGGATTTGGTTGCTGCCAGTAGTTTGAGTTTCGACACTTCAAATTTTACGGAATTGCTATGCGATTGCACAACGGATATAATGGAGCCAGTATTACATTTTTAAGCGGAATCAGTGGTCTTGCGAACAATCAATGGGGCAAACAGTAGGCAACGTTTGCAAAGGAACATTTCATGAACAGGAAAAGTTTTTCTTTCCCTGCTGTGCGTTTACAATTGGGGAATTTCATCAATGATAAGCATTGTTGATGATCGATAAAGCTAATGGAGGAGGATGTTGTGAGTAATTCGGTCATTTCGAAAGTGGTTGAGCAAATGGAAATGCTTCCGTCCGATTTGCAGCAGATAGTATTGGAATTTGTGCAGTCGTTGCAGGCTTATCCCCTGCGCGGCACGCCGGGTAAACAGTTGTTACAGTTTGCCGGCTTTATTCCAGTTGATGAATTAGATTTGATGCGTGGCGCCATTGTAGTAGGCTGTGAACAGGTCGATCTGAATGAATGGTAGATACTTGTTGGACACCAACATTATCATTGCGCTTTTTGCCGATGATAGGCTGATTGTCGAACAAATCGAAGACGCAGAAGAAGTCTTCATCCCCAGTATTGTGATTGGGGAGCTTTATTATGGCGCGCGCAAATCTGGCCGCACGCGTGAAAATGTGGCCCGTGTTGATCTATTTGCCGAAGCCAATATCGTGCTGATCTGTGATACCGAGACTTGTCGTTGGTATGGCGTTGTCAAAGATTTGTTGAGCCAGAAGAGTAGCCAGATTCCAGAGAATGACGTCTGGATCGCTGCTCTAGCCCTGCGCCACGGTTTGATTCTGGTCACACGCGATCAGAATTTTAGCGAAGTAACCAACCTGAAGAAAGAAATCTGGTGACGCGTTTTCAGCGCTATCAATGAGTTCACGATCGGCTCCATAAAACGCGCGCCGTGGCTCCCGAAACACGCTAAGGCCAGGTACGAACCCGTTTCAACGGGTTTTATATGTCAGAACTTGAGATCAATTTCTGTTTATCTAAAAATCTACCGCTTTGCCCTCATAGGCATATTCAAACAGTTGTTGCAACTCCTCGGTCTCTGGCATGCGTGGCGCCGCAAGAATACTGTTGTCAAGCTCCGCATT
>JBBQBY010000239.1:0-10239 GCA_038318235.1 Caldilineales bacterium
CGCAGTGGAGCCTGTGCCCCTGGCCTTATGTCATGCTCGCCACGCCTGGCCACTGGCCCTAGTTGTCCTTTGGCAACGGTGGCGTTTGGCCTAGCGCTGACGGCTCATCATCAACGCGATTCAATGGTGATACAGATCATACGAATGGTCTAGGACATGCTGAATCTTGGCGAGCAAGGTGTCCAGATCATAGGGCTTTTGCAAAAAAGCGGCCAAGCCTTGCCCAACAAAATGATTTGTTGCTTCGGTCTCATCGTGACCAGAGGAAAGAATAACCTTGACATCTGGGTCGAAGGCGCGTAGGGCTTGGAAGGTTTCCTCGCCATTCATGATTGGCATCTGCATATCTAGCAAGATCACATGAATTTTGGTGTGATTGTGCTTAAAAAGGTCAATGCCCGCCTGACCATTTTGCGCCACCATCACATGCAGGCCATTCATTTCTAGGATATCGCGCACTACCTCGCGCACCGATTTTTCATCATCAATCACTAAAACACAGCCGCCGCTTTTTGAATTGGCCACAATCGGTAAATCGAGCTCGATTGGTGTATGGGCTGCGGCCGGGAAGAGGATTCTGAAAGTCGTACCTTTACCCAAGCAGCTTGTCACCTGTAATCCACCATTGTGCGTGCGCACAATGCCCTGCGTTGCGGAAAGGCCCAAACCGGTGCCGAACTCTTTCGTCGTAAAGAACGGATCAAAGATGCGATTGATCGTCTCACTGTCCATGCCGATGCCGGTGTCGCAGACTTCCAGGCAGATATAATCGCCAGTCGGCAACTTATCACCGCCGATATATTGTTGTTCATCGGTAGCCGTCAAGGTGACACTGCTGGTTGTAACCGTTACGGTGCCATATTCATTGGCAATTGCTTCTGCTGCATTGATCACAAGATTCATCACGATCTGTTGAATCTGACCGCGATCGGCATTGATCAAGGCGAGATTAGGTTCGAGCAAGAGTTGCAACTGTACATGGCTCATTAAGGCTGTTTCTAGTAGGCTGGTATTGTCACCAATTAATTGATTAAGATCGACTGGCTCAACCAAGAATTGGCCACGCCCCGCATAAGCGAGCAACTGGCGGGTTAAATCCGCGGCGCGGCGCACTGAAATCACGGCTTTGTTCACATTTGATCGCGCAGGATGGTCCGGCGCCAACTTGTCAAGCGCAAGTGAGGTCTGCCCCAACATTCCTGTGAGCAGATTGTTAAAATCATGCGCAATTCCACCGGCCAGCAACCCGATACTTTCTAGTTTCTGCGTTTGGCGCAAGCGGGCTTCGGATTTTATTCTTTCTGTGATATTGCGGACCACCATACAATAGATCACGTAACCATTATCAGGGGGCAAGAGTACCGCACTCGACTCTACATCGAGCTGTGTGCCATCTTTGCAGCGGTACACATGTTCGGTAACCGCATACCGTTGTACCGTGGAGATTTGATCGATACTGGCTGCATAGGCCGTTTCATCGGTCATTACAATATCATAGGCGGTTAGGGTAGTCAGTTCCTGGGCGCTATAGCCAGTTAGCTGTAGGAAGGCCGGATTGGCGGCAATCAACTGATGGTTGCTGGCATCGGCAAAGACGATGCCTTCGGATGCTTGTTCAAAAATCGCCCGATACCGTGCTTCGCTGCGCTGTTGGTTATTTTGTGCCGTTTCTAGCGCGTCTAACATCTGGTTGATATCTTGTGTTAACTGCGAGAGTTCGTCGCTGCCCTTGACTTTGAGCCGTGTTGATAAATCTGCACTGGCGCCAATCAGATTAACATGCCGGCCAAGTTCAGAGACCGGCGTTAAGACCCATCGCTCCAGAACATACGAAACAATAATTCCAAAGATCAACACAAATATGATCAACATAGTGATCAGATAATTTAAGCTAATGTGCCCTTGTTCCTGAATCGACCGAAGCATCTCTACCTGGAGCAACGCGACAGGATTCCCGTCTACATCGGCGAGTGGAGTATAACCAACCAGTTTATTATTGGAGATCGGGTGCAGCACAATCGAATCCATTGTTTTGAGCGCTGCCATATCCCCTTGAACGTCTTTGGGCAAATTAGTGACATCGCTTAAAGAGTAAATGGCAACCGGCAGCAAGGTAACGTTTGTAAATAATTGGATCTCTGAAGCATCTAGCAGCCGGCCAAAGATCAGCGAACCACGATTCGGTGGTGTCCCAGAATTAGGCAGGATAGGGTGAGAGGCGATCAACATCAAGCCATAATCGGAGTCAATAATGCCGGCCTTAAGCGTTGTGCTGTTAACCGCTTGGAGCAGATCCTTCATTGATTTATCTAAAAAATTAGATGGAACTGGCATTTGATGGTGAGTTTCCAGATCAAAGGCTTTTTGGAAAATTACTTTTTCATCTGTATTCACATACACAAGCAGATTGAGCCGATTTGACTGCATATTTGAATCAGAAAAGTTGGTGGCTACATATTGCTTATCGACCTTCCCCTGGCTTGCCTTTTCAATGAACCGATAGGTATCGTCCCACAGTGCATAATCCATCGAAGTCTGTCCAAGACCGGTTAGTTCGGTTTTGATGGTCTGCGCGACGCGCATTATGTTTTGGCGGCTCATTTGATCTTCCAAATGCTGCAAAGTGGTAAATGCAGAACGCTCCGCAGCTACATAAAGCAACAGAATTAGAAGAATAAAGACGCTAATGATTATAAATAGAATTTTTCTACGTAGTGTCAGCATTGCTTGCCCTTACCGAAAACGGCGGAAAGCCCCTAGCTTCAGCGATGGGTCCCAGAGGGAGCCCCGATAGCCGCCAAGCCTACGTTCGGCTAAGCGTTCGACTGAGCTCACGCCGAAGTCTCACGTCGAAGCCTGGCTTGGGCAATCGACAGGCCATTTTGCCTCTAATCGTGTTATGCGATTTATAATCGACGTAACCTATGTTATCATACTTGTATGAGATTGACATACATGTATCGTCTGAATCCAACCACTGCCCAACGAACTAAGCTTGAAAGAACGCTTGAGATTTGTCGTTGGGTCTACAACGATACGCTGGTATACGCAAAGACACCTACGAAGCAACCGGCAAGACTCTGTCGCTGTACGATACGAATAAACTGTTGACGGTATGGAAAGAAGCGAAGCCAGCCTTCAGTGAAGTTCATTCTCAGGTTTTGCAGAATGTTCAAGAACGGGTTGACTTGGCATACCAAGCTTTCTTTCGGCGGGTCAAAGCGGGCGAAGACCCTGGCTACCCTCGCTTCAAAGGTCGTGGTTTGTATGATAGTTTCACCTTCAAGCAAAAGGGGTTCCGTCTGGATGGCGACAAACTCACGCTTTCCAAGATCGGAACCGTTCAGGTTAAACTGCATCGTTCGGTTTGCGGCGAGATCAAAACGTTGACGATTCGTCGGGATTCGTTGGGCAACTGGTACGCTTGTTTCTCCTGTGCGCCCAATGGGCACGCGGAAGTTAAGCCGCTGCCAATTAACGATAAGGTTGTCGGTATCGACCTGGGTTTGACCACAGTCGCTTATTTCAGCAACGGACAGAAAATCAAACGCCAACGCTGGATGAAGAAAGACGCCGAAGCCATCGCTAAACTGCAACGCAAGAAAGAACGTTTCTTGAAGGGTAGCCCAGAACGCAGGAAGGTTGTTCGTGCGTTGAACCATGCCTACCAGCGCTCTACCAACCGCCGCAATAACTTTGCCCACCAAGCATCTCGCAAACTGGTGAATGAATACCAGTTCGTCGCTTTTGAAAATCTCGACATCAAGGATATGGTCGCTTCCCATGGCAGCGCATCCGCCGATGACAAACGCTACACCCGTGGCATCGCGGACGTGGCCTGGGGTCAATTCGTGCAGTTCACTACCTACAAAGCTGCAAACGCTGGTAGGGGTGTAGCACTTGTTAACCCTAGAGGCACAACGCAGGTGTGTTCTCGGTGTCATGCAATTGTCCCTAAAGGCATTGAAGTGCGTATCCATGATTGTCCCCATTGCGGTCTAAAACTAAACCGAGATTATAAGGCTGCTTTGAATATTCTTGCTCGTGGATTAGCGAGCATCAACACCGATTCGTCGGATGTAGTTGTAGAAGCCCTCGGCTTTAGCCGTGGGGTGTAATCACGAATACACGTAGATTAATGATAATAATGTTATAGTAGATAATGTTGTAGTTGTATCCAGAAGATCTTAAATATTGGGAAGATTATACAACAAGCTGTGTAACAAACTATATAACCGTTCTTATCGTAAGCATTCAGCGTTGGTTGAAAAATATAAATGAACCATACATCTGAAGCTTGCAAAGGCAACAGATGTATGGTTCATTGAACCTTTATGCGATGGAATTGTAACTAGTGGGCAGGAGGAATGCAGACCAAAAGATCTTAAAACAAACTTCAATCGGTGAAGTTGTTTACTGCGCGTACACTGCTTGAGCTTGTTGGCGTAATTGCGCCAATCCGGTTAATCCATGATTGATTGCCGCAGGCCGGTGCATTTTATCCAACCAGATTGTGGTAGGCACAGTCATAATACCGAAGAAATTGGCTAAAGCTTCCTGTTCAACGGCATCGAACTTATGGACTGCTACATTCGTGGTAGCCGTCAACTGGGTCAGAATTGGAGTCTGTTGTAGACGACACTGCACACAATCTTCTGTCGTAAAATAAAGCAAGGCTGGACCTGCTGGCACAAGTTCATCAAGTTCGTTGGGTGCTGCCTTTGTCGCCAATTTTTGCACGCGCTGGGCCAACCATAGACGCCAGATGCCAAGCACTATTGCACCCAGTAGAATGGCGACAAGTAAGATCAGTAAACGTTCGAGGATCATTTTAATGTCCTATGCGTATTTTGATTGTGCTTCGATGATATCTGGTTGGGCTAGGTGCCTTGCCAGCCCGGCAAGGTGATATGGATGCCCCGTCGCGCCAACTGGAAATAGATAAAGCACCCTAAACAAAAGCCCAAAAATAGATTGACAGCGGCCAGCACGATCACGATGCCAGTTAATACCCAGCCAATCAGCGGACTGCCTGCGGCAAAGGCAAGCAGACTGGCCATTAGAAAAATACCACCCACACCCTGCGCAAAAAGGTGGGGTTGCGCCTCATCAATCATCACATTGGGTTTTAGTAGACCGGCTGGCTTTAACAGACGGGCATAAAATAATTTAAACAACCCTGCACCAGGCCACCATGTTCCTACCAGCATAACGGCGGCGACCAAGGCGACTAGCCAGATTTGGTCAAACAAGAACGCCAGGGCCAATAGGGTAATAATGCTGGCCTGGTTAAATTGAAGCGCCGTATGATCCACTTTTTGCTGCATTTTGATCCTCTCTATCTAAAGCACTAAAGCGGAATTAGTCAGTAGCAACTGGTCATTGAGTGATAGCCATCCACTTACCAGTTACGATTTACCACTTGTTTAATCGAAGATGCCTAAGCTCACATACTTGCTGCCATCATCGGGCAAAATGGTCACGACGACCCCGGCGGACAATTCTTTCGCTACTTCGATAGCGCCCGCAACTGCTGCGCCCGCACTAACGCCAACAAACAGACCCGCCTCGCGGGCTAGCCGTCTGGTCATTTCCCAGGTGGCTTCTGTCCCCACGCGCAAATCACGATCCATCAAGCTTGCATCATAAATGCCTGGTGTGATGGCGGTGGCCAGGTATTTCAAGCCCTCAATCACCGAAAGCTCATCTTCGGGTTGAATCGCCACCAGTTGGATCGCGGGGTTTTGCTCTTTCAAGTAGCGGCCTGTGCCAACAAATGTACCTGTCGTCCCGAGCCCGATCACAAAGTGCGTAATCGTGCCATCGGTCTGCTGCCAGATCTCAGGGCCGGTCGTTTCGTAATGCGCCAGGACATTAGCCTGATTGTTGTATTGATTCGCATAGAAATAACGTTCTGGTTGCGCCGCCACCAATTCACGCACCTTTAAAATCGCCCCGTCTGAACCTTCGAGCGGATCAGATTCAATCAGGGTTGCCCCATAGGCGCGCACCAGGGCTTTGCGTTCTGGGCTCACGTTGCCAGGCATAACCAGGTGGACTTGATAATGTTTGAGCGCGCCAATCAAAGCAAAAGCAATGCCCGTGTTGCCTGAACTGCTGTCGATCAAAATTTTGTCTGGCGTCAAGAGGCCACTGCGTTCGGCCTCTTCGACAATGCGTAGGGCGGCGCGCGCCTTGACCGATCCACCCGGATTGTACCACTCGGCCTTAGCGTAAACCCCCACATTCGGCGAGACGCCCAAGGACTGGGCGAATTCACTGATGTCGAGCAGCGGCGTGTTGCCGATCTGATCGAGAACAGTTGTAATTTCCGCTTGCACCTGACCGGTAACGGCGGCCGTGCGCAATGTCGTGGTAATTTCGTTGGCGATTGTCTTTTCCATAGATTTCCTACGTTTCATCGACAAAGAGCATTTCCACAGAAGAGTTTATAACTCATGTTATACAAAGGAGACACGAGATAAGGCGACATGCTGTTCGCTCCTTGTCTCCCTGTCCCCATGTCTCCTTGTCTTGCCCGGTGTGCTCTATGTAACCGCTTTTCCCCGTTAGGCCGGAATTAGCTCTTGTTCTTTGGTCTCTTCCTTGTGCGAAGGAAACCCGCAGAACTGTTCGTAATCGATCAACTCGGTCACGGTCGGATGATCGCCGCAGACTGGGCAATCGGGATTGCGCCCGATTTTCAACGTGCGGAAACTCATGTCCAGCGTATCGATCATCAGCAAGCGACCGACCAGCGATTCGCCAATCCCGATGATCAGCTTGATCGCCTCGATCGCTTCAATCGAACCAACAATGCCCGGCAAGACGCCTAATACACCCGCTTCCGAGCAACTTGGCACTTCACCCGGTGGGGGGGGATCGGGATAGAGACAGCGATAGCATGGGCCACCTTCGATGCCATGCGCGTGATCGGCTGGCTGATAGACGGTTGCCTGGCCTTCAAACATAAAGATGCTCGCGTCGACAAGCGGCTTGCCCAGGAAATGGCAGGCATCGTTGACCAGATAGCGGGTTGGGAAATTGTCTGAACCGTTAAGGACCACATCATAGTGGCGGATAATCTCCAGCGCGTTGGCGCTTGTGATCGGCTCACGATGACCAATTACTTTGACGTCGGGGTTCATATCATGAATGCGATCCGTCGCCGAGTCGACCTTGGGCCGCCCCACATCTTTGGTGCCGTGGATAATCTGGCGTTGCAAATTTGAGACATCCACCGTGTCAAAATCGACAATCCCAATCGTGCCGACACCGGCGGCGGCCAGATACATCGCGGCCGGGCTGCCCAGGCCACCCGCGCCGATCAGCAATACCTTGCTTTCGAGCAATTTAATCTGGCCGGCTTCGCCCACATCACTCAATAGTGTATGGCGGCTATAGCGAATACTCTGCTCTTTGGTGAGCACCGTGGGAATTTTAAAGGGCAGCCCAGCGTTTTTCCAGCCATTAAAACCACCAATGACCGAAATCACATTTTTGTAGCCCATCTCCTTCAAATTGCGCGCGGCCAAGGCCGAACGCGTGCCGCCAGCACAATAGATAACGACCGGCTGGTCGCGATCCGGCTGATGCTGCTCAATTTGCAGCTCCAAAAAACCACGCGGGATAAAGACCGCATCGGGCAGATGACCCTGCACGAACTCATCGCGCTCGCGCACATCGACTAAGGTCAAATCTTCACCTGCGTCTAAGCGTTGCTTTAATTCCGCCGCAGATATCTCTTTGATCTCGCTTTTGGCCAGCTGCACCAATTGATCACGATTTAATCTACTCATCGCTTACCTTCCTTGCCCGCCAGCCATGGCTGGCACAATCGAAACACGGTCACTTTCACTGACGGGAGTCTGCAAGCCCTGCAACGTGCGAATTTCGCTTTCGTTGACAAATACATTGATAAAGCGCTTGACATTGCCTTCGCCATCCAACACTTTCTCAGCGATGCCAGGAAACTTCTGCTCTACTGCTTGCAGCAGGCTCCCTACATCACTGCCTTGTACATCGACCTTCGCCTGGCCGCCAGTCAAGCGGCGCAGTGGCGTCGGCACCATCACAATTGCCATCGAAAACTTCTCCTTTAAAATCGTTTTTGTTGGATTACTCGGACAAATGCGCCCAAATAAAAACGCCGCCATCATCAAAGCGATGAAGTCGGCGCAAAAAGGGCACGTTATAAATCCTCATTGTTAACTGTTCCAGTGTAGCTGATCTAGCGTTAACAACTCAGAGTGCTGAGCCTATACAAATGTACTTATCTAATTACTCAGTCATCACTCAATTTTGCACCAAGGCTTATCACTTGTAGGTAAATACGCGGGACAGCCAGCAGCTATGCCAGCGGCGCCCGCTAAAGACACGAGCAAGTAAGACGAACGGTTGGGCAAAACTGAAAAAACATTAGCTTCCTCGATAAATTGAACGCAAAGTGCTCACATGAATTGCACTATAAAAAACATACTGTAACTACTAGTATACTCGGCCAGCAGATCTTTGTCAACCTGCTTGTGTACGACTGGAAAGATTCGCCTTAGATATTATGCACGACGACAACGATCGATTTCGGTTAGGCTGCTTCCATAGCCATTGCAAACGGACTGCTTTATTTTGCCAACAGTCTATGGCTTCACTTCGACGGCAAACTCTTCTAGCGAAACCGCTCTGCTGTCAAATTCCTGATGGTCATCCGAATAATAGACTACATAAAACGGCTTTGTCACTTCCCCAGCAATGGCTGCAAGTGCATACGGGACAGGTTTGTCGTTGGCCTGGTAATAGGCAAATAAGCCTGGGCGCGTCTCATAAAACGTAAGCGCTTGGCGCAATGCGGCAATGTCCAGATCAAGGAAATAAGGTGTCATCTGAAAGGCGCGGATCAACGGCGCAGCGTCATATTCCAGCGAGCAGATAAAATAGATGCTGTCTGGATAATTGGCGTTCCAAGCATCAGTGGCCGATGGGTACGCTACGGAGACCGGGTGCGAGTGATAAATGCCCATCATTTCATCGTCTGGATCGTCGAAATTAAATTGCATCAGCAATGTTTGCGGGTCGATCTCGTAATTTTCGATGCGCTCTGCGGCAATATTGCGCCCGCGGATCAGCTTTTTAGCTTGTAGGTTGTTGCCTGAGAGAATCCCACAGATCTCTTCTGGTTTTCCTTCACGGGCGTGGACGATAATTTCATCATAGATCGCTTGAGATATGTGTACGGCTGTCATCTGGTTTTCCTTGCTTGGGCGACCCCACCCTAACCCTCCCCTAGAAAGGGAGGGAACTGATCAGGGATAGACGAAGTAGAGCGTTCTGTCCACCAAACAGTCCCCTCCCTGCAGGGGAGCGGGAGCCCCTTGGGCGCGGGTGGGGTCGCTTAATTGTCACAAACGTAACTCGCGTAGCTTTGGTAGGGTAAGCGCCACGGTTGCCACCACGAGGATGGTCACACAACCACCCCAAAATACAGAGGGGCCAGTGCCGAGCAGGCGCGCAGCAACGCCGCTTTCCAGCGCACCTAATTCGTTCGATGCGCCGATAAAGACCCAACTGACCGAGGCAATCCGCCCGCGCATATGTTCGGGTGAAAGCACCCGCATCACCACATCGCGCACAATCATGCTGACGCCGTCAAAGACACCACTGAAAAAGAGTGCAACAAGTGACACAATGAAGTTACGCGAGAGGCCAAAGACAATCATGCTGATGCCAAAACCGCCCACGCACAGTAGCAAATTGCGCCCCGCATGGCTCGTGGGCGGGCGGCGGGTGGCCATCAACATCACCAAGATCGCACCGACTGACGGCGCCGTGCGCATGATCCCAAGCCCCGTTGCGCCCACATGTAAAATATCCGTGGCAAAGATCGGTAACATGGCAATCGCACCGCCGAATAGCACAGCAAACAGATCTAGCGCCATCGAGCCAGCCAGCGACTGATTCGCAAAGACAAATTTGATGCCTTCCCGCAGGCTTTGCCCCAGCGTTTCGCCTTCGGTGGCGGGTATAATGGGGCGACGGGGGATCAGCGAAATGAAAATCAGCGCACTGCCCATCAACACGGCAATGATCAAATAGGTGGTGGGGATGCCAAGCCGGTCAATCGCCAAGCCCGCCAACGGCCCACCCGTAATTGCGCCAGCTTGCCAGATCGTGCTCATCCACGTTGAACCCTTCGCCGCTTGTTCTAACGGAATGACCTGTTGCTCAAAGGCAGACGAGGCCGGG
>JBBQBY010000240.1:0-10211 GCA_038318235.1 Caldilineales bacterium
TATGTGCAGGTAAATGTCAACGGCCATACCGGCAAGTGGCACGCCACGGTAGATGCCGGTGCGGGCGGCCAAGGCACCTTCTCGTTTAGCGCCCTGGCGGCCAGCGATCTCAATGCCGACAGCCCGACGCGTCGCCTGTTGCCTTCGGTGGGCAAGTCACCGCTCCAGGTTAAATTTGGGCGGGCGCTGGATGGCAACACGCTCACCGGTTGGCTGCAAAAGCCCAATGGTGAACGCTTTGGTGACGAATTTACGATGTTCGACGATGGGGCGCATGGGGATGAGCGCGCCGGCGACGGTATCTTTGGCTGGCCAGACTTCACCCCACCCAGCCGCGGCGTCGGTTATCTCTGGACAAAAGGCGTCGTGGGCGGGGTTACGTTTGAACGCTCTGATCCAGCGCCCTTCAACTTCCAACCCTTCCGCCTGACCGCGCTGGACAAGAATGTCGTCAACAATAACGAGCCAACGGAGATCCGTTTCCAACTGGAAAACCTGGACAGCCGCAACGATTGTTATGATGCCGATATCGATCTGCCCGCCGGTTGGAGCTATAAATGGGACTTTGATCAGATCGGTTGTCTCGGCATCCCTGCCGGCCAATCCCAGATCCATGTGCTCACCGTCTATCCCGATTGGCCGAATGCGCTCAGCGGCGAACAGGCAAAGATCACGGTCTCCTTTGCTGAGACCGAAGAAGGGGCAATTAGTGACAGCGACAACGCAATGTTAACCCGCCGTCGCCCGCCAGCCAGTATCGAATTCGACACGCGCTACGCCGATGTCTATCTACGCCCGAACAGCAGCGACGTGATCTCGCTGACCGCGATTGTGCTGGACGACCAAGGTGGCATTGTAGCGGACGGCACGCCGGTGAATATCAGCACATCACTGGGTAACGTTGATCCAGTGGCCGTCAGTGCCGCGTCTAGCAGCAGTACAAACGCAGCAGTCGGCACCGTAGACGGGCGCGCCATGGTCCACTTTACACCAGGCACAACCGAAGGTGATGCCACGATCACCGCCAACATTGGTGCGCTGAGTGCGACGACAGTCATCCACATCCGCAATCCGATTGCCAACCAGATCCATCTGGCCGCGACGCCCAGTGATCTGTCTGGCGCAACCAACAGCGCAGCTTTGCTCGCCACCGTGCTCGACCGCTGGGGCAACCCAGTGGCGAATCAAACCGTGCGGATTGGCACCGAAGGTGATGGCCAGCAAGGGTTGGTCAACGGCAGCGAAGTGATGACGGCGACGACCAACGCACAGGGTCAAGTGCTCACAAACTTTACCAAAGCGACCGACGCGCTGGGTGATGTCGGTGTGCGCGCCGAGTTGCTGGCGACGGTGGATGGTGCGCTGAAGATTGTCCATGAAGACCGCGCCGTGCTGCAATTGAGTGTTGTGACGCCTCCAGGCCAGAAAATCTATCTGCCGCTGGTGGTGCGGTAATTTACTGGTTCCTCACGCTCCGCGTGAGGAACCAGTAAAGATGAAATAGCTTTACTATTCTAGCTTGCCCCGTATAATACCAGGATATGAAAATGATCGCGGAGATTCAAGAAAAATTTGCGGCTGAACAAACCGTGACTTACACGCTGTTGAAAGATGGGAAATTTTACATCATTGAGAATGTTCCAGCGCGTGTAAATGAAGAAACTGGCGAACAATATTTCTCGCCGCGCTTCATCCTGCTGTATTGCTGCTCGATCTGGAAATGCCGCGTGTTGATGGCGTAGAAACCTTGCGCCGCTTGGCAACCAATCAGGCAACCGTACGCACGATTGTCTTTACTGCGTTCGATACCGATGACCGCATTATCGAAGCGGTGCGCGCGGGTGCACAAGGTTATCTGCTCAAAGGGGCGCCGCGCGAAGAATTGTTCAACGCTATCCGCATTGTTCAGGCCGGTGGCTCGCTCTTGCAGCCAATTGTGGCGTCCCGGTTAATGAGTCGGTTGAACCAGGATCAGACGCCTGATCCCCATGCGTTGACCCCGCGTGAAACTGAAGTGCTTGCCCTATTGGCCCAAGGTTTACCGAACAAGGAAATTGCCTCGCAATTAGTGATCACAGAGCGCACCGTAAAATTTCATGTGAGTTCGATCATGAGTAAGTGGGGGCTGGGAATCGCACCGAAGCCGTGGCGATGGCGACGCAGCGGGGTCTAATCAAGCGGTTGTAGACAGGCAACTACTTGCCTCACCCCCAACCCCTCTCCTGAACGGAAGAGCTGTTTTAGAGGAGGGGAGCAAATCAACGGCTGTTCTCCCCCTCTTCTGAACTCTGTCCTTCGATTCAGGAGAGGGGGGTGAGGCCGTCCTTCACTCCTCACGCCACTCGGGCATTGGATCAAAACCATTTTCTAGCAGCCAGCCCAACTCAGGACCATACCAACGGTAGTGGCGCAAATCAACTTTCCCCTGCGCGCTGAAATGGATACCTTCTTCTTCTAACAACTGTCGTTGCAGCGCGTTTTCTCCACTAATGGCCCGCAGACTGATCTTACCTTGCGCATTGATCACCCGTTGCCAGGGCACATCGCCATTGGCTGGCGTTGCGGCCAAGGCATAACCGACCATACGCGCCGTACAATTGCCGACAATTACCGCAATTTGCCCGTAGGTAGCTACACGGCCCGGCGGAATCTGGCGAATCACCGCATAAATGCGCGTATAGATCGGTTCAAGTTGCCAAGCTGGCAGTTCCATTTTCTATTCATCCTCCAACATACACCGCCATTTTTCTAGGGAAGTATGCCACCAGCCTTCGGTGGCATGAACGCCTAACAGATGGGTGGCGCCACGGTTATCGCTGGCGCCCAAGCCTGATTCGACAACAAAGGTGCAGCGGTCGGCATTTAATTGTTGCGCTAATAATGGCTCCAAATCGCGAACCGTATGCATCACAATGACCTGGCGCAACTCGGCGGCAGATTGTTGCAACAGATAATCGATATGCCAGAAAAGCTTCTTCGGTTTCTGCGCCAGAGGTGATCCGCTTGGGCGGCCAATCGCGTGAAAGTAAGCGAGTAGATCGTTGCGGATCAATTGCGGTGGATGTGGCGCGCCACGAGTGGCATGGCGCAGCAGGCGGTGGGCTAGGCTTGCTGCGCCGCTAACGCCCAAAGCCGAACCTAGATACAGATATTCACCGGGCACGAAGGTAATTTGTTTGCCCTTTTTGAAACGGCCAAACGAAATTTCAAACCATTGCTGGACATGGATGCGCAGGATATACACGCCGCTTTGGCCTGGCTGACCGAGCGCAACCAGTGATGGCAGATCAGACATCTGGCTTACCGCCAATCAAACAGTCAGGTAACCAGCGGAAGGGATGCCAAGCTAATACCGTATAGCTTGGCATCCCTTCCGCTGGTCATTCGTTTAACTTTCTGTAATTTCAACCTTCAACATCTTATCGCCCTGCTTGACCGCGTCCACGACATCCTTGCCGCTGGTCACTGTGCCAAATACCGTGTGCTTGCCGTTCAAGTGGGCCTGCGGCGAATGGGTGATGAAGAACTGGCTGCCGTTGGTGTTGGGCCCGGAATTCGCCATTGAGATCACGCCGGTTTCATGTTTGTTTGGATTGGTTCTGGTTTCGTCTTCAAATTTATAACCAGGCCCACCACGTCCGGTGCCGGTCGGATCGCCGCCCTGGATCATAAAATCGTTGATCACGCGGTGAAAGGTCGTGCCGTCGTAAAAACCTTGTTTGGCCAGAAAGACGAAGTTATTCACCGTCTTAGGCGCGTTTTGTGCATCGAGATCCAACACAATCGTGCCGCGCGGGGTTTCGATCTTGGCGGTGTAATGCTTCTTGGGATCAATTTCCATTGCGGGGGGGGTAGTCCACTGTTTGTCGGCCATAAGAAACTCCTTTGGGTAAAAATACACTTTAGATACAGTCTGTTACACAGATAAACACGCTTGCACAGATTGGCTGGTTGGCCGCAATAGCGACGCGCCAATCCTATGAGCAGGAATTAGTGTACCAGAGATAGGGGCGAGGCGAAAAATAACGCGCTAGCTTATCGATTGCTCTCTAATACTTTCCCTCTACTCGCTTCTCCATGCTAGCCGAGGTCAGTGTTGTATAGCCCGGGTGGCTGGCATAGCTAACAATCTGGTAACCGAGCTTGGTATAATATTCAATGTTAGCCGGGATCGCCAGCCGCACGCCCAGGGTGACGCACGCCATATGATGTTGGCGGGCGTAAGACTCGACGTAGTCTACTAATAACCGGCCAATGCCATGTCGCCGATAGCTTGGTAGTACCGCCAAGCGCCCAAAATAAATACTCTCTTGCTCGCGCTGGAAAAAGACACAGCCAACAACGGTTTGTCCGATGACGGCTTTGATGGCTTGCGCCGTTTTTAATTTTGCGGCTAGGCTTTCGATCGTCTCCGCATGTGCACCCGACGGCGGATCGAGTTTACCCCGATATTCTTCATAAGCGGTCTGGATCACCCGGAGGAGCGCGGGCAGATCAATCCCCGTAGCTTGGATAATTGCCAGTTGATCGATGATATTATCAGAGTTGTGGATCATTTTTCTGACGCCTAGCTTTATATCTATATGCCGGGCAGTGCGACTCTCCCACTAAGCTGAGCCTGCCAGACCAAAGAATAAATTGTTACGAAGTTTGATCTTCGCCTAAAGTTCGGGTAGCATACAGGGGTAATCAGGGTATAGGGTCGCTTATACCTTTACCAAACGAGCAGATAAGGCAAACTAGCCATGATTAAAACGGTTACAGCCACCCGCTATCTCACGCCGCTGCGCGAAGGTGGTTCGCTGCCTGCGATTGTCGAAGCCGAAGATGGCGAACTGTATGTGATGAAATTTGTGGGCGCCGGACAAGGGCCAAAGGTCTTGATCGCCGAATTGGTGGCCGGTGAGATCGCCCGCCACATCGGCTTGCGCGTGCCGGAGATCGTCTTTATGGAGTTGGACCCGGCATTGGGTCGCAATGAGCGTGATCCAGAAATTCGTGACTTGCTCAATGCCAGCGCAGGGCTCAATTTGGGGCTGCGTTATTTACCCAGTTCCTTTGCCTATAACCCGCTGTTGAAGCCGCCGCCCGCGCCTGAATTAGCCTCAGCGATTGTCTGGTTTGACGCGTATGTCACGAATGTGGATCGCACGGCGCGCAATGTCAACATGCTGCTCTGGCAACAGGATCTCTGGTTGATCGACCACGGCGCCACCCTCTATTTTCATTATGATTGGAACGATTATGGCGCACGCAGCCAAACGCCTTTTGCTATGATTAAACAGCATGTGCTCTTGCCGTTTGCCAGCCAAATCCGCGAGTCAGATGCCCAGTTGCGACCGCAGTTGACCCCGGCCATTTTACAGGAAATTGTCGAGCAGATTCCTGCGCCGTGGCTGGGCAGTGAAACGCTGTTTGCCAATCACGCCGAGCACCGCGCCGCCTATCTGGCCTATTTGACCAGCCGGCTAGAGGCCGCACCGACTTTTGTCCCGGCTTTCGTCGAGGAGGCGGTGCATGCCCACATTCAGCACGTATGAATACGCCTATGTGCGTGTGGTGCCGCGCGTAGACCGTGGCGAATTTCTCAATGCCGGCGTGATCCTCTTTTGCCGCACCCGCCGCTTCCTGATGACGCGCATCCGATTAGACGCGCAACGTCTGCATGGGCTAGCACCAAAGCTCGACATCACCGTGGTGCAAGAACAGCTTGCCCTCCTACCCCGTATCTGCGCGGGTGAGGGACCGATCGGCCAATTGGGCCAAGCCGAAGCCTTTCACTGGTTGGTCGCGCCGCACAGCACCGTGATCCAAACGTCACCAGTGCATGCCGGCATGTGTGAAGATCCGGCCCTGACATTGGAACACCTGGTTGCAACCCTCTAACAATTGCGTGCGGAATGCGGGATCAATGCAGTTCATCATTCCGCACGCTACCAAATTCTTTTTACGCCCACGCGCCTTTGGCCATCAAGCCGCCATCCACATTAATAAATTCACCGGTCATAAACGATGCTTCCGGGCTGGCCAGGAAGAGGATTACATTGGCGACCTCTTGCGGCTGACCGATGCGCCCAATCGGGTGCTGTTGTGCGGCGGCTTTGCGGAGTTCTTCCGGACTACTGCTGCCTTCGAGCGCCAACGGTGTTTCAATCGTGCCAGGGTTGACCGCCAGCACGCGAATGTTATCCTTGGCATATTCGAGCGCTAATTGGCGGGTTAAGGAGAGATCGCCGCCCTTGCTCGCGGCGTAGGGCGCAATGCCGGGCGCCGATTGCAGTCCCTGCACGCTGGCGGTATTGATGATCACACCGCCACCGCGTTTTTTCATCTCTGGCACGGCATATTTTGCCATCAAAAAACGGCTCTTCAAGTTTACATTGATAATGCGATCCCACATCTCTTCGGATAATTCATGCGCCGGCATATAGCTGCTGGTCGGCTGGATACCCACGTTATTACAAAGGATATCAACACCCCCAAAATCCGCCACAGCTTTACCTACCAATTTTTCGCATTCACTGGCTTTTGAAACATCAGCATTGACAAAGACCAACTTGCCAGCTAGCTCTTTGCCTTCCTGTGTAATTGTTTCACCCGCCTGGACATCTACGTCGGCACAGAGCACTTGTGCACCAGCCCTTGCAAAGCTCAAACTAATCGCGCGGCCAATGCCTTTGGCGCCACCGGTGACAATGACCACTTTGTCTTGAAAATTTGCCATATAATCTCCTATTTCAAATGAATGATGGAACTGAACGCCTCTAATGCCAACGGGCTAACCCGATATAGCCCATGTAGGATGCGCGTTACGACAATGGCGTTAGGCCCAAAACAGAAAATCCCAATCACAACGGCGGTCATGGACAACCAGAAACTATTCCCCTTGCGGACGCGCGGCATTAAATCATAATGCGACGAATGTTTCACAAGTCGATAATGCGCTGGCAATCGATTCAATAGAGACCATCCTTTACGCAATTGATGGATAAAAAGTGATGAGTGATTATGAACATTCACTTATCACGCCTCCCGCTTCACTTCTGCAATACGTTTTTCCGTCAAGACACAATATTCAGGTGAGAGTTCAAAACCAACATAATGGCGCTGATGGCTTGCGGCAGCCACACAAGTGGTGCCAGAGCCGGCAAATGGGTCTAAGATCACATCATCTACATACGAATAGAGTTTGATTACACGTTCGGCCAACGCGATCGGAAAGGGGGCGGGATGGCCTATCCGCTTGGCCGATTCGGGTGGAATGTCCCAGACCGAGAGCGTGCTTTCCATAAATTCATCGCGCTCGATGTCCGAGAGACCCTTGTCTGGGCGCGCAAAGGATTGTTTCGCAAAGACCAGCAGATACTCATGTACATCGCGCAGGCGTGGCGCTTTGGCGCTCAGCCAACTGCCCCAAGCGCAACTCCCGCTTGCGCCTTTAGCCTTGCGCCAGATAATTTCGCCCATTGGCAAGAAACCAATTTCCAGATGGATCGTATAGAAAAACATATGCAAGGGGATGTAGGGCTTACGGCCCAGATTCGCAATGTTGATCACAAAACGGCCGCCTGGGCGCAACACACGATAGACTTCCTGGCCGACATTTTTGATCAAGGCCAGATAAGTTTGCAAGTTTACATCAGCCTCATAATCCTTGCCAACATTGTAAGGCGGTGAGGTAAACGCCAGCGCCACGCTGTTATCCGGCACAGGCGCCAGACTTTCGGCAGATTGATTATAGATTTGATCGGCCCAGCCGTCATGCGCAGGTATCTCCACGATTAAATCCTTGGACGCCAACGGGGCGCGGAAAATATCGCTGAATAAACTTCGCGCATAAAAAGCCGAAGCATCATGGGATTCGTGTTTGCCGGTGCCAAAGGAGGAGGTTGTCGTCTTTTTCATATTCATTGCCTGAAGTGAGTTCGCTACAGTATAGCATAGGCCAACCGCCGCACCAAGTGTAACGAATCCACCTGCCAGTGAGCAAATCGTAGTGTAAGCTTGATCCAGCAATGCCTTCAATTAAAGCGAGGAATTTATGCACCGCATTCCGATCCGTGACATCATGCAACATGTACTCGTGACGATTCGTCCTGAGCAATTGGTGGCCGACGCCGCCCAAATGATGGAAAAGTTCAACATCCGGCGTCTACCCGTTGTCGATGAAACAGGTTATCTCGTCGGCATTGTCACCGACGCCGATGTCCACGAGGCCGAAACAGCCAACAGTGTGCTCAATGACTACGAACCCGGCGCCGAAGAAGCATGGCTGACGGTGGGCGACGTGATGACGCGCGAAGTGGTGACCATTCCCGTGGACGCCACCGTGGGCCAGTTGGCCGCCACGTTGATGGAGCACAAAGTCGGTGGCGTGCCGGTCATCGAGTGCGACCCAGCCGATCCCAAGCGCTCGCGTATGGTCGGCATTGTCACCGAGACGGATATTTTTCGACTGATTGTTGATGCCGGGCAGGATGAAAAGCGGGGATAGATACGCGCAAATTGTACCATACTAGTACAGCGTTGGATAAGTTATGAGGGGAATTCGTAGGTCACCGCCTCTGGCGTGACAAGGTTCATCGAAACATCTTTTGCTCGCGTAGTGATCAGGCTTTGCGCGCCTTGTCACGCTGGAAGCGCTGACCTACGGCTAAACCCGCATAACTTATCCAACGGTGTACTAGGCTGTCTCCCAAAGCAATCCACTCCAACTTGCTCCCCACCCTTTCCTGTTGTATAGTGCGGGCAACGATTACCATTTTCCACCGCCCGATTATCCAATCCAGTCTACCAACAGGAGTTATTGTATGCAAAGAATCCGTTTTAGCGCCGTCGCGCTTGTCTTGAGCCTGCTTTTGAGCAGTTGTCAGCCGGTGGCAACCCCTGGTCAAGCAGGCGCAGCAGCCGGCCCCCAGAATTATACCTTGGGTGTTGTGCAACCGTTTACCGGTTCGCTTGGCTCCTTTGGCACCGACTTTGGTAAAGGCATTGAATTAGCGGTCGAGCAGATGAATGCGCAGTTAAAAGCGGCTGGCTCGAATGTGCAATTTACGATTGCCAGCGCCGATACCAAAGGCACACCCGATGGCGCGGCCAAAGCCGTGCAAACCGTCGTGCAGACCAGCGGCGCGCAGGTGGTGGTCGGCCCGTTGACAACCGGTGAAGTGTTAGGCGCCAAGCAGTTTTCCGACGACAACAAGATTGTGATCGTCGCTCCGGCCTCCAGCGCACCCGCCGGTGGCATCCCTGATGATTATATCTTCCGCGTCATGTATCCGTCGGACACGTTTGCGGCGCAGGCTTTTATCAAGATTGCGACGGCGCGCCAATACAAGAATATTGCCCTGTTACAAGTGGACGACCCATTTGGCAATGGCATGAGCGAAATCTTCACAAAGGGTTTTCAAGCCGCCGGCGGTGGCGAAGTCGTAGCGATCAAATATGCGTCCGAGCCGACCGACCTATCGAGCGAAGTGACCAAGTTGAGCAGTGAAGTTGCCCGCCTGAAAGCGGCTGGCTCAACCGCCGTCTTCTGCGTCTGTTTCTTGGGCGATGCGCAAAAGGCGCTGCAAGTGGCCGCCGTGGACAAGGTGTTGGGTACGGTGGACTGGTTGGGCGCCGAAAATCTGGTCAACAAGGATATTCTAAAAGACCCCGCGCACGCCAAGTTCCTGGCGCAAACGCACTTTACCGTGGTCACGACCACCGAACGGCAGAATCCCAACACGCAGCCGTTCAAAGATGCGTTTAAGGCGAAATTTAACAGCGACCCCGGCCCTTTTACCAATTACGCCTATGACGCCGCCAACATTGCTATGCTCTCGATCTTGACCGCCGGCAATAAGGGCGAAAACGTGCAGAAGATTCTGCCTTTCATCTCCGCCCATTACATCGGCACGGCCGTACAGACCTATTTGGATGCCAATGGTGACCAGGCGATTGCCTATTACAGCGTGCAACAGGTGAAGGAAGATGGCTCGGATTTTAGCGAAGTCGGTACATTTGACGGTTCGACCGGCGAAGTGGCGATGAAGTAAAGTAATGACATTTTTGTCACGAATTATACGAATTAAAATTCGTATAATTCGTGACAAAAATTGCTACTGACCTGCCAACCTGTTAGTTTGTGACACAAGCCCTCACGGCACAACATTTTCTAATGTCTATTTTGTATAAGGCGCCATCAAAGCATAAAGGAGACAGTAGGT
>JBBQBY010000241.1:0-10184 GCA_038318235.1 Caldilineales bacterium
CGGCGCGCATGTCTCCGCCAGAGAATTAGCGCGCTTTGGTTATCTGGCGCTGCACAATGGCGTTTGGCATGGCAAGCAGCTTATCCCGCGTTGGTGGCAAGAACTGGCGACAAAACCTTCTCAAACGCTGAATCCCAACTATGGCTATACCTGGTGGGTTAACAGCAACGGCACACAGTGGCCTAATCTGCCGAGAGATGCGTTCGGCTTGGCTGGTTATGCGTCCAACCGCTGTTATGTGATCCCATCGTTGGATCTGGTCGTGGCGCGGGTTGGTACGGGACCATCTACCTGGGATGAACCTGGCTTTATTGGCAGTGTTGTCGGCGCCATTTTATCCGAAGTATAAACCTAACATGATGGAGAAAGCTGCAATATGACCAAATCTTTAAACCTATTCGACCTGACGGGTCGCGTAGCCTTAGTCACTGGCGCTGGCCGCGGCCTTGGTAAAACTATGGCGCTGGCCCTCGCCGACGCCGGCGCGGATATCGCCATCCTCTATAATACCAATTATCAGGCGACGCAACAGGAAGTGCTTGCGCGTGGGCGGCGTTTCTTACCGATCCAACTTGACCTAAGCACCGCTACACCCGAGCAAGTGGCGGCGACAGTGCAGCGTGTGGTCGATGAGTTTGGCCGGTTGGATATCTTAGTTAATAACGCGGGCATCATCCGCCGTACGAAGGCGATCGATTACAGCGCTGAGGATTGGCGCGCTACGCTGCGGGTAAATTTGGACAGCGTCTTCTTTCTCGCGCAGGCGGCGGCGCGTGTTATGTTGCAGCAGCCGGTGCAAAATGGCTTTCGCGGCAAGATCATTCAGGTGGGATCGGTGCTCTCCTTTCAAGGTGGCATTCTCGTCCCCGCCTATGCCGCCGCCAAACATGCATTGGAAGGGATGACCAAAGCGCTGGCTAACGAGTGGGCGGCGCAGCAAATTAACGTCAATGTAATCGCACCCGGTTACATGACGACTGACAACACCGAAGGGTTACGCAACGACCCGGCGCGTTATCAGGCTATTGTTGCGCGCATTCCCGCCGGCCATTGGGGCGAACCGGATGACCTGGCCGGCGTGACGCTCTTTCTGGCTTCGGCGGCATCGAATTATGTGCATGGGGCGACAATTGTGGTCGACGGTGGCTGGTTGGGACGGTGAAGAGTCGCGCAGAATTGCCGACCATGATGATGCTATCGTGAGGTTTGGATGGCAATCGGCAGATTTAGTGCCAATCGCTACTTGAACATTTGCTCTGCATATATTATAATGTGGCCACAAAAGTAGCTACATTATTCAGGAGGTAGATGATGTCTGATCTAGCCACGCGTGAGATCGGTGTGCGTGATTTAAAAAACCAAGCCACAGAAATCTTGCGCGAAGTACGTGAGCAACAGGCTGAATATATTGTCACTTACCACGGCAAACCGGTGGCCAGGATTCTGCCATTCGATGCGCCAGTGAATCGGGCAAGTGACGATTCGGCTGCCGGCATTGGCCCTACGCAAGCGGATATCTGGGGTGAGTGGGATGAACTCTCCCGTGAAATTGTTCAGGCCCAGCAAGGAACGCGCTCAGCCGTTGAACTACTCTTCGAGATGCGTCGCGACCGTGATCGTTCGTTGACTGGCGTGCAATGACAAATCCAGTTTATGTCATTGATGCCAGTGTGTTCTTGGCCAGTGTACAACCACCTGAACCCGCCCATGCAGATGCCCGCGTTTTACTACAGTATGTCGCCACGAAAAAATGGCAAGTATATGCACCAATGATTGTGTTGCCCGAAATCACAGGTAGTATTGCGCGCAACACCGGTGATTTGGCCCATGCCCAAAATTTCATATGGTTCATTCGGCGGCAAATTCATATTGAAATCGTTAATATCGATGAGCGTCTAGGGCATTTAGCTGCCGATCTAGCGGCGCAAAAAAGGATTCGCGGTTGCGACGCAGTTTACGTCGCCCTGGCTCAGATGCGTAATGCTATTCTGATCACCCTCGATCAAGAGCAACGCCAACGCGTGCCACCAGGCCTGATTGCGCGCACTCCCGCCGAAGAGTTAGGCTTTCTACAAAATCTAAACAATTAAATTATTTTCAAATTTTTCTTTTTTCCAGAAAGGAAAGCTCCCAACATGAAGATTACGAAAGTCACGCCCATGGTGTTGGGCACCGAGTGGCGCAATATTACCTTTGTCAAAGTGGAGACCGACGAAGGGTTGGTGGGCGCCGCGGATGTGCGCGCCCTGAACCGCACCGACGCCGTCAATGGCTATTTGCAGGAAGCTGTGCCCCGTTATGTCTTGGGTGCTGACCCCTTTAATATCGAGCAGTTGGTCAACCGTATGTACATCGAAGACTACGGGCGCGCCGGCGAAATCGTGATGACAGGCATTGCGCTGATCGAAATCGCCTGTTGGGACATTGTTGGCCAGGCGCTGGGTGTGCCCGTCTACAAATTGCTCGGCGGCACGCTGCGCGACAAGATCAAGGCGTATGCCAACGGTTGGTACACGGTCGAACGCTCGCCGCAAGAGTTTCATAACGCGGCCAAACAGGTGGTGGCGAAGGGTTACAAGGCGCTCAAATTTGACCCGTTTGGTGCCGGTTTTATGGAGATGGAGCGCACCGAGAAATTGCGCGCCATTAGTTTAGTGGAAGCTGTCCGTGACGCGATTGGGCCAGATGTAGAAATCCTGGTCGAGATGCATGGTCGTTTTAATCCAGTGACAGCGATAGAAATGGCGCGTGAACTGGCGCAGTTTAAGCCAAGCTGGTATGAAGAACCAGTGCCGCCCGAAAACACCGCCGCCATGAAAAAAGTGGCCGATGCGATTGCGCCGCTGGGCATTCCGATTGCCACTGGCGAACGTTTGCACACCTCGTTTGAATATCGCGAACTCTTTGAGATGCAAGCTGCCGACATTATCCAGACCGATATCACCCACTTTGGCGGCATTCTCAACACCAAGAAGGTCGCCGCCTGGGCCGCCAACTATTACATGCTGGTGGCTCCGCACAATGTGGGTGGCCCGTATTCCACCGCTGCCGCGTTGCACCTGGATGCCACGCTGCCCAACTTTAAGATTCAAGAATATTTCAACGACTTTTCCGAAGCCTTTGTCAAGCAAACGGCGACTGGTCTGCCCGAGGTCATCGATGGCTACTTTGCGTTGCCCACGGCCCCTGGTTTGGGCTTAACGTTGAATGAGGATTTGATCAAGGAGCACCCGCAGCGCAAACTTCACTTCAATCTCTTTGCGGATGACTGGCACAAACGCGAGGCGAAAAAGCTGTAAACAATGGATAATGGGTAGGATGGGTCCATGGACTCATCCTACCGTGCGTTTGGCGAAATAGCGATGAGACAACAGCGAATTCAGACAGAAACGAATCATACAAATCCAGAAGCCGCCGATTCCAGCGCTCCGCTAAGAACCGTGCTGCGAATTTGATCTATTCGTTTCTGTCTGGATTCGTTGTTGTGTTTTAGAAAAGGAAGAATTCCAATGAAGATCAGAGCCGCCGTTGTCCGCGAAATTAACCAATTAACGATCGAAGAGGTTGAGCTAGACACGCCCAAGCCGTATGAACTGCTCGTGCGTCTGCATGCGGCGGGCGTCTGTCACTCCGATTTGCATACCTATCGCGGCGAATTGCGCGCCGTGCCACCACTGGTGCTTGGGCATGAAGGCGCTGGTGTGGTCGAAAAGGTCGGCGCGGCGGTCACCAAGTTCAAGCCGGGTGATCGCATTCTGGTCAACTGGTTGCCATCTTGTCTGCACTGTGCGGCTTGTCTGCGCGGTCAATCTAATCTGTGTGAGCGTTTTCCCAGCACCACACTGGTTGGCCTTTTGCCCGATGGCACCACGCGCTTGCGCACATTGGATGGCATGCCACTCAAGCACTATCTGAGTTCGGCGACGATGGCCGAATACACTGTGATCGACGAAGCGGGTGCGATTGCGATTCCTGACGATGTGTCGTTCGAAGTGGGGGCCTTGATCGGGTGCGCCGTCGTGACCGGGGCGGGTGCGGTGCTCAACACAGCGCATGCAGAAGCGGGCAGTTCGGCGGCGGTGATTGGCTGTGGCGGCGTCGGTTTGAGCGCGATCATGGGGGCAAAGTTGGCCGGTTGTAACCCGATCATCGCTGTGGATGTGATGGAGAGCAAACTGGCCTTTGCCCTGCAAATGGGCGCAACCCACACGATTAATGCGCGTGAGGTAGACGCAATTGAGACCTTGCGTGCCATGACGCGCGGTGGCCCCGATTATGTGTTTGACAGTGTGGGCGCGGCCGGCACCATCAATCAAGCCTTGAAGGCGGTGCGTCCGGGGGGCACGGCCACCATCATCGGGATGCATGCGATTAAGACGGATGTGCCAATGGCGGTCGGGCCATTGGTGGCGCAAAATAAACGCCTGTTGGGCTCATTTTTTGGCTCATCACGCCCCCATGTAGATTTGCCCAGACTGGTCGAACTCTATCGATCACGGCGCCTGCCGTTGGATGATCTGATTACCAAACGTTATGCGCTGGACGATCTCCCGCTGGCGTTTGCTGATATGGAAGCCGGGCATGTGGCGCGTGGCGTGATTACGCTGTAGAAACGGTTTTAAGCGGGATGCGTAGCGCATAAAATGATCTACCCTATCATTTTGGGTTTGCACAACCTCAACCGTTGGCTGGTGCTTGGGCTGGGTTTTTGGACCTTCTTCCGCTTGTTCAGCGGCTGGCGCCAGCCGCGTGCATGGCATCCAACTGACCAGAAAAGTCTGCATTGG
Organism: Caldilineales bacterium; assembly: GCA_038318235.1. Taxonomy (GTDB): domain Bacteria; phylum Chloroflexota; class Anaerolineae; order Caldilineales; family Caldilineaceae; genus JAPLGZ01. The sequence continues at coordinate 4,788 of JBBQBY010000241.1, forward strand.
TTTGTGAGTGTCTTCACACTTCAGTTGATCCTGGGGGTGACGCTCTACTGCTTGCCCAGTGGATTGGTCACTGCTGTGCGCCAGAACGTTGAGCTAGGGGTGATCATGAAACAGCGAGTTCTGCGTTTTTTTGTGCTGGAGCACCCGGTGCAAATGCTGTTGGCGATCATCTGCGCGTATGCTGCACTTGTGCTTACTCATCGGATCGACGTGGCGCAGCGCCGGTTTACAATTGGTGCTTGGCTTCTGGGGATCACGTTGCTTTTGATTATTACGGCAATTCCCTGGCCATTTCTGAGTCAAGGGCGACCCTTGTTGCGGTTTCCTTAAACGATAGGTGAGGGATAAATCGACAATGATTACAGTGGAAGATCTGTTGCAACTATATCAATTTGAAACATTACCTGTAGAAGGCGGAATTTTCAAACAGATCTATCTGCCTGCCGAACGCATTCCCCTCGCTGCCTTGCCAGCGCGTTATACGCGCGACAAACCCTTTGGCACGGCGATTCTCTATTTGCTAACCGACGATCCCAATTCGTTTTCGGCGTTACACAAGCTACCAACAGATGAAATCTATCATTTCTATCTGGGCGACCCGGTCGAAATCTTGCAACTTTACCCCGACGGGCGAAGCCAGCGCGTGATCTTGGGCCAGGATGTGCTGCATGAGCAACAGGTGCAATACGTCGCCCCCCGTGATGTTTGGATGGGTTCGCATTTATTACCTGGTGGTAAATTTGCCTTGATTGGTACGACCATGGCGCCTGGCTTTACCAACGATGATTATATCGGTGGCGAACGCGCTGCGTTGATCCAGCAATATCCGAGTGAGACCGCTTTGATCACGCAACTGACGCGCCTTGAACAGCCTTTACATATGCGGCAAAGGGATGCGTGATAAGTGATAAGTGAACAAGGCCATTTGATCTCACTTATCACTCATCACTCATCACGTTTTCAATAAATCCACAGAAAGAAACCTATGCTCAACATCCCCAGTGTCAAATCACTTTTAGATTTTTCGGGCAAAGTCGTGATCGTCACCGGCAGCGGCAGCGGGTTGGGGCAGGGCATTGCACTACGTTTTGCCGAGGCTGGCGCCCAGGTGCTTGTCCACTATCGCGCCAGTGCCGACGGTGCAGAAGCTGTGGTCAAACAGATTGTTGAGCGCGGTGGCCAGGCGATAGCCGTGCAAGCCGATGTGAGCCAAGCAGAGGAAGTCGCGCGTTTGATCCAATACGCGGTGGCAACATGGGGACGGCTGGATGTGCTCATCAACAACGTGGGCAGTTATCCGCTGGCGAGCGTGTTGGCGATGGCCCCTGCGGAATGGGATGCGGTGATCAATGCTAATTTGCGCAGCGTTTTTCTCTGTACACAGGCGGCCGCCAAGCAGATGATCACACAAAACGGTGGCGGCGCGATTGTCAATATCACATCGATTGAAGCCGAGAATCCGGCGCCGAGCCACAGTCATTACAATGCAGCCAAAGCGGGTGTGTTGATGTATACACGCTCTGCCGCTAGCGAACTGGGGGGATATGGCATCCGCGTCAACGCCGTGGCCCCTGGGCTGATCTGGCGTGAAGGGATTGAGCAAGGATGGCCGGATGGCGTGGCACGCTGGCAAAAAGCGGCACCGCTCCAGCGGCTTGGCTTGCCCGAAGATATCGCCGATGCCTGTCTCTTCCTGGCTTCACCTGCCGCCCGCTGGATCACCGGCGCCAGCCTGACCGTTGACGGCGGGGTGATGACACATCAGATATTTTAGGAAGGCTAGGGTCGGTTTAACGGAAATAGGGCTGGTGTCATGATTTATGCGTCCACGATCACGCGTTGTAGCAGCAAGCCGAGGACAACGGCAAAGAGTAGTGAACCAATAATTGACCAAATTAGCGGAAAAGCTTGACCACCCAGATCGAGCGTAAAAATCGGGGGCAACCCCAATGAACCAGCCAGAAAAATGCCAAACCACGCCCCAATAGAACCCACCACTAATGCGATCAGACAGCCACCGGCTGAATAACCGGCAAATGCCTGGCCAATCGCACCACAGATGGCCCCCACCGCGAGCAAGACGAGCCAGATCAGGATAGGATAGCCTAGAATATACATTGACATATTCATCGTAAATGCTCCGATAATTGACCCACGTTTCGTGGCGAGCTTGGCTGTAAGTAGAAAATTTTATGGCTATGTAGCTTGAGCCAGTCTACCAATCAGAATTTAGTCGCGCAATCAGCTAGGCTATAAGCAAAAGATACAAATGTAGATACATTTTATTTTCACCGTTAACGCACCGCGTCAGGGCAGATGGATTCGACGTGAGACTTCGACGTGAGCGACTCGACTGAGCTCGTCGAACGCTCTGCCGAACGGTCGACGGCGCACGCAATCCTGACTATCTACAATAATTTTTGCCGCCGATTACGTGCTCGTTTTTACGCTACTTCGAGCACCTATCCGAGATTGGTGCAGGCGAGTGCGTCGCACGGGTCAACTGCTGGTCACTTATTGGGAAGATTCTGTGACCCGTGCAATGCACTCGCCTCTAGATAAGCCCACGTTGTTGAACTATTTACCAATTACCAGTTGCCTACTTACCCCCTTGTTTAATGCGCCTCAACCTTGGTCATCTTACCCTTATCGGCGGCGGATGCATTGGCCCGCGCATCGGCGGCATTGCGCGACATCTCTTCGACGGTCTTGGTCTTGATGCGGGCTGCGCCTTCGGTCTGTACGGTTTTGACGCGTGTGCCGGTGCGGGTGGCCTCGGCCAATCGTTTTTTGGCCCCGGAGACCGAAGATTTGTACTGGGGCAGCCATTTGGCCTGCGCGGTGAGCAGTTCATCCGTCATCTGCCAAACTTCTTCTGGGTTGCAGACTGCGCCCACCAACGGGTCATGCAGCATCGCCTGCTTGAGCAAGGTCACGTCGCCATGCACGGCGGCTTCCATGGCCATCTCCTGTACGCGCACGCTGGCAGAACAAGTGGCGGCGCAAGCCAGCGGCAGATCACCGACAACGGGCATATTGATGCCATTGCGGTCCACATAGCCAGGAATTTCGATGATGCAATTGTCCGGTAAGTTGGTGATGTGATGCTGGTTGGGAATATTAAAGTGGCCGCGGTAGGTGCGCCCAGTCACCAACGCCTCGATAATGTAGGAACCGTGTTCTTCGCTGCGTTTTTCTTGCGTGATCATCGGCGGTGCTTCGGCCAACCATTTGGGATAATCGGTCTCGAACCAGCGTCGGCCTTCAGTGCAGACACGCAGATAACCGCCGGTTTCGCCATTGATCCAACTGGAGAGATCGATCCACTGACCAATCTCGTCGACGCGTTTGCGATACCAGGGCAGATATTCGCTCAGATGGCCGTTTGACTCGGTGCTATAGTAGCCAAAGCGCCGCAACACATCGATGCGCACCTTCTCGGTGGTGGGATAGGTCGGGTGCCCTTCAAAGAGTTCAAGCATCTGCGGGATCAGATCAATGCCGCGCCACTCGGCTTTAACGAACCAGGTCTGGTGATTGATGCCGGCTGCGGTCACATTGACATCACGCCGGTGCACCGTTTCGTTCTGACCGATCAACTCCTCTTTCTTGGCCCACTGTTCCACACAACGGGCGATCTGCCAGTGCGCGCCCTGCACCCCGTGACAAAGCCCAATCGTCCTAACGCCGCCGTACTTGTTGCAAGCCCAGGTATTCATCGCCATCGGGTTGGAATAGTTGAGGAAGAGCGCATTGGGCTTGGCAACTTCGCGAATGTCTTTGCAGATGCTGAGCAAGGCCGGAATGGTGCGCTGTCCATACATGATGCCACCGGCGCAGATCGTGTCACCCACGCATTGGTCAATGCCATATTTCAGCGGGATGTCAATATCCAGTTGGAAGGCGGCAAGCCCACCTTGGCGGATCATACAGATCACAAAGTCGGCGTCGGTGATGGCGGCGCGCTGGTTGTCGGTGGTAGTGATCTGGGCGGGCAAATTGTTGGCTTTGAGGTCGCGTTCGCACAGTTGCTTCACCATATCCAAATTGGTGAGCGAGATATCCATGAGCGCAAACGTCGTGTCAGCCAATTCCGGCACGGCGAGCAGATCGTGCATCAGGCGGCGCGTAAAGCCAATCGACCCTGCGCCGATCATGGCGATTTTGATAGACATGCTTGATCCTTTCGAACGAAATAAATTTTTAGTCAAATTTAAAAGAATTGGGGCAATATAGACTCTCAGATTACGCAGGTTTGGCAGATTCGCAAAATTCTTGTTACACAAAGTACACGTTAGCGAGTTACACGAGCGCTCAAACTGGGCGCAACCCGCTCAATATGGTGACTTCGACTGGCTTGGCCGGCCGGCTGGGTGGCGCCCATTGCACTGTTTGTGTCGTCAACTCGATCACCCATCCCTGTTTTTCCAGATGTGCTGCGAAGTCTAATGCCTGCGGTCGCCCTGGGTCACTCAGGAGCAAACGCCCGTCCGGTGCCAGATTTTTACCAAAAATCTGCTCTAGAGCGCCATACAGGGTGCGCTCATAGAGAATGTCGGCCCCCAGCAAAACATCATAACACCCGGTGTGCGTCCAGGTGCGCCAATCGGCCACAAAATGTTCAATGCCCGTTGCGCCATTTTGTCCTGCGTTCAGATGGGCTAAGTTCAGCGCGAGTGGTTGATGGTCGGTCTGCCAGACCGTTGCGCCCAAACTGTGCGCCACCAGGCCGGGCAAGCCCACACCTGCGCCGAGCTCTAATACACGCTTGCCGCGCACTGGATTAGCTTGCGCGACCAACTGTTCTGCCAGCGCAATCGCCGAATCCCAGAGCAAGAAGCCATAAGGCCCATGTTCTAACTGGTCCGCCACAGCGAGTAAAGCCGCCTGATCATGCACCGCTGTGATCTGCCAAGCGCGCCCGCCGATCACAATCGGCAGAGTTTCCACAGGCAATGGCGTGTTGGGCATTACGCCATCTTCTCTGATCTGTGCATTGTTTTAGCCTTGCGCCGTCGAAACAAATCGATCCAGGTCAACCTGGTTCACGGTGAGTTCTGGGAAGGAGGGCAGCGTTGGCAAACGCCCGGCGCTAGCCTGCTGCGCCAGTTCGCTGAGTTCCGCGTGCAACTGTTCCATATAAACTAGTACAATACTGAGGTCGCGCAGAATTTGGGGCAACAGATAAGCCGCTTTGACCTGTTCCAGATCGGCTAGGACGCTGATGAACCGTGCGCGCGCCTGCGTGATCAAGGTTAACGCCTGGTTGAGTCGCGGGGTTGTTTGCTCGCCGTTCGCTTGCCGGTATTGCTCGACTGCCCGCACTAACAAAGCAAACGTCTCCCACACACCAATATACTTGTCGCACTCGGCGCGATATTGTTCCAAAAGCGGATC
>JBBQBY010000242.1:0-10176 GCA_038318235.1 Caldilineales bacterium
CGCAACACACTGTCACCCAACCCAACGCTACACTGGTAGAGCAAGAAGTGATATGGCTTGTTGAGCAGATAGGCGACCGAACCGTCGCGCACCTGTTGCGCAATTGTGCGCGCAAGCCGTGGTTTGCTGAGCACGATCACCTCTGCCAGCATCAAATACCAGAGCGTATCCTGCCGGCTCATGCCAGCAATCCGCTCCGTGCCCACTGCGCTATAGGTGACTTTCCACAACTGCGCAAAGATCCAGAGAAAGAGCACAATCATCACACTGCCCGCGGCCAGATCGCCCGCATAGGCGAAATTGCTGAGTAATTGTGTTTTGAAAATCGCCCAATATTTGCCCATAATTCCCCCAGGATGGATATTCGGAATGCAGAGTGCGAATGTTATACCAGCTCACGGGACAATGCACCATTGGCTGCGTGTGATCCAGTGCTCGTATCAGCCTGTTGATAAATGGTGCGGATCACCTCTTCTAACGACGGGTCAGAAATCGTCACATCGACCAGTTCGCCCGCCGTAGCCAGCCGCGTGAGCACCGACTCGACCGGCGTGGTGCGCGTGTCGAAGCGTAACTTGACGCCATACTGGCCCGCCTTGAGAATCTCCGCGCCTGCCACTTGGAAGTCCGCTGGCAATGGCTGGGCATAGCGTACGTCCACCTGTTTCGAGGTCAGATAGCTACGTTTCAAAGCCGAGACTTTATCCTGATAGATGATCTGGCCGTGGTTGACGATGATCACCCGTTTGCAGAGTGCTTCAATGTCGCCAGCATCGTGCGAGGTGAGCAGCACGCCCACATTTTCGACTTCGTTCATGCGCTTGATCGTGTCGCGAATACGCTGTTTGGCCACCACATCCAAGCCAATCGACGGTTCATCCAGCAGGATCAGGCGCGGCTTGTGCAACAACGAAGCCGCGACTTCGCAGCGCATACGCTGGCCCAACGAAAGTTTACGCACTGGCGTTTCCAATAAATCAGCAATCTCAAACGCTTCGGTCAGAAAGCCAATCCGCTGGCGAATTGTCTTGTCGTCCAATTCATAAATCTTGCCAAAGAGATAGAAGGTGTCAATCGCCGGCAAGTGGTACCAGAGTTGGGGGCGCTGGCCGAAGACGCTGCCAATCTGATAGGCTAGCTCGCGCCGTTGCTGCCACGGCACGTAGCCGAGCACAGAAACTTCGCCGTCCGTTGGGTGCAAAATGCCCGTCAAAATTTTGATCGTCGTCGATTTTCCCGCGCCATTCGGCCCGATAAAGCCGAGCAGTTCGCCATCTTGCATGTCAAAAGAGAGGTCACGAACTGCTTCAACCATCTGCCATTCCGGCTTCCAAAGGGCGCGCAGACTACCCTGAAGGCCAGCAGCCTTACGCTTGGCTTGAAATGTCTTGTGTAAGTTGCGAACCGTGATAGCCGACATGATCCTCTCCTTGTTGATTTGAGTGAAAAAGATTGGGTGAGGCACAAAAAAGCCACAGACTCTAAAGTCTGTGGCTGGAAAAGACCAACAAAAAACCACAGACTATGCGCCTGTGGCCGAATACCTGAGAACAGCGAACTTCCTCACCTCGTCACATCGCGCACCTGAGCGGCATGGGCATTGCGGTTGCCATACCAAGATATTCGGTAGTAAGGAAGGTGAAAAACTGAATCATTTGTGCGCTCTGTGAGAAATTGGGATAAGTCTGTCAATAGATCTGATCGGTTTCAAAGCTCGTCAGTGTCTACAACTCATTAAGTGTAATATATCATACGGAACCGCACTGGTCAATCCCCAAAATTTTCAAGTTTACAGGCCTGCCACAATGGTACTGAACAGCCAGCATTCAATGCCAGACCCGCCACTTGGCGGTAACCAGGTGACAGCACGACCACCTCGTCACCTGGTTGGAGCAGCATGCTACAGACCAGGCTGTTGGCCTGCGCAGCACCAACCGTCACCAGGATATTGTCTGGCCCCGTCTGCGAATAGAGCGCGGCGATGCGTTCACGCAACTGGCGCGTCCCGTTGACTTCGGGGTAGAAAAGTCCCGTATCGAGCAACATTTCGGTTTCGTCTTCAGCCAACCATTCGCGCGTCGTGACACATTTGACACTGCTGTCGGCCAAATTGTAATCGACCGTATGCTCGAACTGTGATTGATAATACTCGAGGGCGAACGGGATGAAGGTAGGATTAAGCATCATTGTGCTTCCTTTGCTTTCCAGGCTTTGAAAAATGTTAATTGTGAGTGGGCGAAGGATCACCAATCGGCAATGCTGCCATCGGCGCGAAACGCTTCGGGAATCCACGGCTGGGCGGGATGGTTTAGGAGTACTGCTTCGTGCATTTCCGCCCCTAAGCCTACCCCTTGTGGCAAGCTACAACAGCCATCTGCTTCCACAGTGGGCAAAGTTGTGCAGATCTGGCGCATAAAACCATGATGTTCATGGCGATGCTCCAAATGGGTGAAGGCTTGGGCATGGGCGGCCAGATGGACACTGGCCAGCGATTGGAGCGGGCCATTTGGATTATGCGGATTGAAGGCCACCCCATACAATTCAGCCAACGCCGCGATCTTGAGCATTTCGGTGATACCACCAGCGTTCGCCACATCTGGTTGGATAATCGAGACTAACTCTTGGCCAAGTAAATTGCGAAACCCCCAGCGCGTAAAGAGCCGCTCACCGGTCGCGATCGGGATTTGGAATTTTTCGGCGCAGCGCTGTAACCCATTTTCGAGCTCGGGCAAGAGCGGCTCCTCGATCCAGAGTGGGTAGGTGTGGCGCACGGCGGCTTCTAATTGCACGGCCAATCCGGCACTTGGTCGACCGTGAAAATCTAAGGCAAAATCGGCATTGATCCCCAGTTCATCGCGCACTGCCTCGCAACAGGCCACGACCTGGCGAATGGTCTGCATCCCTTCAATCGCGCTGACGGCTGGAAGCGGGTAGATCTTGACGACCTGATAGCCCAACTTGAGCGCATCACGGGCACGCCTACGAAATTCTGCGGGATCAGTCGAAAGACCCAAGTTGGCATAAAGCCGAACCCGCTGGCGCACCGCACCGCCAAAGAGTTTATAGAGCGGCAGTTGGGCCACCTTACCCCGAATATCCCATAAAGCCATGTCGATGCCGGAGAGTGCTGCCGTTTGAATCGGCCCGCCCCGCCAATAACTGTGGCGATACATACGTTGCCAACACCATTCTGTATCCAATGGGTCGGCGCCGATGATCAGCTTTTCCAGGTCTTTTACTGCCCCTTGGACACCGTAGGTTTTGGTGGGCAAGGAGCATTCACCCCAGCCATAGAGCCCTGGTTCATCGGTCTCTACCTTCACGTACGTCCAATCGGTGACTGGGCTCCAACAGCCAAAGGTATGTAGGGCAACTATTTTCATGGGTTATTTATCCTCTGCGCTTCATGCTTTCCACAACGTCAAGCTGATAATTTTACACCAAAGATTGACTGCGCGGTGTCAGCCTGTTGTCCGGAAATGTCAACCAATGGGCGTATGATTGATGGCGGGACAGATAAAGCTGTCCGACTTACGATCAATCTGTTGACTGCGTGCGTTACACTGGCCAGACTCAGCCGCGCATGTTTGAATTCATAGGAGACTACCATGTTCAGCTTTTTCTTCTGCTTTGTGCCGTTGATCATTTTTGCGGGATTCGCGAGCCTATTTTTCCGGCCATTCTGGGGCTGGCGCGCGCGACCGTGGGGTTATCGGCGTTGGGGTTATGGCCCGCGACCTTATGGCTGGCGTCGACGGCGTGGCTGGTAAATTTCGCTCAATAGACGCTGCGCCCATAGCTGTTGCTTTTGCTCAAACTGTCCATACTCTCGTGGACAGTTTGAGCGCAACTGACCACAAATTGTTCTTGTTCTTCGGTGCTACAGCGCCCATATTTGGTCATAATCGCCACGCTATAAGGTCGGCGCGGCAGGTAGACGAGGCCGGCGTCACAGCAGACGTTTGCCACATAGCCCGGTTTATTGGCATGCGGCAGATCCGACGGCAACGCTCGATCCAGAAAGCCATGCTTGGGCTTTTTCAGGATATCTAAACACTGTTCAGCCACCGCGGGCGAAGGCTTACCGGCGTGTAAAAGTTCAAACATGGTCACCAGTTCGGCGGGCGTGGAGACATTTTCCTGGTCGCGCACAGCGGCGACATGATCGACCATTTTACGGCGTACTTTGGTTTGCGACAGGCCCAATTGTTGCAATAACGCGTTGGTGGCATCTAGTCCAGCCCGTTCCAGGCAAATGTTGGTGGCGGTATTATCAGAGACGGTGATCATCAAGACGGCTAGATTCAGTAAGGTCAGTTCAACTGGTCCTTCTAAATAGCTGATCACGCCACTACCGCCGACATATTGCTCAGGCGGAACAAGCATGCGCGCTTGTAAATCTACTTCACCGGCTTCTGCGCGCGCCAATAACTGAGTCAAAATGTGAATTTTGATCGTCGAAGCGGTGGGGAAAATTTCGTCCGCATTGATCGCTAGGGTTAGATTGCCCGTCAAGTCTTTGACCGCAATTCCTGCCACCCCGGCAAATCCTGCGATTTGATGGCGAAGTTTATCTTCTAGTTGTTGCCATAAAAGGTGACTCATTGTAATCACTCTACTCTCTGCTTAGATTAGACTTGATATTCAGATATTCAGCGTTAAGTTGCATCAATCTGAGCCGCATGCTATGATGACTGAACAATTCCACTGGACGGAACAGGAATTTCGCAGACGCGCAGCGCAGTTGTCTGCTTCTATGGACATGCTGGTTGTATTCTGGCATAGGAGAAATTTAATGAAGTTTATCATTACAATTACGCGCGACGAGGATGGAATATTTATTGCTGAGTGCCCTGCGATTCCCGGTTGCGTGAGCCAGGGCAAGACTGAGGCAGAAGCACAACATAATATCCAAGCTGCCATCAAAGAATGTCTCGAAGTTCGCGCAGAATTAGGGTTGCCATTGACGATCACGACAAAATAGGTTGAGGTTTTTGTTTAATGCCCATTGTTCCTCTCCTTCGCCCACGTGATGTTGTAAAAGCGTTTGAAAAATTTGGCTGGCAGGTTGTTCGGCAAAGAGGCAGGCATATTATCATGGTCAAAGAAGGCCCAATTGCTACGTTATCTATCCCCAACCATTCTGAAGTAGCTCGCGGAACTCTACGCAGTTTGGTTGCAAAAGCGGATTTGACATTAGAAGCATTTATTGAAGTTGCTGAATCCTAAACCCCCCAAGTTCAATTTATTCATAAAGGACGTGGGCTTCACAGCACAGTTCCTTATTCTACTTCACAATAATGCCGGCAACAGCGCATAAAACTCCGTTGCCTTCACCAGGTCGTCCAGCGAAACTGAATCATCCACCGTGTGTGCCGTGATCTCATCGCCCGGCCCAAAGCCAATCGCGGGGATGCCGGCCTTGCCCGCCCAATAGGTGCCGTTGGTGCTGAAATCCCATTTGCCACTTGGCGCGGCGGGCAGACCAATCAATTGACGCGCTTGCTGTCCCGCCTGCACCAGTGGATGCGCTTCGTCATACGCCCAGGCTGGAAAATATTTATCCACAGGCAAGACGAAACCAGTGTACGAAGGTTCATTATAAAATAATTCCTCGACTGTAATCGCCGTGCGCTGTTCTGGTGGGATTAAATTGCGCACCTGCTCAATCGCCGTGTTTTTGTCCTCGCCAAAAGTCAGGCGGCGGTCGATCAAGATCGTCGCTGCATCGGGTACAGCGTTGATGCTCGGTGTCTGCACCTGCATGTCGCTTACCGTGATCTTGCCGTGGCCGAGAAATTCATGATCGCCCAGATGAGGTTCGAGGTCGCGAATGCCAGCCATAATCGGCAACAGTTTGTAGATGGCGTTATCACCCAGGTGATTGCTGGCCGCATGTGCGCTGCGCCCTTTGGCTGTCACCTTCATCTCCACGCGCCCTTTGTGGCCGCGATAAACTTGCATGCGCGTCGGTTCCCCAATCACGACCACGTCGGGGCGCACTTTGGGGTCAATTTCGACAAAGCTATTCGGCGCAATGCCGTCACACCACTCTTCCATATTACCAAAATAATAGGCTGTCCAGCCATCCAGCAAGCCTAGATCGCGGGCCAGCGCCAGTCCATAGACCATGCCGGGCGTGCTGCCTTTTTCATCACAGGCGCCACGGGCATAAAGCACGCCATTCTCGACTTTGCCTGCAAATGGATCCCAATGCCAGGCCGAACGGTCGCCAATGCCTACTGTGTCGATGTGCGAATCATAGACGATCACCCGCGGACCGTTGCCGATCCGCCCAAGGATGTTGCCCATTTTGTCAAAGCGCACTTCGGCATAGCTGAGCTGGCGCATCTCCACGGCAATCCGCTCGCCCACGGGGCCAATCTGCGAATCCATAGAAGGGATCGCACAAATTTCGCGCATAAAACGGATGATCGCTGCGCGTTGGGTGGCAACGGTTGCTTGGATTTGTTGAATGATGGAAGTACTAACGGGTTGAGGCATAGCTTGGCTACAATTACCTACGGCTTAAAAATTTGATTATTGTTGCAAAACATCGATCCGCTGAAACCGTGTCACATCCACCAGGCCCAAATCGGAGATGCGCAACTCTGGAATGACTACCAACGCCAGCAGGCTCAACTGCATGTTGGCATTGTTCAGATGACAGCCGCAGGCGCGATATTCGGCCAGCACGCTTTCTGCCTTGCGCGCGACAACTTCGGCGCGCTCATCCGACATCAGGCCGGCGATGGGCAACTCTACGACCGCGCGCACTTGGCCGTCACGCACCACGAGCATGCCACCCTGGCGTTTTGCCAATTCATTCGCCGCCAATGCCATCGCGGCCGCATCCGTGCCGACAACTAACATCTGATGAGCGTCATGCGCCACGGTGGACGCGATGGCGCAGGGGATATTCAGGCCAAAGCCATGCACAAAACCGACCTGCACGCCGCCGGTGCCATTGTGGCGCTCAACGACCGCGACTTTGCACACGTCCTGCGCCAAATCACCCATGACTTCGTCGCCTTGTACAGGTAGATCAAAGATCAGATGTTTGGTCGGTGCCTGGTTTTCGATCACGCCGATTACGTTGGCTTTGATCGTGGTAATAGGGGATTGGTCATTGGTGATTGGGACTTTGAAGTCGGCAGCAGTTAATACTTTACCCAGGTGGACAGAGTGTTTGACTTCGGGTGGATAGTCGAACGTGGGCAATTCGCGTTGCCACAATCCATTTTCGGCAATCACATCACCGGCGGCGATTACAAGCTCGGCGCGGAAGTCGCTCAAACTGCTGGTGAGCACAATATCGGCATAACGGCCCGGCGCAATTTGCCCCATGTCGCGGCTTACCCCAAAATGCTCGGCGGTGTTGAGCGTCATCATCTGCAGCGCTGTGATCGGTTTTAAGCCTTGGGCGATGGCATGGCGCAATACGCGGTCCATGTGCCCTTCATTGAGCAAAGTACCTGAGTGCGAGTCGTCAGTGCAAAGGATAAAATGGCGCGGATCGAGCCCAAACTCGGTCACGGCTTTGATCGGCGTGGCCACATCATACCAGGCCGAACCAAGCCGCAACATAGCCTTCATGCCCTGGCGGATGCGCGCCACGGCGTCTTGCACACGCGTGCCTTCGTGATCATCGGCTGGTCCACCCGCCACGTAGCCATGAAAGGGCAAACCTAAATCGAGCGCCGCATAATGGCCGCCGATCACTTTGCCGGCCTTCATGGTCTCGGCCATTTCACTGTGCATCTTGGGGTCGGAGAGAAAAACGCCCGGAAAGTTCATCATTTCGCCCAGCCCAATGATGCCGGGCATCGTCATTGCCTCGGCCACATCGTCTGGTCCAATCGTCGCACCCGATGTCTCCAACCCTGGCGCGGACGGCACACAAGAGGGCATCTGCACCCAGACGTTGATCGGTTGCAACCTGGCCTCGTTCGCCATTAATTCGACGCCTTTCAACCCAAAGACGTTGGCGATCTCGTGGGGATCAATAAACATCCCGGTCGTGCCGCGCGGCGCAACGGCGCGCACAAACTCGGTGACGGTGACCATGCCCGATTCGACATGCATGTGCGCATCCAGCAGACCCGGCACAAGATAACGTCCCGCCGCGTCAATCACTTGGGTGTTTGGTCCCAGCGTGTGGCTGGCATCCGGCCCGACATAGGCGATGCGCGAACCTTTCACTGCAATGTCGGTGTTCAGGATGATCTCGCCGGACTGCACACAAGCCCATTGTCCGTTGCGGATCACGAGATCGGCGGGTGCGCGACCCATCGCGCAATCGACTAGTTCATGCGTGACGGCGTGCCAGGGTTGACGAATTGGCATAGAATTTTATCCTTATCCTGATGTCAATTTGAAACCGGGCGGTTTACCCCACCCGCGCCCAGAGGCGGTAGCCTTCTAGGCGCGCTCCCCTAGGAAGGGAGGGGACTGACCTGGGGTAAACGAAGAATCAATTCCTCCCCTGTTTTGGGGGAGGTTAGGAGGGGGTAAACCGCCCGGTTTCATGCTGAATTTGTTATCGTTTGGTTTTCTCGCAGCTTCTTCCATACCCGATCCGGCGTGTAGGGAAATTCGTCGATCCAGACGCCGGTGGCATCGTGGATCGCGGCGGCGATCGCGGGCGCCAACGGGATGAGCGGCATCTCCGACATGCCACGCACCCCCCACGGCCCGACATGATCGGCATATTCCAGGATGACTGACTTGACGCGCGCCGGCACATCTAACACGGTTGGGATCAGATAGTTGGAGAGATGCGGCGTCAACACGCGCCCATCTTTCATGATAAAATTTTCCAGTAAAGCATAGCCCGCCGCCTGAATCACTGCGCCTTCGATCTGCCCTTCGATCTGTTGCGGATTGATCGCCTTGCCCACGTCGTCGGCACAGATCACATCGATCAAGCGCACATGCCCGGTCTCCATGTCCACTTCAACTTCGACGGCTTCAGCCACGTACCCCTGGGCAAAATTGGGCGTACAGTAACCGGTTTCGGGGTCGAGGGCCGTGGTGACGGGCGGCACATAACGATAATGGCCAATCGCCGGCCGTTCCTCATCCTTCCACTTTTTTAAGGCCACTGCGGCCGCGCCCAAGATGGCATTGCCTGCCATAAAGGTCATACGCGAAGCCGAAACGCTGCCCGAATCGCCGCTGGTCGATGTGTCCGACGCGACTAAATGCACCTTTTCCACTGGCACACCCACGGCCTCAGCCGCCATTTGCCGCAAGACGGTGTGTGAGCCCTGGCCGACCTCAGCCGCCGCATGGTACAAAATAACTTCTTCGACCTCAGCCGTACCACGCAATTCAAGCTTTGCCACGCAACGTTCGGGGAAGCCAAACGAGAAACCGATATTCTTAAACGCGCACCCAAAGCCGCGTCCGCGCCGCAGATAAGGTTGCGTGGGTTGCTCGCTGGCCTGAAGCGGTTTGTCCGGGGACCAGCCTGCCTCTTGCGCACAGCGGGCGACGACTTTGTCAATCGTCACGCCGGGTGGAAAGTGCGTACCCACCGACGAGATCGATCCGTCGGTCATCAAATTTTTCATGCGCATCGCAATGGGGTCGATGCCCAATGCTTCGGCCAGCTTTTCAATCTGCAACTCGGCGGCGAATGCACCTTGCGGGCCACCAAAACCGCGAAAAGCGCCGCCCGGCACATTGTTAGTCAGCACCGTATAGGCATCGACCTTGACATGCGGAATTTCATACGGCCCTGTCACCATCAACGTTGCATTGCCCAACACTTTGGTTGACGTATAGGCATAAGGCCCAGCATCGGAAATTAGTTCGCATTCCGCCGCGATCAATTTGCCATCTTGGCGCGCGCCCCATTTAGCCTTGATCGTATAGGCGTGCCGCTTGTGATGGCCGATCATCGATTCTTCACGCGTCCAGATGATCTTGACCGGGCGTTGCAATTTCCAGGCCGCCAGCGCTAACACGATCTGGACGGACATATCCTCGCGTCCACCAAATGCCCCACCAATCGCTGGATAGATCACGCGTACTTGTTCCAATGGCAGTTTAAGCGCGTGGGCGATCTGTTCCTGATCGTCATGCGCCCACTGGCCTGCGACTTGGACTGTTACGCGGCCTGCTTCATCGATATAGGCGAGCCCCGCCTCAGGCTGTAGATAGGCATGCTCC
>JBBQBY010000243.1:0-10159 GCA_038318235.1 Caldilineales bacterium
CAATCAAAGGAGGAGAAACAAGCAGATCATGGCCTACCAAGCACTCACCGAACAGACCATCATCGACTACATCAAAAGCCGCCCGGCGCTGGAACGTATCTTCCCAAAGAACGCGTCCTTGACGGCCAAAGAGGTGGGCGACGGCAATTTGAATATGGTCTACATTGTCCAAACGCTAGGCAAGCCTGAGGACGGCGGGCCGCGCGCGGCCATTGTCAAACAGGCGTTGCCCTACTTGCGCATTTTGGGCGAAGCGTGGTCATTGACGCGCGAACGCATGCGCTTTGAAACCCAGGCGCTGCTCCAATACAACAAGCTGACCCCTGGCCTCGCCCCCGAAATTTATGATGTAGATGACGAGATGTCACTGGTGGTCATGGAATATTTGAGCGACCACTTGATTATGCGCAAGGCGTTGGTCGCGCGCCAGCGTTTGCCCCATTTTGCCGAGCATATCTCGACTTTTCTGGCGCGCAATCTCTTTTTCACTTCTGACCTTTATCTGACGGGGTTGGAAAAAAAGACACTTCAGGCGCAGTATATCAACCCGCATTTGAACAAAATTCAAGAAGATTTTGTCTTCACCAATCCGTTCATGGATTCACCTGAGAACAGGTGGAATCCACTGGTGAACGATCAAGTGCAATGGGTGCGCACAAACGGCGCATTAAAGATTGCAGCGGCAGAGATGAAAGAAAGTTACATGACGCACGCCCAGGCGCTGATCCACAGTGACTTGCACACGGGCAGCCTGATGGTGAATGCCGAGGATACACGCATCATTGATCCAGAGTTCGCCTTTTATGGACCAATGGGCTTTGACATCGGCGCGGTGCTAGAAAATTTGGTCTTGAATTTGGCCGCCCACTATGGGCATACGGCGGACCGTGAGCAACGGGCAGAATATCAACAATATCTACTAGAAATGGTGCGCGAGATCTGGCAGCAATTCGCCCAAAAATTTGAAACGCTCTGGCTGGCTAACAATCAAGGCGAATTAGCACCACCGCAATACTGGAATTATCCAGGCGGAGAAGAAGCGTTTGCCGAATTTCGCCGCCGTTATATCCTCAACATTCTGCGCGACACCGCTGGTCATGGAGGATGCAAAATGTTGCGCCGTATGATGGGCGTGGTCAGCGTGTGGGACATCAGCAGCATTGAAGACACGACCAAACGTGCGATTGGCGAACGTCTGGCGATCAAGATCGGCGCTCGCTGGTTGTTGGCGCACGATCAGATCAAGACCATCGATGATCTGCTTGCAATTGTCGCGGAAGAGATGCAAGCGGTAAAAGCATAAACACGGATAGAAATCTATCTATCTTTCACTGAATTAGTATTTATGCTAGCGTTATACTCCCGCAGCGGGTCGTACCCCTGCCAACTGCCTTCTGACGCAATCGGCACGAAACGGGCGAACAATTCTTCTCGATACCATTTTTCGGCGCGCGTCCGTTGGATCGCAGCCCGATGGACATTCAGGCCGTAAGCAAATTTCTGCACATCAGCCACACTACGCCACAGACTAAAGGTTGCCTGCCGCACAAACGGCGCTTCACCGATGCCAATCGAGGCTAACAAGCCATCAGCCTGCTCAATCGCCTGGCTGGTGGCGGGGACAGCGCGCCAGAAATTGATCAATTGCGGCCAACGAATGGCCGCGCGGGTTAAAACGGCGACCGGACCGGTAATCGGCTGCAAACTAAGTGGCAAAAAAGGATTGATCCCAGACCAAGCGCCGTGCGCCTGCACTGGCAACAGACGAATCGTCCAGATTTCGGCGGCGTGACGCCGATAGGTCGCCATCAGCGGTGCGCTGGCAAAAAAAGTATCGGCATGAGTAGGCGTTTCCCAGACAGCCAGGAATCCATAGCGCCCCCAGTTGGGTTGCAGACTAAAGCCGCGCCCATGCCCACTGCCTAATAATTTCCAGAAGCGCAACCCTGGCACATTCGCCAACGCCCGCTGCGCCAAGCCCATTTGCAAAAACGCCCACAGTTGCGCTCGCCGAGGGTAGCCAAAGAGGGTTAACGTTGTAACGGCCTGCGCTTCACTGTTTTCCATCTTGCTCTACCTTGTACGCTAAATCGTGATCAGCTCATTGATCTTGTAGAGCATTTATCCCACGCCGTCTGTGAGAGATATTCCGAGGTTTACAATGATCAAGTGAGGGCGGCGGGACTGGCGCGGTAGGCATTGAGATTATCGATCGTCACCAACGAGAGCGGAGCGGGTAGATCGGTCAAGGAAAACCAGCCGATCGCGGTACATTTTTCCGGTTCAAGCATCTGAGGTACACCGGCGACATACCGGGCTAAAAAGGTAGGCGAAACCCAGTGCTGATTTTCGGCGCTGATGATATGATCGGTCACGCAGAGTAAGTCTAATACTTCGATTTGCAGGCCATATTCTTCCAGAAACTCGCGGCAAAGCGCATCCACAAGCTTTTCGCCAAATTCTACGCGACCACCGGGAAATTCCCAACAACCTTTTTCGTTACGCGCCTGCGGACCACGTTGTGCCAAGAAGACCTGTTTTTTGTCATTGAAGACCATAGCGCCAACACCGACGCCGATATAATCTTGACCGATGTGCATAGGAAAATGGTTAAGGCTGAATGGTTAAGACGGAATGCTTAATTAGTGAATCTGCTTGGCGCAAAGCCTGAATGATCTTCAGATCGGTGACTGGAAACGGAAACACGTCCAAATCAGCCAGATCGACCCAACGCCAATCAGCGCAACCGATCTTTTGGGGTTCACCACTGACATGGCGGGCATGAAAGGCGTGTAATGTGATCCGAAAATGGGTGTAGGCATGCTGCACAACGGTCACAAATTCACCTACTTCGATCTGTATAGCCAGTTCTTCCGCAATCTCACGGCGCAGACAGGCGGGCAGATCAGCGTCGGTTGGTTCCAGTTTGCCGCCTGGGAATTCCCACAGCCCGCCCAATAAGCCCGACTGTGGCCGTTGCGCAATCAGCACTTTGGAGGTAAAAGGGTCACCCTGCCAGATGATGCCAGCCGCGACATCATAATGCGGTGTCGCCTTACGCACGGGCATAATCGGGCGCTGCGCCTGGGTGCCGTTAGCGGCGGCAGCACAAAAATCAATCAGCGGGCAGAGCAAGCAACGTGGCTCACCGGGTACGCAGATCAGCGCACCCAATTCCATCAACGCTTCGTTACAGATGCCAGCCGTTCCCGCGGGCGCGGCCTCGACCACGGCACGCGCCAATTGCCAGAGCAATTTGAGTGTGGCAGTTTCGTTGATCGGCTGATCAATATCGGCCAACCGGCTGAGCACCCGCTTGACATTGCCATCGAGAATCGGCTCGGTCTGCCCAAAGGCCATACTCAAAACCGCGCCGACCGTATATTCACCAATGCCAGGCAATTTAAGCAGCGTGGCGCGGTCACTGGGCAACTGGCCGTTGTACTCGGCCACCACCTGTTGCGCAGCGCGATGTAAATTGCGGGCGCGCGCATAATAGCCCAGGCCTTCCCACAACTTGAGCACATCTTGTTGATCGGCCGCCGCCAGCAGTTCGATGGTGGGAAAACGTTCCATCCAACGATGATAATAATCGACAACGGTCTCCAGGCGCGTCTGCTGCGCCATGATCTCACTGATCCAGACGGCGTAGGCATCACGCTGGCCCGCCGGTACGGTGCGCCAAGGGAGCGCCCGCTGGTGCTGAAGATGCCATTGGACAAGCCGATTTGCGATTTCGGGTTCATTCATTTGGGTATGGAAAAGTCATTATGGATAAAACAATAGACGGGCCAAGCGACCTCTCCCCCCGCCCTCCCCTGCTGGGAGGGAGCCTGTCATGAGACAAACGAAGTGGCTCATTCTGTCCACCAAACAGTCCCTCCCAGCAGGGGAGGGTTAGGGAAGGATCTAGTCGCGTTACGCTTAACGACCAAGCGTCCCGCCCAGAAAACATTGGCCCAGGGTCGTGGCCAAAAAGAATAAGATCAAGGCAACCCACATCCAAATCGGGAAGCCGGCGAAATTTTGACGTTTAGCTTTTTTAGGTTCGGGTTTGGGCAGTGGACTTTGACAGCGCCAACACACTTCTTTATCTTCGGGATTCCACTTGCCACAATTCGGACAATTCATAAATGCTTTCTCCTTGCTGGGTTTCGGTAAAAGTATGGTAGCACAGATGAAAATGGCAAGCAACAAAAAGATGAGAATAGTAGAGTTTAGTGGGATTAAAGGATCTAGGATTATAGATCCCAATACGCACCCCTTGTATCCCTAATCCCGTATCCTTATAATCCCTTCTACTAATCCCTTCTACCTACCCATTTCTGTTCGACAAGATTATCTGGTTGTGCTATCTTACTGGGTATGGAACCGACAACTTCGCTTGCTTCACCTGAGTTTAGAAATTTACTAGATCAGTGCGTTCACTGTGGTCTCTGTCTGCCCGCTTGCCCAACCTATGCCGTGCTGCAAACGGAGATGGACAGCCCGCGCGGACGCATTCAGTTGATGCACGCCGCCGCCGATGGACGAATTGACACAAATGGCGCGTTTGCCGAACATATTGAACTCTGCCTGGGCTGCCGCGCCTGTGAAACAGCGTGTCCGTCGGGCGTGCAATATGGCTTATTATTCGAGACGGCCCGCGCCGCAATTGCCGAAACGTCCACGACGATTACACCACTAGAACGGGGCGTGCGCTGGTTGGCTTTGCGCCAGATGTTGCCCCATCGTGACCGGTTGCGCTTTGTGGCGCGCCTGATGCGCGTCTATCAAGCCACGGGTTTATCCAAGCTAGTACGTAAACTGAGCTTCTTGCCGCCCAGCTTGCGCGCCATGGAAAACTTATTACCGCCGCTCTCGTTGCGTTTTCCTAATTATAGCAAACCTGCGCCGGCGATTGGTAAAAAACGCGGCACCGTGGCTTTTCTCTACGGCTGCGTCCAAGATGCCTTTCTGACCGATGTCAACACCTCAACGGTGCGGGTCTTGCAGCGCAACGGCTATGAGGTGCATTTTCCGCAGTTGCAGACCTGTTGCGGCGCCGCAGCTTTACACATCGGCGAAGGACACCTAGCGCGCGACCTGGCCCGCCAGAATATCGATGCCTTTGGCGATCGCGGCTATGATGCCATTATCAACAATGCGGGCGGCTGTGGCGCTACGCTCAAAGAGTATGCTCATATGCTGGGCGACGACCCTATTTACGCCGAAAAAGCCAAACAGTTCGTGGCCAAGTTACAAGATATCAACGAATTCCTGGCCGACCATCTCCACACCCCGCCCACTGGCCGGTTGAACGTGCGCGTCACCTATGTGGATTCGTGTCATCTGCGCCATGGGCAAAAAGTCGTGCGCCAGCCCCGCCAATTGCTGAGAGCCATTCCTGGCCTCACCTTTGTCGAATTGCAAAAGCCCGACATGTGTTGCGGCAGCGCCGGCGTCTATAACATCATGCAGGCAGAAACGGCGGAACAGGTGCTCGACGCCAAGATGGCGGATGTGGCCGGCACTAGGGCAGATATTGTCGTCACGACCAATACGGGTTGTCACATGCAATTGATCCACGGTGTGCAGAAAAAAGGGCTAAAGGCTGAGGTTGTTCATCTGGTAGAATTGTTGGATCGTTCCTACCAAAGGAGTGAATGAGTAAGATGAAAAAAATCCGTTCGTTTAAAAACCAATATCTGGGGATTAATGCGCATTTGCATAGCTACTGGCAAGCGGACGGAGACTGGAGTGAATTTCACACCAGCTATATTGTTGATGTAACTAAAGCGATCAAGTTGCAATTGCTGCCGCTAGGCTATACGGCAGCGATTGAAAAGTCGTTGCAAATTCGGCGGATGGATAAACTGGACAGCGAACCTAAATCCGATCTGACGATCTATGATCCTGATCCGGTGCGCCCGTTTGTCCGCACGACAACAGGGTTCACAGGTGCGTATGATGCGGTCCTCGACTTGCCTGAGATTCTCGATTATGAAGAGGAACCCGCAGAATTCAGAGCAATTGCCATTTACGAAGCCGTGTCAGGCGATGTGCGCGGTGAACCGGTTGCCTGGATTGAACTGCTTTCGCCGTCTAACAAACCAGGCGGCCAGCATGCAACAGAGTATCGTCTCAAACGGCGCAAATTGTTAGATAGCGCCATTGTCTTTGTCGAAGTGGATTATCTGCATGAGTCGGCCCCCACCTTCAGCCGGATTCCAAGCTACCGGGTGCGTGGGCGAAGTCGTTTGCCTTCACCCGAAGCGCATCCCTATCGCATTCTTGTGATTGAGCCGCGCCCTATGATTTCCGAAGGCAAACTGTATCTGCATCAGTTTGATGTCAACGACCCGATTCCAGCGGTGGCGATTCCCTTAAACGCTGACGACGTTTTGAAATTTGATTTTGGCACGCCTTATCACAAAACTGTGCAAGAAGCGCTATTCACCTATGAGTTTGTGGATTACAGCGAATTGCCAGAAAACTTTGACCGTTATAGCGAGCGCGATCAGACGCATATCGTAGCATGCATGGTCGCCATATTGGAAGCAGCGCACCAGGGTATTGACCTAGAAACTGGTCCTTTTCCCTGCCAGGAAATAACGCTCGAAACGGCGCTGGCCCAGCTTGAAATTCTGCAACACCAAAATGATTGATCCATCTGTGATTTGACCCTACCCTATGACAACATATGCACTCCCTACTCAACTATTCGACAAACGCCAACTGATTACCAACCCGACGGAATTGATCACGTATGAGGTCGATGCTGGTTTTGACCGCGGCAAGCCCGATGGCGTTTTTTATGCCAATTCCACGGCTGATGTCAGCCGCATTATGCAATGGGCGCACCAAGCGAAAGTGCCTTTGATCGCACGTGGGGCGGGCACGGGCCTCTCCGGCGGCGCAGTGCCCGAACATGGCGGCATTATCGTTGAATTTGCGCGCATGAATCATGTGCTCGAATTCGACGCCGTAGGGCGCAGCGCCGTGCTCGAACCGGGCCTGGTCAATCTGGTCTTCGACGCGTTGGCCAAGCAAGCCGGGCTCTACTATCCGCCCGATCCTTCGAGCGGGCGCTCGTCGACGATTGGTGGCAACTTGGGCGAGAATGCCGGTGGCCCGCACTGTTTCAAATATGGCGTCACCACCAACTATATTACCGGTTTGGAAGTGGTACTGGCAGACGGGCAGATCGTCAATTTAGGTGGACGCGCGCTGGACTATCCCGAATATGATCTGTGCGGCATTCTGGTCGGCAGTGAAGGCACACTAGGCATTGTCACACGCGCGGAGGTGCGCCTGATCCGCAACCCGCCGGGCGTTAAAACAATGATGGTGGCCTTTGACTCGATTGAGCAGGCCGGAAAAGCCGTTTCGGCAGTGATTTCCGCAGGGTTGGTGCCGGCGACGCTGGAAATGATGGACCAGAAAGTCATGGGCATGATCGAAGCTTATGCTGCCGCCAACTTGCCGGTGACCGCGGGAGCGGGCTTGATCGTAGAAGTAGACGGCTATCCAGCGAGTTTGGACAGCCAGATGGAAGAATTGGCCGACATCTTGACGCAAAACGGCGGACATAGCCTGCGCATTGCGCAGAGCGAGGAAGAACGCCAGAAGATCTGGTACGGGCGCAAGAGCGCGGCTGGGGCGATGTCACGGCTGGCGCCCACCTTTTATCTGGTCGATGTCACTGTGCCGCGCAGTCGCTTGGCCGAGGCGCTGGCCGATGTTGACAAAATTTGCGACAAATACCAATTGCGCGCCGGACATGTCTTCCATGCCGGTGATGGCAACTTGCATCCGCTAATCTTGTGCGATGCGCGCGACAAAGAGGTGATGCGGCGCACCTTTCAGGCCTGTGACGAAATTGTGGAGCTGGCGATTGCCAAGGAAGGCAGTATTACCGGCGAGCACGGTGTCGGCATCGAGAAACGCCGTTACATGCCGGTGATGTATACTGCGGCTGAACTTTCGGCCATGCTCGATTTCAAACAGTTGCTCGATCCGCACAATTTGCTCAACCCTGGCAAGGTTTTCCCCGATGATATCCCCGCGCCTACGTATGTGGAGCCGGTTTTGCCAACGGGAAATTGGTGGACGCCAAGCAATGCAGAGGAAGCCGCGGCGGGGTTGCGCGCCTTATCTGCGGCGAAACAGCGTGTGCAAATTGGCAGCCAGGTCGATGCGGATCGGGCGGACGTTGATGTCTGGCTTTCCACCAGTAAGTTGCAAGGCATCAAAGTCTTCGCCCAGGACGATCTCTATGTGACTGTGGGGGCAGGCATGCCACTGCATGAATTACAAGCATTCTTGCAAGCGCATGGCCTGCAAGCACCGTTGGCGACACCCTGGCCAGCGACGACGATTGGCGGCTTGATTGCCACGAATATCAACGCGCCGTTGCGCATGCGTTATGGGGCGCTGCGCGACCTGATCTTGGCAACGACAGTCGCATTGGCCGATGGGCGTGTGATTCGTGCTGGGCGCGCCGTGGTCAAGAATGTGGCCGGTTATGATCTGCCCAAAATCTTTGTGGGATCACAGGGTACATTAGGCTTGTTAACCGACGTAACCTTAAAATTGATTCCTGCGCCGCGCGCCCAGCGGACACTTGGTGTGCCGGTGAACGATCTAAAACAAGGCATCGCATTGGCGCAGCGGCTGATGCCCCAAGCCATGGTCGCTGCGGCGGTATTGGTGGCGGAAGGCGTACAATTACCCGGGCTGCAAGCCGCGCCCTATACGCTCATCTATACCGCCGAAGGTCTGCCCGAAGATGTGGACGCCGAACTGGCCCAAGTGGCGACGCTTCTGCGGCATGGTGGCACCACGAGCATGCTCGAAACTAATTTGACCGGAACCAGCGTCTGGGCTAATCATCTCAGCCAAACTGGCGCAGACGGATTGGCAGTGCGCATTGGCCTACCGGCGCAGGTGCTGAGCGAAGTTAGCCTGGCATTGCCGCAGTTGAAGGGCCAGAAAAACCTGCTCGATTTTGGCGCCGGTATGATCTATGCAACGTTACCGCCCGAGACGTTGGCCGGCTCGCGCGAAGCGGTGCAGGTCTGGTTGACGGCCGTGCGCCGCCTGGTGAACGCGCGCGGTGGCTATGCCGTTGTGATGGCCATACCCCCACGCTTGCGAGGCAGACTTGATCCTTGGGGCTATCAACCTGAATCCATGCAATTGATGCGCGCGCTCAAAACGCGTTGGGACCCGGCGGGGATTTTGAATGTTGGCGCTTTTATTGATTAAGGGTGCATCCTAAATTTTCGGGCGCTACCGATCTTCCTGGAAGAGGTCAAAGATTGGTTCGTTAACCAACGCGAGTCTGACCTCTTCCAGGAAGATTTTTGCTGAAAATTTGGGACGCACCCATTGGTTAAGCCTTGATGATTTAAAAGTAAAGATCGGGCATTGTTACCAATGCAGGCCAGGCGCTGATTGGCGCGCATCACAAAAGGCTTCATAATACGTTGTTGTAGAAAGTAGGAAATTTTGAGTACGTCTTCCCCATCACCTGTTGCGCCGCGCGCGGCAGAAAAAACTGACATCTTACATTTGCGCGAATTTCAATATCTGTTAAGCGCACGCTTGTGTAATGCCCTGGGCGGTATGGGCTTTGCCACCGTGATAGGCTATCAACTTTATGTGCTGACGAAGGATCCATTAGCCTTGGGTTGGCTAGGTCTAGTCCAAGCTGTTCCGGCGCTGTCGCTTTCATTACTGGGCGGTCACATTGCCGATCGCGGTGACCGCAAACGGATTGTGTTGACCACAGCCAGCGGCGAAGTTATTTGTATGTTATTGTTGGTTCTGATTTCGATTAATATCCAATATTTGGGCGTTCTGGCTATCTATGCTGTCGTTTTCTTGATCGGTGTCGCTTCTGGCTTCTTGCGCCCGGCCACATCGGCCTTTGAACAGCAGGTGATTCCACTGGAACAAGCAGCGAAGGGTTCAACCTGGATGAGCACGATCTGGCAGGCCGGCGCGATTACGGGTGGACCGTTGGCCGGTTTGGCGATTGACCGGCTTGGCATCCCGACCACCTATTTGATCATTGCGCTGTTGATGGGCAGTGCACTGATTTTCATTTCGCTGATCCCCCGTCGCCCCATCATACCCGCCACCGAAGGCGAAACGCTGGGGCAAAGCCTGCGTG
>JBBQBY010000244.1:0-9986 GCA_038318235.1 Caldilineales bacterium
GGGCCGAGCACAGAGTATGCTGGGTTTCCCTGTCTGCTTTGTTGCTAGCCCGCCAATTGGCGGGCTTTTTGTTGGCTGCATTCCTGTCCCAGTGGAGTGCAGCTTTTTTATTTTGTCAGACAGGGGAAATTGAATGAAACTTCGTTTACTGATCCCATTGCTCGGCCTCTTCATACTGCTGGCGGCCTGTGTGTCACCACAACCCGTGGCCCAATCGGCGGCGGGCGCGACCACCGAACCGGCCGCATTGCGCATCGTCACCTCGTTCTCGGTTGACACGCTGAATCCGGCGGAAGATGGCTTTTGGATGCCCGAATTTGGCGTGGCCGAAATGCTGATGCAGTTCCGCGCCGACGGGAAATTTCATCCGTGGCTGCTCGAAGCGTTGACCAATACCGATGATCTGACCTGGAAAATGACCTTACGCAAGGGGCTTACTTTTCAGAATGGCAAGCCGGTCGATGCCGCAGCGGTGCTCGCCTGTATCACGCGCCAGATGAAAAATTCGGGGACGGCGCAAGGCTCGCTTCCCGCCGACGCCAAGTTCGCGGTCACCGGTGATTTGGAAATCACGGTCAAAACCAGCCAACCGTTCCCTGCGTTGCCCGGCGCGCTGTCGAACGAAGACATTTTTATGATCTACGACGCCGCCACGGTTGATAAAGTAGGCGAGGATTGGGCGAAGTTGGCGGGCGCGGGGATTTATACCGGGCCATACAGCATTGTGAGTCTCAATGAACAGGAAATGGTGCTCAAGCGCTATGAGCAATATTGGCAAGGCAAACCGGCGTTGCCCGGCGTCTCGGTGCGTTTTGTGACCGACCCATCGGCGCGTTTGTTGGCTGTGCAGAATGATGAAGCCGACATTGCGCTCTATCCGCCGACCGCGGCCAAACCTGTAGTCGAAAAAACACCGGGTCTTCACTTCAATTTCGGCACGCCTGGCACGGGTGGTTTTATGTTGGTGATGAATTTGCAAGCGCCACCGTTTAACGATTTGGCCGTGCGCAAGGCGATCATCAAAGCCGTCAACTACGACGAGATCACCAACACCGTTTTCGCCAAAGTGTTTGACCCCGCGACCGGCTGGTACGCGCCGATCTTCCCGTGGGCGATCAAAAATCAGCAGACCGATGTGGCCGCGGCGACCAAATTGTTGGATGACGCCGGTTGGAAAATCGGTGCGGATGGCATTCGCGCCAAAGACGGCCAGCTGCTCAAGTTTCTGCTGATCATCTACCCGCAGCAGCCCGACCTCGTCCCAGCCAGCAATGCGATCCAGAGCCAGTTGAAGCAGATCGGCTTCCAGGTCGAAATTCAATCGGTGGACGATATCAACGACGCCATGCTGAAAAATACCGTGCCGTGGAACGCCGGCTTGATCAGCAACTCGACGACCAGTTGGGGCATCCCCGAACCGATTTTGCGCCGCTATTATACGACCAAAGGTGATCGCAACTATGGCAAGTTTTCCAATGCGGAAATCGACCAACTGACGGAAGAACTTGCAGTCACGGTGGACCCGGCCAAGCGCACAGCAATGCTCAAGCGCATCCAACAGATCATGATCGAGGAGACGCCTTATGCCTTCAATATTAACTTCAGCAAAGGCCGCGTGATCGTCAACGACCGCTACAAAGATTATCAGCCCGGCTTCGCGCTTTATCACGTTTCGTGGCAGACGCAACCGGCAAAGGGACAGTAATGACCGCTGGGCGATTGGACATTGTACGCCTGATTGGCAAGCGTGTGCTCCAAGCGATCCTCACCGCGTTGGGCGCCAGCGTGCTCGTCTGGGCCATGCTTTCCTTCGCGCCCGGCGACCCGGCCTTGCGCATCTTGCAGGCGCAAGGCCGGGCAGACCCCGACCCGATCCTGATTGCGCAAACGCGCCAGGCGCTGGGGCTGGATCGCCCGCTGCCGGTGCAGTACGTCCAGTGGTTGGGGCATGTTGTGCGCGGCGATCTGTCGATTTCTTATCGGTCAGGTAAACCTGTGCTGGCCGAATTGGCAAAGCGCTTGCCCGCCACGCTCTATCTGCTGACCACGGCGCTAGTGATTGCCATCATCGCGGCCGTGATAGCAGCGCTGATCGCCGTTGCCACGCAAGGACGTTGGCCGGATCGCCTGATCCGCCTATTGACGCAGATTGGCGCGTCGGTGCCCAGCTTTCTCGTTGGCCTGTTGCTCTTGCAATACCTGGTCGTCGGCGCGAAGATCGGGCGCGTGCTCTCGAATGGCGCAACCGAATTGGTCTTGCTGCCTGCACTCTGCCTGGCTATGCTCAAAGCCGCTAACTGGACGCAATTGCTGCGCGCCAACATGTTGGAAGCGCTCGGTGCGAATTATGCGTTGGTGGCACGCGCGCGCGGTGCAAGAAAATTACGCGTCTTGCTGCGTTATGTGCTGCCTAACGCCGCCTTGCCGTTCCTGACCGCGCTGGGGGTGAGCATTGGCGCGCTGATTGGCGGTGCTCCGATCATTGAAGAAATTTTCACCTGGCCGGGCGTTGGGCATTACGTGTTGGACGCGCTCAGCGCCCGCGATTTCCCGGTCGTGCAAGGATTTGTGTTACTTAGCGGCCTTTCCTATGTGACCGCCAGTTTGGTGGTCGATCTGGTCAACATGTGGGTTGACCCGCGCATCCGCCAACGGAGGGCAAGTTGAGTGTAACGGAAATTCTTAATTTGCCCCATGCCGCGCGCATCGAGATCGCCCCAGAAGCCGCCTACGGACTGTGGCAACGTTTGTGGCGGCACAGCGAGGCGCGCATTGGGCTGATTGCGGCACTCCTGCTCCTGCTGCTGGCGCTTGGCGGCCCGCTTGCCCTGCCCTACGATCCTGATTTGCCGGATTATGCCGTGGCGCTGCAACCACCCAGCCGCGCGCACTGGCTAGGCACCGATCACACCGGGCGTGACGTACTCGCGCGGCTGATGGATGGCGCACGCCGTTCGTTGGGCGCATCGTTGCTTGTCCTGACCAGCACATTCACGATTGGATTATTCGTGGGCGTGGTGGCCGGTATGGCGGGCGGCGCGCTCGACAACGGGTTGATGCGTCTGGTTGACATCTTGATGACGCTGCCCGGCATGGTGTTGGCGATTGCGATGATCGGCATCCTCGGCCCCGGCTTTCAAAACTTGCTGCTGGCGCTGATCATCGCCGACTGGGCCTATTATGCCCGGCTTGCGCGCAGCTATGTCCTAACCGCCACCCAGCGCTCGGATGCGATCGCCGCACGGTTGGCGGGGATCAATTGGCTGCGCATCATGTGGGGTCATATCCTGCCCGGCGTCATGACGCAAATGGCCGTGATCGCCACCTTGGGACTAGGCGGCATGATCACGGCGATTTCGGGATTTTCGTTCTTGGGCTTGGGTGTACAACCACCGCTGGCTGAATGGGGATCGATGCTCGTCGACGCCCGCTTTTACTTTCCGATTGCACCCTGGCTCCTGCTCGCACCCGCCGGTTTGATCTTCGCTTCGGTGCTCGCGGCCAATTTGATCGGCAATGCCCTGCGTGATGTGCTCGATCCGGGGCGGGATTAAGGGCTGCCTCACCCCCGGCCCCTCTCCTGAATGGTAGGGCTGTTTCAGAAGAGGGGGGCGCTTCAGTAGAAGCGACGAACGGCAGTTGTTTTGCTCCCCCTCTCCTGAACTCAGCCCTTTGATTCAGGAGAGGGGGTTGGGGGGTGAGGCCGTGCAGCCACGTAGAAAGAATATGATGACAACAAAACCAATCTTGCAATATAACAACGTAGACATTCGCTATGCCAACGGCGTCCAAGCCGTGCGTGGGGTGAGCTTTGAACTCTATCCGGGCGAATGTTTGGCCCTGGTCGGTGAATCGGGCTCTGGCAAAACGACCATCGCGCGCGCCGTGCTTGGCCTGTTGCCTGCCAACGCCCAGATCAGCGGCTCGATCCAGATCAACGGCGTCGAAATCGTTGGCAGCAGCGAAGCCCGGCTGCGCGCATTGCGCGGCTTGGTGGCCGGGTTTGTCGCGCAAGACCCCTTTGAAGCCTGCAATCCGCTCGCCTCCATTTTCGATCATGTCGCCGAAGCCTGGCGCGCCCACAACCAGTCGCCGCCCACGCAGACCGTGATTGATAAGTTGGCCCAACTCGGCATTCCAGAGCCAACGACCAACATGCAGCGTTATCCGCACCAGTGGAGCGGTGGTATGTTGCAACGGGCAACGATTGCCGCGGCGTCCGCCCATCACCCAGCGCTCCTCATCGCCGATGAGCCAACCAGTGCGCTTGACGCCGACCGCGCCGACGTCACCTTGCGCGCGTTAAAGGCGCAAGGGGCCGCGGTGCTGCTGGTGAGCCACGATATTGGCCTAGTCGCGCGCCACGCTGATCGCATTGCGGTCTGTTATGCGGGCCAGATTGTAGAGATCGCCGCAACGAATACGCTGCGCCATCATCCCCAACATCCTTATACGATTGGCTTATTCAAAGCCTTGCCCAATCAGCCAGGCATCCTCCCCGAACCACTACTGGGCACACCGCCGCGCTTGATCGGCGAACTGGCCGGGTGTGCCTTTGCGCCGCGTTGCCTGTATGTTCGGCCTCCCTGCCTAGTAGTGACACCCACACTGATCAACGGTGTGGCCTGCCCCGTGCTGGCGCCCAAAGGCCACACGGAAGCGATCAGTCTTCCGTCGCCAGCACTTAGTCCCCTGGCCGCGGGCGTCAGCACGCGGCCAGCCCAGGTTGGCCCGCCTGTGGTGGAGGCGCGCGCAGTGAGCAAACACTACAGCCGTGGCAACGCTATTGTACGGGCGGTGATCCACGCTGATCTAGAAGTCGCCCGCGGCGAAATCGTCGGTATCAGCGGGCCATCCGGCTGCGGTAAGTCCACCCTGTTGCGGCTGCTGGCCACAATTGAGCCGCCGAGCACTGGTCAGATTTGCCTGGATGGTGTTGTCGTCGCACAGGCGGGAAAAGGCATTGTGCGCCGGGTGCGTGGTGGCTTTGTGATGCCGATCTTTCAAGACCCCGTCGGTAGTCTCGACCGCCGCTGGCCGATCTGGCGTAGCATCACCGAACCGTTGACCGCGCCGCATCGTCCGCGTACTTCGGTCCACGAACGCCGTGCGCTTGCCGAGGCCCGCTTGGCCGAAGTCGGACTGGCGCACATTGATCTAGAAGCGCGCCCCGGCGTGCTCTCGGTCGGTCAATGCCAGCGCGTATCGATTGCGCGGGCGTTGATCGCCGAGCCGGCGTTGCTGATCGCCGACGAGCCGACCAGCGCGCTCGATGCCTCGGTATCAGCGGCTATTTTGCATTTACTGATGGCAATTGCCCAACGTAATACGGCGATTGTGATCGTCAGCCACGACCGGCAGTTACTCGATGCGCTGTGTGATCGGGTGTTGATGATGCGTGATGGCGTGTTGGGCTGAGGATAAATCGGGAGTAGGGAGTAGGGAGTAGGAAGTAGGGAGTACCACGCTTACTCCTTACTCCTTACTCCTTACTCCTTACTCCTTACTTCCTACTCCCTACTTCACGAAATCCAAATGTGTTACCTATTGCTGAACAAGGAGAAACAAGTGGTTACTGAAACCCGCCAACGCAACATGGTGCAGCGGATCGATGGCCGCATGGTCAACGCGGGCGCGTATCGTGGCATGTTGATCGTATGCGCTACCGGCTGCTGCTGTGGCATTACCAGTCGCGGCTATGCGCCCGTGCCCACTGATCTCTATCATAACGAGTGGGAGCGCCGCAAGTTTCGCAACAAGGTGCATCTCAATCAGGGCGGCTGTTTGGGGCCATGTGTGCTCGCCAATGTCGTCACGCTGATCCTCGATGGCCGACCCTACTGGTTTCATTCGGTCAATGATCCGGCGATCATCGTGGCGATCTACGATTTTATTGAAGCCTTGCTGATCGACGCCAGCACGCCCGTGCCGTCGATCTTGCAGCCGCACATTTTTAACAGTTTTGCCTGGGATGGTCAAGCCTCAATGGCCGCGCCGCCACTGGCGCAGCCCACGCCACCGGGCGAAAGTATCCTGGTCTTGACGCAAGCCGATACCGATTTGCTCACGCTGACCCAGGCGCGCCGTTTGTTGCCCGCGGATTTTGCCGCCGTCCAAGCCGCGCATATCGGGCGGCTGTCGGATGACGCCGCGATTGACGCCTTGCTCGATCAACTGTTGCCCAACGCGCAAATTGTGGTCGCGCGGTTGCACTCGACGCGTGCGTTCGCGCATGGCCTGACCCGTCTGCAAGCCTGGGCGGAAACCTCGGTTGGCCTGCTCCTTTGTCTGCCCGCCGTCGAAGCCTTCGACTCCGAGCTGATGGCGCGCTCGAATGTCGGCGTAGGGTTGGCGCAAGCCGTGAGCACCTATTTCCAATGTGGCGGCGCGCAGAATCTCGCCAACGGCCTGCAATGTCTGAGCGATCACCTGCTCGTCACCGGCTGGGGCTTCGACCCACCGGAGGAATTGCCGATGCATGGGATTTACGAGCCGATTTACGATTTAGGCGCCCAAAGGGCACCCGCGATTGACGAGGGTGATGGGAAGGCCGTCGATGCGTGTGCAGATAGTTGTTGCAGTGTAGAATCTATGCCTAGCAAGGCCACTGCGGACTCTGCACCCAATCTCGTAAATCGTAAATCAAAAATCGTAAATCCCACCATCGGTATTCTCTTTTACCGCGCCCACCTTCTCAGCGGGAATACGGATTTTGTTGATGCGATTATTGCGGAATTAGCGCGGCAGGGGTTGGCGGCGCGGGCGATTTATACACAATCGCTGAAAGAGAGCGATGCCGATGGTATGCCACTGGCGCTCAAATTGCTGCAAGAAACGGGCCCAGTCGACGCGATCATTTCTACCCTGAGCTTCGCGCTGGGCGATACTAAAGGTGTGTTGGCGCAAATCGATGTACCGATCATTCAGGCGATCACCAGTAGCAGCGATCAGGCCGCCTGGCAGCGCAACGGGCGTGGTCTCGGCCCACTGGACACAGCCATGAACGTCGCGATTCCCGAATTTGATGGGCGCATTATCAGCGTGCCGATCTCATTTAAGGAAGAGACCGTGGCTGGCGGTGCGCGTTATGCGCCCGACCCAGAACGCATCGCGCGCATGGTTGGGCTGGTGAAGCGCTTGGTGACGTTGCGTCGTAAACCTAATGCCGAAAAGCGCATCGCCTTCGTGTTGACCAACAGCGCGGCCAAAGCGGCGCGTATCGGCAACGCGGTTGGGTTGGATGCACCAGCCTCCTTGCTGAAATTGTTGCAGCGCATGCAAACCGCCGGCTACACAATTGATCATTTGCCCGCCACCAGCGATGAACTGTTGCATAATTTGATCGACCGCTGCTCGTATGACCTGACTTGGCTCACCGATGCGCAGTTGGCGCAGGCCGAAAAAGTACCGGTGGCGCGTTATGCCGAATGGTTTGCCGAAGTGCCAGCCGTGCGCCGCCAGGATATGATCCGCCAGTGGGGCGAGCCGCCGGGCAAGGCGTATGTACATAACAATACTTTTGCGCTGGCTGGGCTGGGTTTTGGCAATAGTTTTGTCGCCTTGCAACCGCCGCGTGGCTACGATATGGACCCCAACGTGATCTATCATCGCCCCGATTTGCCGCCGCCGCATAACTATCATGCGCTCTATCGCTGGCTGCGCGACGAGTGGCAGGCCGACGCGATTGTTCACATGGGCAAACATGGCACGCTCGAATGGCTACCCGGCAAAGGCGTCGGCCTGAGCGCGGAATGTTTTCCCGATCTCTTTTTGGGCGATCTGCCGCTGATC
The DNA here is from genome assembly GCA_038318235.1 of Caldilineales bacterium. GTDB lineage: Bacteria > Chloroflexota > Anaerolineae > Caldilineales > Caldilineaceae > JAPLGZ01. The sequence continues at coordinate 7,792 of JBBQBY010000244.1, forward strand.
TATCCGTTTATCATCAACGATCCGGGCGAAGGCAGCCAGGCCAAACGGCGCAGCCACGCCGTGATCATCGATCACATGACGCCACCGATGACCAGCGCCGGCGCGTATGGCGCATTGGCTGAATTGGCGCAACTGGTTGATGAATATTACACCGCCGAGCAACTCGATCCGGCCAAGTTGCCACTGCTGCAACGCCAAATCTGGGACGTGATCAAGCAGCACCGACTGGATGATGATCTGAGCTACATCCTTAAAGCCGACCACGGCGATCACAGCCACGACTGGGATGGCGCGTTTCTAGACGATGGCACGCCGACCGCCTTCGCCGAATTGCAAGGCGCGCAGGTGGCACATCTGCTCGAAGACATCGAAGGTTATTTGTGTGAACTGACCGGCGCGCAGATTCGTGATGGGCTGCACATTCTGGGCCATTTGCCAGAAGACGATCAACTGGTCGAATTGCTCTATCATCTACTTAAGCTGCCGAATGTGAAAGCCCCCAGTTTGCCTACCGGCGTAGCGCGTGTCTACGGCGAAGATTGGGCGGCATTGAACGAACAACCGGGTGTACGACGAACGCAGGTAAACGCGCAACTGCCCACTACATTGCACACCAACGCTGATGTCATTGCCTATATCGAAACGCAAAGCAAAGCGCTGCTGGCTGCGCTTAATGTAGGTCACGCTTCTAGCGTGACAGGCGTAGTCATGGAACAATGTCACGTTAGAAACGTGACCTACAATCTCTTGCCCGCTGCCACCAATCAGAATGCTGCCTTCGACGACATCGCCACCACGTTAACCTACGCCGCCGACTTTATCGTCCCGAAATTGGCCGAAGGCGCGCATGATGAAATTGAGAATCTGTTGCATGCGTTGAATGGCGGCTACATTCTGCCTGGCCCCAGCGGTGCCCCAACGCGCGGCATGGCGCATGTTTTGCCCACCGGCCGTAATTTCTATTCTATCGATCCACGGGCGTTGCCGAGCATGGCATCTTGGCAAGTGGGACAAGGATTGGCGGAGGATCTGATCAAACGCTATCAACGTGAAGAAGGCAACTATCCGACCAGCGTCGGCATCAGCATTTGGGGCACCAGCGCCATGCGCACCGCGGGTGATGACATTGCCCAAGTGCTCGCGCTGCTCGGCGTGCGCCCGCGCTGGCAACCGGAAAATCGTCGTGTGATCGGCATTGAGGTGATTAATTTGGCCGAACTAGGCCGGCCGCGCGTCGATGTCGTCTGCCGCATTAGCGGCTTCTTCCGTGACGCCTTCCCCCATTTGATCACGTTGATGGACCAAGCCGTGCAGGCTGTGATCAATTGCGATGAACCCGCCGACATGAACTTCCCGCGCCAACATGCGCTAGCGGCTGAACTCGCCATGCGCGGCGCGGGCTTAGACGAAACGCAGGCCGCAGCGCGGTCACGGTATCGCCTCTTCGGCTGCAAACCAGGCAGCTATGGCGCGGGCATTTTGCCGCTGATCGATGCCAAGAACTGGCAAACGGACGCCGATTTTGCGCGCGCCTATCTGGCCTGGGGTGGCTATGCCTATGGCGCCACAGCCGAGGGTGTCCCGGCGCAGGAAGAATTTGCCAGCGCATTGCGCGGCGTGCAAATTGCCACCAAGAACCAAGACAATCGCGAGCACGACATTTTCGACAGTGATGACTATTTGCAATATCATGGAGGGATGATCGCCACCGTGCGTGCGCTGACCGGCAAAAATCCGCGCCGCTACTTTGGCGACAGCAGCAATCCGGCCCGCGTGCGTACGCGTGACTTGCGCGAGGAGGCGCGGCGTGTCTTTCGCAGCCGCGTGGTCAACCCCAAGTGGTTGGCCAGCATGCGTCGCCACGGTTACAAAGGCGCGCTCGAAGTCGCGGCGACCATGGATTATCTCTTTGGCTATGACGCCACGGCGCAGGTGCTGGAAGATTGGATGTATCACCGTTTGACCGAAGAATTCTTGCGCAACGAAGAGATGCAACAATTTTTTGCCGAAAGCAACCCGTGGGCATGGCAGGCGATCACCGAGCGCTTGCTGGAAGCCATCGAACGCAATATGTGGCAAGATCCCGATCCGGCAGATTTGGAACTGCTCAAGGCCGCGCAGGAGTTGGGCTTGCAGGAATTGTTGAATAGACGAGTACGTGGGTGAGCGAGAAACGCGGCCTCACCCCCAGCCCC
>JBBQBY010000245.1:0-9929 GCA_038318235.1 Caldilineales bacterium
CGGCTGAGGGGCGTCGCAATGCTAAACCCCGTGGTCGCGCTCAACCCCAAGACCCAGCCCAGCCAAGTTGGGCTGGCCTTGGCCGCAGACGGCGCGCCGGCGATCACTTGTTCGTTAATTTTGAGCATCATTGGTCAATTCTATTTTAGGTTGAGTTAGAAACTTATGACTATTTGAATTCATTGTATCAAGCGCTGGCGTTTCGTCCGAAATTGCAGAGGACTGAAACAACGATGGTGCCAGCCAAAAGGTCAAGGACAAGTGTTTTCTGTAGGTCTTACTTAGCAATAAAACCTGTGCTTATGCTACAATCCAGTTGGCTCCCTATGTCTAGACACAGCCAAACCCACCGCCACTCACAACAACCACAAGCATCTATCACCCATAGAACTGAAAGTGACTATGCGCTATTCAAAGATTGTTCATCGTCTCGAAGGTTCCGGCTATCACGCTTGGGATGTGCATGGGAAAGCCAAAGCCATGTTGGCGCGTGGCGCCGATGTGATCCTGCTCACGATCGGCGACCCCGACTTTGCCACACCATCGCCGATTGTTGAAACGGCCATCGCCAGTCTACGCCAGGGGCGCACCCATTACACGCCGTCGCTCGGCGAGATGCCGCTGCGCGCAGCGATTGCAGCCCATCATACGCAGACTAGCGGCCAGGCAACGACCAGCGCCAATGTGGCCGTGGTGGCGGGCGCGCAATGTGGCCTCTATGTCGCCGCAATGGCGGTCTTACAAGCCGGTGATGAAGTGATTTTGCCCGAACCAGTCTATAGCACCTATGAACCTGTGGTCGGCGCAAGCGGCGCAACCCCGGTCTATGTCAAATTACGCAGGGAACTGGACTTTCACTTTGATCCAACCGAAATGGCCGCTGCGATTACGCCGCGCACACGGGCAATCCTGATCAACACGCCGCACAATCCCACCGGCGCAATGCTCCACCCCGAAGAGCTAGAAGCGCTGGCCGATCTGAGCACGCGCCACAATCTCTGGATTATCAGCGACGAAGTCTACAGCAACTTCAACTACACGCGCCCCCATCTCAGCCCGGCGAATATTCCTGCGCTGGCGGAGCGCAGCATCATAATCTCCAGCCTTTCCAAATCGCACGCGATGACCGGCTGGCGTTTGGGCTGGACCATTGCACCTGCCGAGTTGACCGAGCATATCGGCAATCTGCTGGCGGCCATGCTCTTTGGCCAACCGCCCTTTATTCAAGACGCCGCGCGCCACGCCTTAACGCATGAACTGGCCGAAGTCAAACAGATGCGTGATGCCTATCGCGCGCGCCGCGATCTAGTCTGCGCGGCCTTGAACGCGGCCGGCGATGTCGGTTGTTATGAGCCAGAAGGCGGCATGTATGTGCTAGTGGACGTGCGCAAGACCGGCATGTCAAGTTATGCATTCGGCCATGCGCTGCTGGAGGCAGAAAAGGTGGCGCTGTTGCCGGGTGAGGCGTTTGGTTCTACGTTGGCGGGCTATTTACGTTTGAGTTTGACCGCGCCGGAAGCGGCTTTGAGTGAGGCTTGTCGGCGGATTCAACGGTTTGCAACTTCGCTGGCGCGTAACAATATTGCCTGACAACGGATAAAAGCACCCAGCGTGTGAAGCATCATAGGTCAGGTGCTTGGTTAGTTTTGCGGTGGCTCAGGCTGATTACGCAATTTTGACGATCAAGATGGCGTGCTGTTCGTCAAGAATTTCCAACCAGACTGTGATGTCACCTTCAACGGCCAGCCAGTAAATGCTTGGATCAGCTTCGCTCACCTGCAAATTGGCAAGCTCAGGTTCTTCGGCCAACGTACGCAAGACCGCCCACAGGGTAGGGACAAGTGAGCGGTCAATGCTGTAGAGGCCGCTGACAGCTTTTTGGCTTAAACGTAATTCCCACCTCACGCTAATAACCCATCCGCTTTGAGTTTGGCTTCCACTTGTTCGAAGGTGTAATAATTGCCAGCTGCCATTTCGGCGCGGATGCGGGCAAGCTCTTCCAGTTGCAGCTTCTTCCATTGCTGCCATTGCGCATGCGGGATCAGGACACCAACTGGCTTATTATAGCGTTCGATAATGACTTCGCGACCGGCAGTGACATCATCAAGCAGATCGCGAAAAAGCGTGCGTGCTTCGTCGCTTTTTACAGTACGTACGGGCATTGTTATTCCCCTGTTCTTGTAAATATCCTACGAGTTCTAGGAGATTGTAGCATTGAGAACTTTGTTACGTCAATTTTTAGATTGGCATAGACAAATTGGCGCCAATCGAAAAGCTGGCTTCTGAAAATGAGTTAAGCGCTCTACTTACCCTTAAGCCCACTGGTCCCAATCCCTTGGACAAAAAGCGCTGACCGACGAAGAAAACGACTAGCACAGTTACCAAAACGAGCAGCGCGACTGCCATCGTATCGCCAAATTGGTTTGACCGGATTGGCCGCCGAACATGTTGAGGCTGATCGCCAATCCTTGACGAGCCAGCGAACAAATAGGGTCACTTCATGCGGCAGTGGTAAAGACTGTCTCCAACCCTGCATTTTGCAAAGGCGGCGCGTCTTGATACAGATAACAGGCAACTGCGCGCTGAGCATGGGTGCGATAGAGAGCGGGCGGTGTTTCGTTACAAATTGGCATCACATGCGGACAGCGATCCGCAAATTTGCAACCCATTTGACCGGCAGCGGGCTTGATGACAGCAGCGGTGGTGGTCGCTTCGCGCCGCCAGGTGCGTTCGGGCACGGCCAGCGGGATCGAGTTCATCAATAATTGGGTGTAGGGATGCTGGGGCTGTTGCACCACCTGTGCGACATCCCCAGCCTCGGCCACCGCGCCGTGATAGAGAACAATCATATTATGGCTAATTTGATAGCCCGTCGCCAGATCATGGGTGATGTAAATGATCGAGATGCCAAATTCCTGATTGAGCTTTTGCAAATTGCCCAAGATCGTCGCCCGTAACGAGGCATCGACCATCGACACCGGCTCATCAGCAATGATCAGGCGTGGCTTGAGCAACAGCGCACGTGCCACCATGATCCGCTGGCGTTGCCCACCGCTCATCTCATGAGGATAGCGGCCCAGGGTCTCCTCTGGGCGCAAGCCGACGGTCTCCAACGTGCGCTCGATCAACTGGCGCGCCTCTTGTCTGGTCTTAGCTAACTTAAACTTGGCGATTGGCTTGGTCAGCACATGATCGACTTTGTAAAATGGATTGTAAACGCCATAGGGGTCTTGGAAGACAAATTGCACGTCATGCAAGAATTGGCGACGCGCCGTTTTGTCCATGCTGGCGATATTGCGCCCGCGGTATAGTACTTCGCCGTGGGTCGGCGTTTCTAGCCCAAGCAACAGGCGCGCCAGCGTCGTTTTGCCGCTGCCGCTCTCGCCCACCACCGCCGTGATCAACGGGGGTGCGTCGGCCAGCGCTATCGAAAAATTTTCCAAGGCGACGGTACGTTTTTTATCGAACACGCCACCCCCAAAAATTTTGGTGACGTTGCGAAACTCAATTAGTGGAGCCATAGTTTTACCTAAATCGACACGGTGACACGGTGACAGGGTGACAGGATGAAGGGATGAAGGGATGACAGGATAATCCTTCTGTCTCACTCGTTGCAGACCAGGGCGCAGAACATGAAAGCAAACAACTAACGACGGACAATGTCATCCTGTCATCTCTGTCACTTTCTGATTAGTTTCCAACAGATGACACGCGGCCCAGCACTGCGGTTCTGCTTCACGCAAAAGCGGCGTCTCGGTTATGCAACGGTCAAAAGCATGGGGACAGCGGGGGTGAAAAGGGCAGCCCGACGGTATATTCAATAACTGCGGCGCTAGACCAGGAATGCCGCGCAACGGCAATTTTTCGGTCACCGAAGGCAAACTTTCGATCAGCATGCGCGTATACGGATGTTTGGGTGCGATCAACGTTTCCCGAATCGGCGCAATTTCCGCCAACCGTCCGGCATACATTACACCCAGGCGATCCACGGTCTGCGCCATCAGTCCGATGTCATGCCCCACCAAAATGATCGACGCCCCCAACTCGGCTTGCACATCTTGTAAGGTTTCGATCACATGTTTTTGCACCACCACATCCAATGCGCTGGTTGGTTCATCGGCAATGATAATCTTAGGCTTCATGCTGATGGCAATCGCCATCGCCACCCGCTGTTTCATGCCGCCACTGAGTTCATGCGCATACATGTTCGCCACTTCGGCGCGCAAGCCGACCCGCTCTAATAAACTTGCGACATGCGCATCCGCTTCTGCACGCGACATAACCATACCGTGGTCGCGCAGACCATCAAGCATCTGTTCGCGCATGCGGGTCACCGGGTTGAGTGAATTCATCGCCCCTTGCGGGATCAAGGCAATTTCGGCCAGGCGCACCTTTTTGTAAGCTTCTTCCCCGACTCTGACCAGATTGCGTCCATTCAGCAAAATTTCGCCGCCCGCCACCCGTCCGGGTGAACGGATCAGCCCGACGAGCGCCATGCCCAGTGTCGTCTTGCCCGATCCAGATTCGCCGACCAGCCCTAAAATTTCGCCTTTGTGCAAATCAAAACTCACATCGTTGACCGCATTGAGCGGCCCGTGTGCAGTGTCATAGCACACCTGAAGATTACGTACTTGCAGCACGGCATCACTCATAGACTACGCCTCGCCCGTGGGTTGGCAATTTCGTCTAGCCCCATGGAGAGCAGATAGAGCCCGTTAAACAGGATCGAGATGACCACGATAGGCGGCGCCCACCACCACCACCAGCGGTTGATCACCGCCCCATTCAAGATCGCCCAGTAGATGGTCATGCCCAGCGTGGGGGAGTCAACCGGGCCGAGGCCGAGTGCTTCCAGCCCAATCGAGGCGAGGATGGCAGACGAGATAGCGCCGACCAGCGAGGCCGCCAGATAGGGCAGCAAATTGGGCATCAATTCGAGAAAGATGATCTCCAGTCCGCTCATGCCGGTGAGCCGCGCCACCTCGATATAGGGTCGTTGCTTCAGCGTCAACACTTGCGAACGGATCACACGCGCCGGATAGAGCCAGGCGAGGAGACCGACGATCAAGGCCATGTTGTTGACGTTGAGTCGTCCGCTAAAGGAAATGGCAAGGATAATCAGCACCATCAACCCCGGTATCGTCAGCCCCACATCGACCACACCGCGGATGATGGTATCGACCCAGCCGCCGTAATAGGCAGAGACAAAGCCAAGCACGGTGCCGGTGCCCAAGCCAATCAGACCCGCCAACAAGCCAATGCGCAGGGTGAGCGGAATACCAGCGATGATGGTGGCAAAGAGATCGCGGCCTAACTTGTCGGTGCCAAAAGGATAGGCCGCCGAGGGTTTTAGCAAAGGGCGTGCGGCTAACGGTTGGGCATCTTTGGGATCCGTGACATAGGCACCAATTACGGCGAATAAAAAGAGCAGAACCAACAGCACCACACCGAGCACCAAGGCAGGATTACGGCGCAGAAAGCGCACTAGGCTGCGCCAGCGCGCCCACCCTTCAGCAGGAAACACTGCGGCCTTTCCAATCGGCGCATTGGGCAGAATACGACTCGAACTCATGAACAATTCGCCTTATTTTTCATAGGAAATCCGCGGATCAAGCACAGGATAGAGCAAATCTAATAGTAAGGTGGCAAGGCCAATCGTGACAATCGAGAAGAAGACGACACCCTGCACCACAAAGTAATCCGTTTCGCGAATGGCGCGCCATAACAACGAACCAATGCCTGGGTACTGAAAGACCACTTCGACCAACACGGCGCCCGAAATCAGTTGCCCCAAAACCAACGCCATGCCCGTTACTTGGGGCAAAATGGCGTTGCGCATGGCATAGCGCAGGAAGAGTGTGCGTTCGCTCAGGCCTTTGGCATCGGCAAAGATCATATAATCCTCACCCTGGGTCGTCACCATCATGGCGCGCATCCCCAGTGCCCAACCGCCGATTTGCGCCAGCAGGATCGATAGCGCAGGCAAAATAGCATGATAAGCCAGATCGAGCAAAAATTTCAAATTCAAAATTGGGAGCGTACCGCGTTCATAGCCACCGCCCGATGGCAACCACTTGACGGCAAACGAGAAGAGATAGAGCATGACCAGCCCCAGCAGGAAATAGGGAATAGCATTGAGCGAAAGCAGCGGGCCAAAGAGCCACTGGATATAGCGCGGGGTGCGTGGCCAGCCAAAGAGCGCGCCCAAAAAAGTGCCAACAAAAAACGAGATCAGAAACGAAACACTCAACAACCCCACCGTCCAGGGTAGGGCATCCCTGAGCATATCGATCACACGGGTAGGATAGTGAGCAATCGAGTAATTGAAATCACCCCGCGCCACATCGCCCAAATAGCTGAAGTATTGTAAATAGAGCGGGCGATTCAGACCAAATTTAACTTCATAGGTCTTAATAATCTGCTCCATGCCCGTTTGGGTCGCACCGCCGATCATGGCCTCGCGCATCAACTTCTCGCGAATCGGATCTTGACCGCTAAGACGCGGCAAAAAAAAGTTCACAGAGGCGGCCAACCAGATGATAATCAGGAAAAAGCCAATACGGCGGATGATATAGTTGAATCGCAAGGGTTGATCTCCGATCAGAAACAGTGATGAGTGATAGGTGATTTTCACTTATCACCTATCACTCATCACCTATCGCTCGCTACTTCTCCACTGCCTTCAAATTCCACAGCACCATCTCAAAGGTCAAGTGCCAGGAGGCGCCATTGACATAGGGATTTTCTGCCGTGGGCCAGTTGGTCCAGTAGGTTTCATTGTAACCAATCCGGTGATAAAGTTCGGTCAACGGGATGTCGGGCAGCGCTGGCAGCCAGATCGCCATCGCATCGTGGAAAAGTTTTTCCAGCTTAGGATAGTCATTCATCGGCGTCACGTAAACTTCATCCACAATCTTATCATACTCCGCATTGCTCCAGCGCGAGAAGTTGGCCTGGTGATCACCAGGCACAGCCTTGCTGGACGATGTATAGAGGTTCAAAGTGAAGTAGGGATCGTTGACGCTGCCGCCATGACCATAGAAGGCCGCCTGGTAGTCGCCCTTGGTAAAGCGGTCGTTAAAGTCAGGCGGATCGCTAGGATTCACTTCGATCCCTTGCTCTTTCAACTGTTGGACGACCACCAAGCCCATGCTATTGAGGAAGGCAGGCACAAAGACGTCTAGCTTCAGTGGTTCACCTTTGGCATTCATCCACTTGCCTTCGCCATTCTTGGTGAAACCGGCCTTTTTGAGCAATGCGTTAGCTTTATCCGGGTTGAATTCCGAGGTATTGTATTGCTTGAGCAGATCCTCAGAAGCATCAAAATATCGTTTCAACGGCGGATAGGGCGGCATAGGCAGGCGCGAAACTGTGTTAGCACCTGACCAACCCACCTCGACCACCTGCGGTCGATTAATAAAGAGGCTCAAGGCCCAGCGCACATCTGGGTTATCAAACGGCGGCGCACTCGTGTTCACATACATCGAAACCGGCCACCAGTCGAGATAACCAAACGGTGCTTTGCGGCCAGCATGTGTAGTGATCTTTGGATTTTGTTCAAAGATCGTCGTAAAGGTCGCCGGATCAAGCGTAAAACCCATGTCAATCTCATTCGTGATCAGCGCTTGCGCCTGTTGTTGTTCCTGGGCATCCGGCAACTGGACAATGCGCTCCATTTCGGGCATATGCACAAGACCCTGATCCGCCGCCCACCAACTATCGCGCCGATCATAGATTTTTTGCTCGGCGGAGGAGGCTACGACTTTGAATGGCCCTGTGGTCACCGGCCAACCCTTGGCAATGTCAAAGGCTTTGAAGGTCGTCCAATCCTGGCCTTCAAAAATATGTTTGGGCACAATATAGACGCCAATGTCGAACTTGTAGCTGACCAGATTGAAGAAACGCGGCGCTGGCACTTTGAACTTGACCAACACGGTCTTTTCATCGACGGCCGTAGCGCTATCGACAAATTGTTGGACGTCCACACCCCAGCGTACCTTGGCACCAAGTTCTTTCAACGACTCGAAGGTAAAAGCGACATCTTCCGCGCTAAAAGGTTGACCATCGCTCCATTTAATCCCCTGGCGCGTTTTGATCGTCAATTCGGTGGCATCGGCGTTATACTCGTAACTCTCCGCCAACCACATCGTCTCTTTATCCGCAAAGGCGCTGTAGAAGGCCAACGGCTCGTACATGATATTGGCGCCGTTTTGGTGGTTGGAACCAATCGCGTAAGGGTTCCACAGTTCATAGTCAACGTGCTGTCCGCTGACACCACCGCGCATCATCTTAAACGTGCGGTTGCGTGGCACTTCTTTCAGGCTGGCTGCCGCTTCGGCCGGGGCGGCAGGTGCAGCCGTTTGTGCGTCACCGGCCGGTTGTGGCGCTGGTGGCGTGCCGCAAGCCGCCATCACCCATGCGAGCAATAATAAAAGCGCAAGCATTGGCAAGCGACTAGGAAGCTTCCTTCGCTGAATAATCATGCTAAATCCTCCTTATGATTGTGGAAATTGAAGACAGTTTGTGTGGAAACAGACCTAGTAGTGGTTTCGCCAACGTTCCATGAATGCGAACTCACGCCTGTACCCAAAGTTATTTGGAGAGGAGAAAGCATTAGAGCTATCATCTAAAGTTGGCGTGTTACTAGGTCTGCCCGTATTGTATATAATCATTCTATATAACGCAAATCTATTTTTTGAAGGCGATGCCGCCATAAACACTTTATGGCCTCAGCACGCTATGCGGTGGTCGCCAGGCCGACTTTGGCGCGCCAGGCGTTGGATGTAAGTGTCCATAGACGTTAGCGCGTCCGATCCTGATTGGTGTGCTCGTAATAGTCAAAGCTGGGGCCCAGCTTTTCTTTCAACGGCTGCGTCACTTGGTTCAGGCGTTCCACGATCTCGGCGGACAATACCGTATTACCGGCAGCCGCATTGGCCGCAATTTGGGCAACGTTGCGCGCCCCCACCAGCGCGCTGGTGATGCCAGGATTGGCAAAGGCCCACCCAATCGCTAACTTTTCCATGGGCAAATACAGTTCATCCGCAATGGCATGAATTTGGGTCAGCGCTTCCTGAAGTTCGGCCTCGGCGCCAGCTTCCCCATGCCGGCTCAACGGGGTGCTGTCGCCGCGGAAGTGGCGGGTCCGCCGGCGTGGCGCGGGAATTTCATCCAGGGTTTTATACTTGCCAGCCAGAATCCCCTGCAAGATCGTCATATACCCTAGAATGCCGACACCCTGATGTTGGCAATAGGGCAGAATTTCATCCTCGATCGCACGGGCGAGCAGGCTGTAGTGTAGTTGGTTCGCCGCCACTTTGACGCCCATGCCAAGGATCTCGTCCAGGCGATTTTTGGCAAAGTTGCTCACACCAATGTGGCGAATCTTGCCCTGTTGTTGCAATTTGGTCAGCGCCGCAACGGCCTCTTCAACGGTCGGTGGGTTGTTGATAATCGTTTCATCATTCGTGACATGGCGCACAGAATGGAGATGGAGCGGCCAATGGATCATATAGAGATCGATGTAGTCGGTACCCAGCCGACGCAAACTAGCTTCACAGCTTTCAATCAAGGTATCATGATAACAATGCGCTGGCGTCACCTTGCTGCCGATGATCACCTTGTCACGCGGCACCCCCTGCAAAGCCAGCCCCAACGAGGTTTCGCTCCGCCCATTGTTGTAGATTTCCGCCGTGTCAAAGTAGTTAATCCCCAGTTCCACAGCGCGCCGCACCAGGGCGTTGACATCCGTCTGGTCTTGCGCACCCCAGTAGTCACCTTCGTCACCACCAAAAGCCCAACAGCCGATGCCAACGACGGAGAGCTGCAAATCGCTATTGCCACACTGGCGTAATTCCATGAGACAAGACACTCCTTAGTGTATACTTCCTAGTGTATGCCGAATGGGTCAGCTAAGGATATTGATTAGG
>JBBQBY010000246.1:0-9903 GCA_038318235.1 Caldilineales bacterium
GATTTATTATTTGGATAGCAAAACAGAGCCAGATCGGTCTTGTAGGTGCGGTTTTTAACCGCACAATCTTGGTCAATCCAGACTTGTGCGGTTAAAAACCGCACCTACAAATGCACAAAATTAAATCGGAATAAGGTCTAAAATAGAAAATCACGAGATTGAGAGATTGCTCGCTCTTAATCTTCTAATCTTTCAATCTCAGTGAATCACATCACTCCTCACTTTTCACTCCTCACCTTAAATATTTTTCCAAGAAAGCAAACACCTTCTTCCACCCGTCCACCGTCTGCTCTTGCCGATAATTGGGCCGGTCATAGTAGAAAAAACCGTGGCCGGCTTTGGGATACATGTGGAACTCGTAGGTTTTGCCATGCTGCTTGAGCGCTACTTCCTGTTGGGCCACCTGTTCTGGCGTTGGGCTGCGATCTTCCTCGCCAAAGATCCCCAGGATTGGGCAACTCAAATCTTGCGTATAGTCAAGCGGGGCGACGGGTTGTTTGGGGGTGAGATCTTCCTTGGCCATGACCACGCGCCCACCCCAACAGTCGATTAGCGCATCAAAGCCCGGTGCCCGGCACGCGGTCAGGTACGCATGGCGCCCACCCGAACAGGTGCCGAAAATGCCCACTTTGCCGTTGCTATAAGGCTGTGAGCGCAAAAATTGCATAGCGCCAGCGAGATCGCCCACGGCTTGCTCGTCGGCTACGCCACCGCCCGCACGGGCTTTGGCCGCCACATCTTCCGGCGTACCGTGGCCTTCACGGGCATAGAGATTGGGTGAAATTGTTGCGTAACCGTGGTGGGCGAATTTGCGCGTCGCTTCGCGATACCATTCATCCCAGCCCGGAGCATGATGGACCAAAACCATGCTTGGAAAAGGCCCAGGACCCAGCGGGCGCGCAAAATAGGCATTGATCATATCGCCATGGTGGCCATGCATCATAACAGTTTCGGCTAACATGCCCTCATACATGTTCGTTTCGTACATGATTCCCTCTTGCTTGTTCTAATCCACTTGCTCCATCACTGCTGGCCACACCACATCGCAATGACGAGGCGATTACAGGGCCCGCATCCGATTATTCTTGGCGTTGTGCTCGACTTCGGCCAGGCCGAGCGCCTCCATCAACGGTGGTACATACATGCCAAACCGGCCGCGCAAGCCCTTCTTCAGACCATACCAACCGCCAACCGGATTGTCCGGCGAACGACCCCATGCTTCCACCGTGCCTTCTGCGGCTGGCTTCTGCTCATCGGCACTGCCGAGCGGCACCCAGTCACCCTGTGCTTTGAGCATCACGTGTAGATCCTCTAGGCAACGAAGTTGGTAGCGGAGTTCGGTCTTGCCCACTTGGCAGATCAGCGCTGGGGGATCCAACGTTTCGTCGCGATACATCTGGAATTCCGACGATCCGCTTGGTGTTTTCAGTAGCCAAGGGTGTTCCCGTGTCCCCAAGCCTTGCCCCTTATCCTCGGTCATTTTTAGCTCCTTCGCGCATTTTATGACTTATCTTTTAATTGCCCTGATTACAATAAAACCTGGCACGTGCCGATTGCGCTCAGCTTCGCCCAAGATTGCCACCCCCTCTGGCGACAATGTAGGTTCAATTATTTTGCTGATCATGCAGCCTGCATCGATTACAAAATTGAGATAGCTGCTCAACGGACGATGGATATAATAGCCCCATTTTTGCTGGGTGACAAACTCATCGAAATATTCGGCAACCTGAATAGAACCTTTTACGCGATAGTCTTGCACACAGCATTTACGCCTTCATGTAACCAGTGCGTAGCCCAACTTCCCAATCTAAACGGTTGTTTTGACGCGCTTGGTTGGCGGCGCGCAGGTGGTCATAGGCAACCGCGATTAACTCAACCTGCCACACTTGATCGTGTTGCTCTAGAATGGCATAACGGGCGTGCGGCGAGCCGGTCTCGATCACATGCGGTTCTGGCTCGGCATCTTCATAGGCAGGAAGGCCGACACTGCCTGGATTGATCACTAGCCGCGTTTGATCGACTTGAATCAAGCGCGGGGTGTGCGTATGGCCACATAATACGACGCTCGCCTGGATGCCCGCCAAGCGTTGCATAATTTCAGCGCGTCGCGCGAGGCGAACAGTCCCATGCGTCACAGTTTCGAGCAGCGCCAAGTCGTCTTGGGTTGGCGTTCCGTGGCAGAGCAATATATCTTGCTCGAAGTGGGCCTGCGCGGGCAGCGCTTGGAGCCAAGCCTTTTGGGCTGCGCTAATGCGCGCAAAGGCATAGCGTTCAGACGCGCCGTGGGCGTCTGGGGGTTGATGCACCAGTTGGCGATCACAGTTGCCTGCGATCTGGATCCATGGTTGCTGCATCAGAAAAGTTAGCGTCTCGTGCGGCCAGAGTGGTCCGGAAGCATGGTCGCCCAGATTAAGTACGGTGGTGATGCCACGGCGGTGCATATCGGCAACAACGGCCTGGAGCGCAGGCAGATTCCCATGAATATCGGCCAGTACGGCAATTTTGCGCATGCGGTAACTCCGGTTGGTAATGCTTATGATCGACTTGCCTAGTCTGGCTTGAAACACCGCCACTGCTTAAATGCCCAGATGGAGCGGCAGCTAGGCTTTGGCCTGCGCTAGCCGACTAAGCTAACTTTATTGTTAACGACCAAGCTACCCCCTCCTAACCTCCCCCAAATAGGGGAGGAACTGTCACGGGACAGATCATGCACTGCGCGCGTCCTGCGCCAGTTCCCTCCCTTACCAGGGGAGGGTTAGGGTCACTGCGATTAAGTTAAGGATACGTAGATGCGGTTTGTAACCGCACCTACGCGACCCATTATTTCACTTAACTGAATGGCAGTGAGGGTTAGGGTGGGGTTAGCAGCTAACTTTATTGTTAACTTTAAGTTCGCTTAGTACATAATAGGTCGTAGTAAAAACCATCAGAATGGGCAATGCCAAGCTATTTTTCTCATTATATAATAGGATGAGGATAATTTATCCCATACCCTATCTGAGGTGAACGATGGCAAGATGGCATTCTACCGGACGTCTGCTCTTTCTAGAGCAGCATAAACGGGTTTATTATTGGCTTATTCCCTGCTTTTTTCTCACTACGGTTTTTTTTGTGACCGGCTGTAATTTGCTCTTTCAGACCTCAGCCGAGCAATCTTCTCCGGCCATGCCGGAAGCTAGATCGGCGCTTAACAAATTAGCCTTGCCCACCAATCGGCCACTGGCGACCATCACGCCGCTGCCCCCCACCGAAACACCCTCGCCAACCGCCACCCCCAAGCCTAGCGTGGTTGTTATCGATGATTTGGTCAATATCCGGGACAACCCGAATACCGAAGCTGCGATCTTGGGGTCAGTCGTCAAAGGGATCACACTGGAGCTATTGGGCCAAAATGATGCCGGTGACTGGTCTCACGTTTGCTGCATCCATGAACAAGCGGGCTGGGTTTACAGCGAATTGGTACAACACAAAGCCCAGATGGAAAGCGTCGCCACCGCGCAAGCCGTTAAGAACAAACTGGAAGCCCCATCGATCGTTGGCTGGCAAACCTTTGCGGCGCCAGAATTAGGTTTTACTGTGGTCTTGCCGGGTATGCCTAACAAGCAAGTATCCGCTTTGCACACCCTTGCTGGCACGCTACCCTATTCCGTCTTCACAACGGGCTTTGAAGGGGCCGTCTACACGCTTGGTTTCGCCGATTTATCCAGACCCAGTTTTGAGCCCAGCCAAATCTTTGCCAGCGTACGCGACGACATGCTTGCCACCCTGCAAGGTAGTCTGATCGATGAAAATGCGCTCGATGATCAGGGTTTTCCCGGTCGTGAATTTAACCTGGTCCCGCCTAATGCACGCAACAATGTGCTGGTCCGCCTTTATCTGTCCAATACGCGCCTTTATGTGTTGACTGTGACGACCACCAAAGAGCTTGTCCGTTCGGACAATGTCATGCACTTTCTAAATTCATTCCAATTGCTGCAAGAATAACTGTGTTCCAACGTTAAATTTGCCTGGGAGCCGACCAGAATGGGGCAACGATCTTAGCGCGCACCGCATGCTTGCAGACATGCCTGCATATGCCCGCGCGACTCGGCGGCAATCACGCAACATTGCTCGATGCTGTACTCTTTGGCCCCGATAATTTCCAGATTGAGCGGTCCGTTGTAGCCATTTTGATTGAGCACACGAACATAACCCACCAGATCGATGTCGCCGCGCCCGTTGGCCTGTAACTCTGGCTTGCCTGGACCCTGTTGGCGGCCTTTGCAATCGCGAATGTGAACATGCTTCACATGGGCAATGACCGCCGCAATCGCCTCCACCGGGTTTTCGTTGGCGCGATAAATATGCGATGGATCCATGTCGATCCCAAACATTGGCGAACTAATCGCCTCGATCACGCGCAAGGTGGTGGGTGTATTGTAGATTGCCGCGCCTACATGGGCTTTCACACACAAGGTGACCCCGTATTTTTCGGCCATGCGCACCAGATTGCCCAGTTCGTCAATTGTTTGCACCAGGCTAGCCTCGTCACCGGTTTTGCCACCTGGACCGCAGTTGATAATCGGAATCCCGATCTCGACGGCCGCTTGCATGGCCTTTTCCATTTTGACCGGGTCGCGCTGCGGCTGTTCCATCGCCAGCAATTCTAGATTATAAGTTTGCGCCAGGCGTTTGATCTCCGGCGCAATTTCTTGCCAGCGGTCCAGCACCAGGTGTTCGCTCATACCCTCAATCGCCGAGATTTCGATGCCGTCATAGCCGGCCAAGGCGAGATATTTGAAGGCGGTTTCCAAATTGTAACCGCCGAAGAGAACTGTATTGGCACCGAGTTTCATTGTTTGCTCCGTTTTTTGATGGTTAAGTGGTAAATGGTCAATAATAAATGGTAAATAGTAGGTAGTAAGGGAGGCTGATTGATCAATCGCCACTTACTATTTACATCTAAAAACGTACACCTAATTTGATATTCTGCTCGGGTTGGGTGGCGATTTTGGGATATTCTTCTAACAGGTCGTCAAAATTTACCACAGGCTGGACAATCGCTTGAGTCTGAATCGCACCGGTCATCAGAAAACGCCAGGCAACCGCAAATAAGCGATCTTCATCCCAGTTGGGATAATCAGGGTTGGGTTCGCTACAAGCGCGCGAAAAAACGATTTTTGGCCGATTCATGTGGGCTTCTGCGCCAAAATCTAGGCCAGTCGGATAAGCGCCCGGCCAAGCGCCAGCCACCACCGTGCCATTGTAGGCCACGCCACGTAATGCGGCTTGCAACCCTAAATAGTGGCCACTGTACTCAATACAGACATCGGCGCCCCGTTTTTCTGTGGCTTGCTTAATTTCTAGCCCAGCATCACAGTTAGTTGGATCGATGGTCAGATCCGCACCACAAGCTACGGCTACGCCGCGCCGTAAGGGCAGTGGATCGATCGCGATCACCGGATACGCGCCTGCTAACTTGGCAACTTGTAGCGCAATCAGCCCAATTGACCCCATGCCAAAGACTGCCACCGCGTCACCAATCCGCACGTGCCCATTGCGGACCGCATCTAAGGCGAATTCGGCCGGATCCAGACAAACTGCCGCTTGCCAGGGCACGCCGTCGGGCAATTGACGGACGGTTTTTTCGTTCCAGACCTGCTCCTCGCGGAACGATCCATAATTAAAAACCATGTCGCCCGTTTTTATCGTTGTCACGTCCGGCGCGACCTCGATAACCTCGCCAACGCAGATATTACCCAAACGCACGGGATAATTCACGCCATGCTTGGCGGGATTAAAGACTTGATACTCCGGGTCATAGGCCCCGCGTGCATCGGCGTAGCCGCGGTACAGTGCCATTTCGGTGCCATGTTTGGCCGCGCCATAAACACTGCGCACGCGCACCTGGCGCGCTTGCAATGGGCGGCGCCCAACTTCGCGAAAGGCGACCTGTTCTTTGGCTGGGGCAATTAACTCTCTGACCATTGGGCTTTCCTTGCGGTGCGCTGGCTTAGATTTTGCAATTGTCGGTTAATTGACGTCTGGTCCACAAATTGAGCAAGCGGTCTTGCGTCTGTTCCATCCAAGCCAACAAACGGAGCCGCAAACGCGCCAATTCGGGGGCCGCGGCGGCGTGGGTGGCTAGATTGGTGATTTCGCCCGGATCACTGGCTAAGTCGTATAACTCATCTTCGGCGGTTGCGTTCCAGACATATTTCCAGCGGCGGTCGCGCACCATGCGTTGGCTATAGAGGCCAAACTGGTTGCCATAATAAGAGGTAAAGATATCCTGGCGCAACGCAGCGGCTGTACCCGCCGCGACGGCCAATAAATTGCTGCCACAAAACGTCGGCGGTGGCGTAACCTCGGCCAGCGCGCAAAAGGTCACCGCTAAATCCAACCCGGAGCTAATAAAGGCTGCGGACGTGCTGCCAGCGTTGATCTTGCCCGGCCAGCGCATGATCAGCGGGACACGGACTAATTCCTCGTACATGACAAAATGTTTGTCGATCATACCGTGGCCCCCGCAGAGATCACCGTGGTCGGCGGTGTAGATGACGACGGTATTTTTGGCCAGACCGAGTTCTTCCAACGCTGCCAACACGCGCCCAACCTGATGGTCCAGCAGCGTAATCTCTCCTAGATAGCGGGCGACAATTGGTGCCCACTGTGCCCAGGACCACCCGTCCAGGCCCCAAGTGCGCAACTGTTGCTGCTGGATATAAGGTTTGTTGAGCAGCGGATCTGGAAAGCTGCGCCAGGGGGGGATCGTTTGTGGGGCATACATACTCGCATACGGCTCTGGCACGACGTTGGGCAGATGCGGCTCGCTCGGATCCCAGCGGATGAAGAAGGGTTCTGCCTGGCCGGCGGCTTTTTGTAAAAGTTGAATAGTCTCCCGCGCCCCCCAGGCCAACGCCGTTTGATCGGGTGTGATCGCGGTATCAATTTCACCGAACCAGCGATTGGTTGAAGGTTTGGGCGGTAAATTTTGGGCTTTGCGCCAAGTGGCATAGTTGCGTTCGGGCACATAGTCATGGAAACCGAACGCGGTGGGGCCGCGTTGCGCATCGACGCCCCATTTACCCACATACCCCAGATAATAGCCGGCGGCGCGCAATAGTTCGCTAAAGGTAGGCAAGCCTGCGAACATTGACCGGCCGGCCTCCGTATCATGGTTCATGATGCAGCCATGTTGGAGCGGCCAAAGACCAGTTAGCAAGGAGGTGCGGGCGGGCGTGCAGACCGGCACGGGGCAGAAGGCATGCGTAAAGTTAATACCATCGCGCGCCAGTTGGTCAAGCGTCGGTGTTTGCAAAAGTGCGCCCACTGTACCGCCGCCGTTGCTGCCAAGGCAATCATAACGGTGTTGGTCGGCCTGAATAAGGAGAATATTATTTTTCACAGTAGACTCGCTGATTGCTGGCGCGTTTGATTGAAATCAATGTGAGAACCTGCGGTGTTAGCCTTCCGGGAAGGGTATTTCCGACCAGTGGCTGAACGAATCAAGCCTTCCCGGAAGGTTGTTAGTCGCCAAAGGGTCAGTGCGCCAGCTTTTTCTTGCCGCTGCGTTCGCTGACCGCTGCGGGTTCATCCTGGGCAGACCAGAGTTGCGCGTATTTTCCACCGCGCAGCATCAACCATTCATGCTGGCCATGCTCGCTGATTTTTCCATCTTCGATGACCAAAATTAGATCCGCATTGCGGATGGTCGCCAGCCGATGGGTGGAGATAAACGTGGTGCGGTTGGCGCTAACTTCCTCAATCGCATTCATCACTTTCTGTTCTGCAATCGTATCTAGCCCCGAAGTTGGCTCGTCGAGAATCAAAATCGGTGTATCACACAAAACGGCGCGCGCCAGCGTTAACCGTTGGCGTTGCCCACCTGAAAGCGTCGCGCCGCGCTCACCGATCACCGAGAGATATTGGCTGGGAAGCTTCATAATAAACTCATGCGCATGGGCAATCCTGGCGGCTTCCATAATATCGGTGAGGGTTGCATCGGGTCGGCCATAGGCGATATTGTCGCGGATCGGCGCGGCAAACAAAAACGGCTCTTGCGTGACAAGCGCCACTTGCCGGCACCAAACCGCGGGAGAAAAGGTGCGCAAGTCAAGGCCATCGATCCAGATGTGACCGGCGGTCGGGTCGTAAAAACGCATCAACAGGTTCATGATCGTCGTTTTACCGGCTCCGGTTGCCCCGACAATCCCAATCTTTTGGCCGGGATGCGCGACAAAGCCAATATTGTGGAGCACGTTACGCCCTTGGTCGTAGCTAAAACTTACCTGCTCAAATTCGACTTTCCCTGTGATCGGCTTTACCGACGCCAGTTTCCCGTTCGTCAATTGTGTTGGAAATACGGGGTGTGCGGCAAGCCCATTGCGTGGCGCCGCAGATGCCACAGGCTGCTCAGTCTGAAGCGAAGGCAAACTGGCTGGCACTGGCATGTCAAATAATTCCGCAATCCGCTCGCCGCTGACGGCGACTTTTTGCAAGGTGCCGGTAATACTACTAAATTTTCGCAAGGGACTATAGAAGCCGCCCACGTAGGACAAAAAGATTAGTAATTCGCCTACCGTCAGTTGCTTGGCGATAATTTGCGTGACGCCAACCCAGACAATCGCGACGACGGCGGTCGCTTTGAGCAGATCAACGAGTACGCTGACAAAAGCTTCCCACCGCTCGGCCCGCAAATCGGCGACCATCAGCGCTGCGCCATGCTGATCGAAGCGCTGTTGCTCATCCGTCTGCCGCCCAAATGCCCTGACGATCCGCACATTGGCTAAGATGTCGTGGGCTACGGTAAATAAAAGACCTTCTTCCTGGCGTGCCGTCCGCGCAAAAGTCTTGGTGCGGCGGCGTAGGATTGTAAACGCGAGCAGAAAACCGGGAATGTAGGCAAAAGCAATTAGCGAAAGATGCCAGTTGAGGAAGAGCATCGTGGCAGCCAGGCCCACGAACTTGACCACGCTGGTGATGATGTCGCCCATGCTCGAAAGCAAGCCATTGATCACGCGCTCGGTGTCTTTGCTCACCCGGTTGATGGTCTCACCCGTGCGCATATTATCATGAAAGCGCAATGACAGCGCCTGGATATGGGCAAAGAGATCGCTGCGCAAGTGAAAGGTCGCCCGCGCTTGCACCACCCCTTCGAGGTAGGTCTCCCCAAAATCAAACAAAGCACTCAAGCCGGTCAACAACAGCATGAGCATGCCCAAAACGACCACTTGCATCTGGCGGTTTGTGCCCATCTGCTGGACAAGCCAGTGCCCGAACGCATCGGTGAAGGGTTGCTGCCCAATCACATTATCAACAATGTATTTCATCGGCCAGGGCGAGATCAGCCCGATGAGCGTGCTGCTGAGCATGGCCGTAAAGGTTGCAAGCAACAGCAGGCGATGTTGGGCAAAATAAGGCCAATAGCGCACATCAAAATCAAGGAACGGTAACTTTTTCATGACAAACTTATCGATTGGATCGACTGGTATAACAAACAGTGCTTTGCTTACACGCCAACGGTGTGATGAGCAAAGCACTGTTCAGGGTGCAGAATGTTTGCTGAAGCGTACAACAGACCCAGGGCCAGACCCCTCCCTACCCCTCCCGTTCGGCTGAGCTCAGCCGAACGGGAGGGGTCTGTTGTACGCTGAACCTTCACGAAATGCTCTTGCGTACCGGTAAAATAACCGATCCGCGCCGTTTATGCAAGAAAGTATTGCATACAAGCGTCATCGCTTAGCCCTTGACCCCTGTAATCACTACGCCCTGGATGAACAACCGTTGCGCCAAGAAAAAGACTAGCACCAGCGGCGCGAGCGCCATCGTAGAAGCTGCCATCATCAGCGCAAAGTTCGCATATTGTTCGCCGCGGAAGGTGGCAATGCCCATCGGTACGGGGAATTTATCCTGGCTTTGTAG
>JBBQBY010000247.1:0-9846 GCA_038318235.1 Caldilineales bacterium
GACCGCTTCAAACAGGCAATCATGCTTTGCCTCGAACACTCGCATGATACCTATAAAGAGGAACTCGATTCCTTGCTCACTCTCAACTTTCAAACTTTTGAGGCGCAACCTTGATTCTTATCTATGACCGTACACAGTATAGATAACCTATTAAGGCCATTCCAGAAAAATAAGTATACGCGGAGGAGGCGTTCTCTTACGCCGGTGTACTCCTGCAAACGCCGCATTAGAGAATGCTCCCTCCACGGGTATATGGATGATTTATTTTTTGGAATGGCCTATATAACCTATTAACCCGAGGGCAACACCGGCATATATCCTATGGGCATCAGCGAAAGAGCCACTACTTTTGGGGTGACCTTTGTCAAGAGTACATTCGCTACGTCCGAAATTTCGTCTTTAATGAGTTAAATGCCCTGAATATCTGTCCAGAAATGCCTTACCATGACCCGCAACGACCTTTTGTGAATTTTTGGTTTGTCTCTACGAATGCCGGTAAAGTAGAAAATTTTTTAGACCGCTTTACCAAGGAAAATATTGATCGCTTGGTCCAGCAAGGTGGCCTTTGCATCGCTTACGTGCATTTTGGGCGTGGTTTTGTGCGTGATAATCAGGTGCGCCCGCAGGTTCGCAAGTGCCTTGAATACATTGCTGCGCAAAATGGTTGGTTTGCCCCTGTATCAACGGTGCTCGATTTTTTGCGGCAAGGCCAAACTCGCGAAGAACGCACCATCAATGCTGAACAACTTCGCCAATTGGAAACGCGCTGGTTATGGAACAAACTGCTATACGGTCCTTCGTGAAACATGATCGATATTGAACTCTATTCGCTGACGAAGGACAAAAATCTTACACCAGATCCTAGATAAAAGTGAGCCACCCATGAAATTAGCCTTTTTTGTCGACCAAATTTTCTGGCAAGACGGACAGATTTACTCAAGTGACGAAGCCTATACCCTATTCCCGATCAGCTTTCGCAAGGCGTTTGATGAAATTGTTCTGATTGGTCGTTTGACGCCGGAGCGAGGACGAAAGCCATATGTCCTACCTTCACCTGATGTCACCCTTTGCCCATTGCCTTATTATCCGAGCGTTTTCGCGGCTTGGAAGCAAGGCCCGCAACTCAGACGCCAAATTCGCCAGCTTGTGGAAAAACAGGCGAATGACTGGGATGTTGTGCTGGTCTGTGGTCCAAACCCGATTGGGCAATATCTTGCCAACTTGTGCATCGAGTTAGGCAAACCCGTCGCGCTTGTGGTTCGTCAGAATTTAGTGCCTCAGGTGCGCTTTGCGAATCGCGGCGTCAAGCGCTTGGTGGGGGTAGGCATAGCCATGTGGTTGGAATGGGGCTTTCGGCGCTTAGCCCGTGGACGAACGGTCTTTGCCGTGGGGCAGGAGATGACCGACGCCTATCGCCCGTTTACCAAACAAGTGCATAATCATTTTGCTTGCCTGATCGATGAAGTGCAAATGGCTACACTTGCCGCCGCACCGCCACAAACCGCGACGGATCGGTTGCTCTTTGTTGGGCGTCTGTCGGAAGAAAAGGGGTTGCATTTTCTGTTTTCGGCCTTGGCTCAGCTTAAGGCTAAGGGTAAGTGTTATGGGCTTGATCTGGTTGGCACAGGCCCACTTGAGCCTGAATTGCGGGCTACAGTGGCTGCACTTGGGTTAGAGGGCCAGGTCAAATTTCATGGCTACATTGCCTATGGCGAAGCGTTGTTGCAACTGTATCAAAAAGCACGCGCTTTACTTGTTCCATCGCTAAGTGGTGAAGGCTTCCCGCAGGTTATCAACGAAGCGCTTGCGGTTGGCGTGCCTGTGATCGCTTCGCAGGTCGGCGGCATACCAGCCTTTTTGACACACGGCAAGACGGGGCTTCTGGTGCCACCTGGGTCGGTGGGTGCATTGGTCAATGCGCTTGAACAGGTGATTGATCACCCCGAACTGCGGCGCCAGTTGCGTGAAAATGGTCGCGCGCTGATGCACGATAATACGTTAGAAGCCAATCGTGATCGCATGATTGACGTGATCATGCGCGAAGTTTTATCCAACAGGCATCTGCGAAATGAAAGCCCCTTTATGGCGAATGCTGGATTAGCGCTTGGAGGGGAACAATGAACAAAAATGCCCCTAAACGATCCGCCATTGATGATTATCTAGGCGGAATTGTCCCTGCCCAGCCGACCGTTATGGCGGTCATTCCGGTTTATAACGAGATCGAGCACATTCAGCGGGTTGTTGACGCCTTGTTGGCGCAAGATTACCCAGCACTTACCGCCATCTGTTTTGTCGATGGGCAATCTGATGATGGCACCTATGCAGTTTTACAGCAATTGCAAAGCCGTGATCCAAGAATTCAGGTTTTGACGAATCCACGGCGCACCCAGGCATCGGCGCTTAACCTGGCGTTTGCCCAAGCCCCAACTGATATTGTGATCCGGCTCGACGGTCATGCGCACTATGCGCCGAGTGTCATTCGTTGTAGCATCCAGGCTTTGCTGGCGACAGGGGCGGGCGGTGTCGGCGCGATTGCGCGCCCCGTGCCGGCGACAACGTTGATTGGCCAGAGCATTGTGGCGGCCCATGCCAGAAAATTAGGGGTGGGCGCTGCTCAGTTTCGCCAGGAATCAGCCAAGGGTTGGGTGGATACGGTCTGGAATGGCTGTTATTGGAAACATGTGGTTGATCAGGTTGGCCCATTTCGCGAAGATTTGCCCCGTACCGAAGACAACGATTTTCATGCAAGAGTGCGCGCCCTCGGCTATGGGCTCTATTTGTCGCCCGACATCCAAGCTTTCTACTATCCACGTCAGTCGCTTTGGGCTTTAGGACGTCAATATATGAGCAATGGGATTGGGATTGCCCAGACGCTTTTTACAAATCCACAAGCGATTGGTGTGCGGCATCTAGTCCCGGCGGCACTTGTGGCATTTCTGATCACCTCCTTGGCCTTGGCGCTCTTTTGGCCGCCTGCTTGGTTTGTGTTTTCTGTGGGTGCGCTCATTTATCTGAGCGCAGTAATCGGTTTTACCCTGCTTGCCTGGCGCAAACACCCTGGCTTATATATTCTTTTCTTGCCCTGCGTATTTACCACCCTGCACTTTAGCTATGGTTTTGGAACGCTGCGTGGATTTCTTCAGAAGCATGGCAGCGAGCGTTCGTAAATCATATTACGCAAGAACGCTAAAAACAGTTACACAGAGCACACAGAGGAAAAGCGGCACAGAGCAAAATGCAGAGCAAGTTTGTTTTTTCTCCGTGTGCGCGGCCTTGTACTCTGTGCTCTTTGTGTAACCGCTGTGTCTGCGTAACATGCGTTCGTAACTCATCTTACACCCCTACGCATCTGGCAACCCCGGCTAGCTTTAGGTTCGCACGCCTCTAACCAGGGCAACACTCCCTTTATTTTGACACCAAGCGGATCTTGCCCTAAAATCACTGTCTTGAACGCTAGCAAAAGACCTGAAATATTTGCGAGTAAATCTCATGAAGCAACGCTCAACCAACGAAATTCGTCAACTGTGGCTTGAATATTTTTCGGAACTGAACCACGAAATTGTGCCAAGCAGTAGCCTGGTGCCGGTCAACGATCCTACCTTGCTCTTTACGAATGCCGGTATGGTGCCCTTTAAAGATGTCTTTTTGGGCCTGGAACAGCGGCCATACAGGCGCGCCACCTCCAGCCAGAAGTGCTTACGCGTCTCGGGTAAGCATAACGATCTGGAAAATGTTGGTCCCAGCCCGCGGCATCACACTTTTTTTGAGATGCTGGGCAACTTCTCCTTTGGTGACTATTTCAAACGTGACGCCATTCGTTTTGCTTGGCATTTATTAATCGATGAATTGGGTCTGCCGTTGGAACGCATGTGGTTTAGTGTTTACACGGATGACGACGAGGCCGAGCGCCTTTGGATCGAAGCCGGTGCGCCCAAAGAACGCGTGCTCCGTTTTGGTAAAAAGGACAATTGGTGGTCGATGGGCGATACCGGCCCCTGTGGCCCCAGCTCAGAGATTCACTACTATTGGGGTGATCTAACGAAACAAGCCCCAGATGGCGTGAACAAAGACGATGAGTATTTAGAAATCTGGAATCTCGTCTTCATGCAATACGATGCCAAGCCCGATGGCACGCTGGTGCCATTGCCTGCGCCGAGCGTGGATACAGGGCTTGGTCTAGAGCGTTTGGCGAGCATTTTGCAGGGCAAAGATAACAACTATGATACCGATGCCTTTGCGCCGATCATGGGCCGCATTCAAGGTTTGCTCGACCAGACCGATGCGCATCGCCAGCAACATTTAGCCCGTTATCGCGCGATTGCCGACCATAGTCGTTCTATCACTTTTTTGATCGCGGATGGCGTGATGCCCGGCAATGAAAGTCGCAGCTATGTGCTGCGCATGATTTTACGCCGCGCCGCGCGCTTTGGTAAGCTGCTCGGTTTTGAAGGCCCTTTTCTGGCGCAAATTGCCGAAGTGGTGATCGAGGGAATGGGTGACTACTATACGGATCTGGTCGAAAAAAGAGCGTTTATTTTCCAAACCATTACCGAAGAAGAAGAACGTTTCCATCGCACGTTGACAACTGGGCTTGTACTGCTAGACGAGTTGATGGCGAAGCTACGCGCCGCCGGTGAAACCGTGATCCCTGGCGAAGAGGCCTTTCAATTGTGGGATACCTATGGCTTTCCGGTTGACTTGACGCGTGACGTGGCTGGTGATCAAGGCTTTACCGTGGATGAAGCGAGTTTTCGCATCGCCTTGAACGAAGCTAAAGGCCGCAGTCGAGCTACCGCCCAAGACAAAACGGTCCAAGATATCAGTGTCTATGCCAACCTGCTCACCGAATTGCAAAAACAAGGTGTGCTGGGCAAAGCGGGTGTCAAGCAGCTGATCTACGAAAACCTGGCTGAGAACGACACCGAAATTGCTGGCTTAATTGTGCAAGGTCAGAGCGTCCAAGAAGTGCATGCGGGCGCCCAGGTCGAGATCGTTTTGCCCGAAACCCCCTTTTATGCCGAGAGCGGTGGTCAGGTGGGCGACACCGGCGAAATTTACTATTTCCCCGAAGATGTGGATGTACCCGTCTGGACGGTCGAAGTCACCGATACGCGCAAACGTATCCCTGGTCTGATCGTCCACATTGGCAAGGTCGTCAGTGGCACGCTGAAAATTGGTGATCCAGCGCACGCCGCGATCAACACCGAGCGGCGTTGGGACATTATGCGTAACCATACTGGCACCCACGTCTTGCATGCCGTTTTGCGCGAGCAGTTGGGGGCGCATGTCCATCAAGCCGGTTCATTGGTGGCGCCCGAACGGTTACGGTTTGATTTTACCCATACCCAACCGGTGAGCAAAGAAGAACTGGCCCACATTGAGAAACGTGCGAATGAAATTGTTTTGGCCAATTATCCGGTGAATACGCGTTTGACCAGCTATAAACGGGCGGTTCAAGAAGGCGCGATGGCGCTCTTTGGCGAAAAGTATGGCGACGAAGTGCGCGTAGTCAGTTTCGGTGAAGATGAAGCAGCGAACGCGGCCGTTAGCATGGAACTGTGCGGCGGTACACACGTGGACAGCACCGCCGAAATTGGCAATTTCCGCATTGTCAGTGAGAGCAGTGTTGGCTCCGGCATGCGCCGGGTTGAGGTGATCACTGGGCGTTTGGCGGAAGCGTTGCTGGAAGAACGCTTGGCGTTGCTGGATCGGACTGCGCTGATTTTGCGCACCAAACCGGCCGAGATTGACCAAGCTGCCCAGCAATTGCAGGAACAAAATCAGCAATTGCAAAAAGAGATCGCGCAACTACGCCAAAAGTTAGCCCAGCAGGATACCCAGACATTACTGGAACGGGCGATTAGCGTCGATGGTTTCAAAGTACTCTCGGTCCAGGTCAATGCGCTGGATGTGGATGCCATGCGGCAGATGAGCGACTGGTTCCGTGATCATTTGGGCAGCAGCGTTGTCGTCGTTGGCTCAGTGATCGACGATAAGCCAATGCTGGTTGCTTCGGTGACCAATGATCTGATTAACCGGGGCATGCACGCGGGTAACCTCGTGCGCGATACGGCCAAATTGATCGGCGGCGGCGGCGGTGGACGGCCGAATATGGCCCAAGCTGGCGGCAAAGAGAGCGCCAAATTGCCTGCTGCCTTGCAGAGTGTACCCACTTGGGTAGAACAAAACTTGAAGTGATTTACGATTTGCGATTTACGATTTACGAAGTTATAGGGCCGACGGCAATCCTTCTACTTTCTGTGAAAAATCGTTGAAAGCAGAAGTACTGGCGCTAACGAAGCTACTTCGTAAATCAAAAATCGTCAATCGTAAATGTAAATAAACTATGACAGAAATTCTTCCAATTGATCCCGATGCGACGATCGAGGGTGTGCGCCGCCAACTGGCGCAAGTGCGCAACGATCATGTCGCCCTGGCGCTACCTGCCGGATGGACAGAGCTGGATAATGTGGCGCGCATGCGTCTGCTCCAGCGCCAAGCGCAGATTCAGCGTTGTCATTTAAGCTTGATCACACGCGACGAAACCACGCGTAAAGCGGCTGATCAGCTTGGCATTCCCGTTTTTTTCCACACGGCCGATGTCGACCGGCGGACGTGGCGTATGCACCCGCCCTTGCCGTTGATTCACCCGCGCAACCCTGCGGCGGCGCTGCCCGAACCACCGACTTGGCGGCCTCGTCGGGGGCGAGCCGAAGCGATTGTCGAGCGGATGGCCCAGCCTGACGCTCACCTGGTGCGCCAACGTCGGATTCGCAGTGAAACTAGGCATCAAGCTCCTTTGCCAACCTGGATGCGGCTTGTGGGCATTATTGCTGTCCTCAGCCTCACGGTGCTTTTTTTGGCCATGTTTGCTTTCTACGTCTTGCCGGCTGCCACCATTACACTAGCTCCGGGTCGCGAACCAGTGACCGTCACTGTCCCACTAACGGCTAACCCAAATTTGAGTGAGCCAGACCTGGACAATAATCAGCTGCCTGCTCGTCTGATTCAGACTAGTATTGAACAAGTTGGCAAAATTCCAACCACAGGTCGGCAGCAAAAAGCCGTTGATAAAGCGCAAGGCACCGTCGTTTTTAGCAACCTAGGCGGTACGCAAGTTTTTGTCCCAGCCGGCACTACGGTCAGCACAAGCACCGGGACGCCTGTACTTTTTCGCACCACAGCAGACGTGGGCTTGGAAGGCCGCGTAGGCGCTCAAGCATCGGCGTCGATTGAGGCGGTTCAGCCTGGGATTGAGGGCAATGCCCGCGCCAACACGATCAACACCGTGGAAGGCGCATTGCGTTATCGGATCGGGGTGAGCAATCCGTCCGCCACGGTGAGTGGCGGTTCCGAACAAGTCTTGGTTGTGACACAGGAAGACCGTGATAACCTATTGGAATTGTTGAAAAAAGAGGTTGCCACCAAAGCATATGGCATCTTGAAAGGTGAGTTAAAAGCTGGCGAATGGTTGCCTGAAGAATCGTTACAGACCTTTGTCGATTCTTCCAACTATAGCCAGTTTAATGACGAACAAGCGTCGGAGCTCACCTTGACCTTGCGCTCATTGGTGCGTGGGGTGGCCGTTGACGAAGCTTCAACCCGCCAAGTTTTATTCGCTTCCACGCAACGGCAAATCCCGCAACAAGGTAAATTAGTGGCCGATTCGCTAACCACACTGCGCGCCCCGGGCATCACAATTGATGGCGACAATGTAGAATTTACGGTCACGGTGAAAGCCCAGTATGTCGTGCCGATCAACCCGGCGGATGTGCGCAAGTTGGCGGTCGGCGGTAGTCCAGCCACGGTGATCACGGCACTCCAGCAGCGCTGGCCATTGGAGCGCACCCCAGAGATTTACCAAGATCCGGCCTGGCTCAAAACGCTGCCAATCCTGAATAATCGCATCCAGGTCCGGATCGAATATGAGGATGGCACAACAAAGTGATGACAGGTAAATTGTTGGCGCTGGATGTCGGATTGGCGCGCATCGGCATTGCCACCTGTGATCCCTTATGGCTCACGGTACGCCCAATCACCGTCTTGCAGCGCACCAGTCGTCGCGAAGATTTTGTTCGGCTTGCCCAATTCGTGCGTGACGAAGAAGCCGTGGCCGTGATCTGTGGCTTGCCGTTCCATATGGATGGCCGCGAGAGCGATCAGACGCAAACCATTCGTAAGTGGGCCATGCGCTTGGCCCAAGCCTTACGTACGTTGATAGGTCGGCCACTGCCGGTGATCTTTTGGGATGAACGATTAACGACATTTGCCGCACAAGCGATTATGTCTGAACAGAAGACCAGAGGCGCTGACGACGCGGTGGCGGCGTCAGTCATTTTGCAAAGTTATCTGGACGCACAGCGCCAAGGTGAGCCACAGGATTTTGGGCGCATCGAATTACCAGCACGACAACTGTGAAGCGTAGTCAGCGAGGCAGCAAGATCAGCCTGGCCTACTAACTTATTTAAATTAACCCGCTAAAAAGAAACTATGCCCGTACCCAACCGTCGAGAATTTATTCTCAGCCATCGCAATCGGCTGCTCCAAGAAACTGACTGGCGCACGCAGTTACAGCCAGCTAACCTGTTTACGCATCTGCTGCGCCTGATTTTTCTGTTATTGGTGCTAGGGGTGCTGGCCGGCGTCTGGCTGGTTAGCAGCTCGCATCTGACTGAGCAATTCTTAGGCGCACCACAAGCAACGGCTGGTCTGGTCGATCCCACCCTTGATCAGGATGCGCTGACGCCAGATAATATCGAAAAGCGGATTTTGGCCTTTAGCCTGCGTTTGCGCCAAGGTGATCTTGCTATCCCGGCCGGCGCCAATTCGCTGCCCCGACCATTTACGATCAACCCAGGTGAACCCGCGCGCTTTATTGCAGCGCGTCTACAGCAAGCTGGCTTTGTACAAGATGCCGACTTGTTCAATTTATATTTACGGGTGAGTGGCCTCGAACGCCATGTTGCGCAGGGGAATTTTTTGTTGGCTGAGACGATGACCATTCCGCAAGTGGCTGCTGCTTTACAAAAACCAATGCTCGAACAAGTGCCGGTTACCATCCCCGAAGGGTTTCGGGCCGAAGAGATCGCCGAACGCCTTTCCGCGGCCAATGTGATCGCGTCTGATATTTTCCTGGCGGCCGTACGTCAACCGCGTACGTTGGCGATCTTTAAAGATTATGACTTTCTCAAGGTTTTGCCAGAGAATGCAACGCTCGAAGGCTTTCTCTTTCCCGATACCTATTTCTTCCCGGTCTTAGCCAACTCACCCGACAAAGTGCTGGCGCCCTTTCTTGATAACTTCGAGAAGAAAATCGGCACAGATGGCCTTGCCGACAACAACAGCGGTATCAGTGGGCGCGATTTAATCACACTAGCCAGCATTGTCGAGCGTGAAGCTGTGCAGGCCGACGAACGGCCGTTGATTGCGAGCGTCTATCTAAATCGTTTGAATGGCACCTGCCCCGATGTTGGCGGCAAGTACCTTCAGGCGGATCCGACCGTGCAATATGCCCGTGGCACAACGGGCAATTGGTGGAAACCGTTAACCATTCAGGAATATTCGACCGTTATCAGCCCCTACAATACCTACTTAAACCAGGGTCTCCCGCCCAACCCAATTGATAGTCCAGGGTTAAGCGCGATTGATGCCGTCCGCAATCCGTCTGGCATCACCGCTTGTTTCTTTGTCGCTACGGGAGAAGGCAACCGCCATGTCTTTGCCCAGACACTGGCCGAACATGAGCAGAATTTGCAGACCTATGGTTATAACAAATAATGGCAAGTAACCGTACTAACTGAGCGCTAGGCATGATCAGCGATATGAGACAGAAAGCTCGTAACAAGC
>JBBQBY010000248.1:0-9823 GCA_038318235.1 Caldilineales bacterium
CCAGAGTGGCACTTCTTCGGTCAAGGTACGCAGGGTCTGCCACAAGGGGACACGCGCCCGCATCACGACCAAAAATAGCGCCTCCGCACCTCGGCTCGCCGGTAAGGGGCCAGCCACATAGAACCAGAGCTCGTCTTCCAAGCGCACGGTGTTCCGAATCGTCTGATTGCGCCCCCCCCGATCACCCGTTAAGATGCGGTTATTGAGCAAGCGTTGCCACCAACGTAACATGGCGGGATTGTTGCTCAGTGATTCCAGCCAAGTTGTTCCCGTTAACGTATTAGCAGTGTCAAACGTAATTTTTTGGGTGGCCGGATTGATGAGTAGAATCCGAATCGCTTGCGTTTGGGCCTGGTCTTTGAGGGCCTGAAATAACTGTTGGCGCTGTTCATTCTTATTGTTCTGGCCCTGGCTGGCAATTTGGCGGTTAAAGACCAAGCTGGCCTGCCGATTGCTGACCAAACGCTGAAAAGTCAAAGCGCGCTGAAGTGGCGGTACGCTGGCCAACAAGACAAAACCAATCACAACGAGCACAGCGATTGCCACCAGGATATGGGTGATGATTAAACGTGTACCAAGGCTACGGAAGAGACGTTGCATAGTAGGGAGTAAGGGTTAGGGAGTAAGGAGTAGGGAGCAGGGCGATGGAATCGGCATCTAAGCCCGTATCCCGGCATTTCATCAATGGGCGACTAGTTTATAACCAACGCCCCAAACGGTTTCGATCTGCACCCTACTGCCTTGTAGCTCCTTGCGCACTTGGGCGATGTGCATGTCGACGGTCCGGGTTTCGCCATAATAATCGAAGCCCCACACCTGTTCCAATAATTGTTCGCGACTCAAGACAAAGGTTTGGTGTTTTAATAAGGCATAGAGCAAGTCAAACTCTTTGGTACGCAGTTGGAGTAAGCGCTGGTTTACCTTGGCCTCGCGCCGTGCCGGATCGAGCACAAGATCGCCCATCTGGATTGGCTTTTCGGCAGCGGCTTCGGGCGTAGCATAGGCGCGCCGCAACACAGCCCGAATGCGCGCCACCAGTTCGCGGGGGTTATAGGGCTTGGTCATATAATCATCGGCGCCCAGTTCCAGGCCGACGATGCGATCGATATCCTCAGCGCGCGCAGTTAGCATGATAATCGGGGTCTGGCCTTCCTGGCGTAAGCGACGGCAGACTTCCCAGCCATCCACTTCTGGCATCATCAGGTCAAGCACGATCAGGGCAGGCTGCACGCGACGAAATTGGGTCAAGGCTTCGATGCCATCGCGGGCGGTGACAACCGTATAACCAGCATTTTCAATATATAGGCGGTTTAGCTCGATGATATTCGCTTCGTCATCGACAATCAAAATCGTTGGGCTGGTCATTGCTTTCTCTAGGTTAGAATTCTCTGGCCGTAGTCGTGAAAGCGTTTCACATGCACCGATTGTACTTTGACCTTTTCACTCAAGCAATTGATCCAGGAACAGTTCTACGTTATACTGCGTTTTATCGCTAGATCGAGCGAGTAACACCATTACGCTGAATAAGGCTAAGCGTCGGCACGCTATCCCATCATACATGATTTTGCTGGCCAGATGTAAGCTGCGTGCGGGCAAAATGTAAAAACAATGTAAATTCTATTTCGTGAGGAAAACAAAGTGATTTTTCAACGGCAAACCAGGCAAAATGCCCCAGAATTTGAAGCTGCGGCAACATGGTCAGAAGCACCCATTGAACCGATTGTTCGACCAGCCCCTGAGGATACGCTGGATGTCCAGCCGTTGCCAGCTAAAGATGAACCACAGTTGGTGATGCAGGCCCGCCAAGATCCAGCCGCCTTTGGTGTGTTGTACGAGCGTTATATCGACCGCATCTACGCTTATATCTATCATCGCGTTGGCAATGCGCAGGATACCGAAGATCTGACGGCGCGTACTTTTTACCGCGCGCTCGATAAGCTGGACACCTATGAGGATCGGGGCTTGCCTTTTTCGGCCTGGCTCTTTCGCATCGCCCATAATCTGGTGGCCAATTGGCACCGTGATCGCGGTCGACGGCGCTTTCTTTCGCTTGACAAGCTCTGGTCGCACAGCAAAGAGGGCGATTCGCCCGAAGAGCAACTTGAGGAAGAAGAAAAGAGTGAAGCCCTATGGGCAGCGATCAATCGCTTGCCCAAAGAACGCCGCGATTTGCTGCTCTACAAGTTCAGTAGTCGTCTCTCCAACATCGAGATCGGCGAAATGATGGATAAAAGTGAAAGCGCAATTAAGTCGCTTTATTTCCGTACGTTGGCAACGTTGCGCAAAGATCTGGAAAATAAAGGCTGGGGTGCTTGGATGATGCATACTGAACCGGTCGATGTAAAGGAGACAGAGGATGATTCGACTGTTTGAATTTTGGCTCTTGCCTGCTCAACCACCCAAAGCTGTTGATCAGACAGCCAGGATCGACCTGGGGAATGGCAATTTTTTAGAAGCCGAGGATGTTTTAGAAGGCCACTTTCACCGGCTTGCCTCCACCACGGTCCCTGTGCAAGTGAATGCCAACTTGACCGCGGCGATCACAGTTTTAGCGCCAGGTCTGACGCCTTTGACCGAACTGGCCGAAGAAGTGGCGCACACGGTGCCACTCGCGCAACCAGCGCCGCAATTTCGCTATCATCTCCACCAGGCCTTAGAACAAACCCACCGCCAACAGGCCGCGCAACGCATCCTTGGCACCCGCCCCGCCGCACAAGCCCAAGGGCCGGCCTGGGGCATGATCACCGTGATCTTGATGGTCACGATCACGGTTTTAGGTCTGCTCGCTTACGTACAAAAACGCCAGCGCAAAGCAGGGTAGAATATTGGCGGGGTCAGCATGCCTGACCCCGCCAATATTCTACCCTGCTTTATTTACATCGATGTCCGCTTGTGTAAAAGATCGATATACTTTTCCGAGCTAGATCGCTCAACCGTCGTTGCGCCGTCACTATCAAAACTGTGCGCACCAGCCGTACTCGGCATCCGTGCCGGTCCGATCCCAGGCACGTCGACCATGGCTTGCGCATCGCTCTGTGCCAACTTTAACACACCTTCGGCCAATGCTGCACCGGCAGCCTCACGCTGACGAATGGCGCTGCTCCCCAGGAAATTCTTCAACTGCGTGAGGATACCCAACAGATCATGTACGGGTTTTGCGCCAACACCAATCAGAAAACCTGTCATCAAAACATCCCAGGCCACTGGCATCCCTGCCAAAATATCGGGCGAAAGTGGTTTTAACGAACCAAATAAGTGCATGCCCGTAGTATTGGCGATTAAAATGCCAAGAATGATCCCGGTGATCAGGCTGGTGCCACTCTTGAACTGTAGATAGGCGGCCGATTTCAACTGCGCCGCCGGCCATTTGCCCACCCCTAACAACATCCATTCCAGATAATTCCAGATAATTTCTACGGCGCGTTCTACGCCCACCGCCGCAATCAACAAGGGTGTAAGCATGCCCCAAATGCTGGTAGGGGCGCTATTCGTTGCATCTTGCGCCAATGGCGCCGCGCTGGCAACCGAGACGCTGAGCAACAACGCCCCGCCAATGCCACCAAGCAGCCAGCCCAACCGGTGTAAAAAAAATCTATCCCCAAAGGGTCCATTTCGAGAAGCTCTATGCATGCAGTCTACCTTTCCGTTGCTGTTTGAAAAACAGCGTTTGGTAACACGCTAAAAAACGTGTTATAGATCAAATGTCTGGACAAAATCAACCAACAGACGTACGCCATAACCAGTCGCACCTTTGGGCGTGGTCGGCTCACTTTCTGTCTGGGTCCAGACCATCGCGGCAATATCCAAGTGCGCCCAAGGGTAGCCTTCGGTAAAATGCTCAATAAACTTGGCGCTGGTGGCGACGCCTTGGGTGCGCCCACCACTGTTTTTCACCTCAGCCATGTCACTCTTGATTGCATCCATATATTCATCATACATTGGCATCGGCCAGAGCCGTTCACCCGTGCGGTCTGCGCTGGCGAGCAACTTGGCTTGCACATTCGCATTGTTCGAAAAAAGTCCGGCGGCATGCGGCCCTAAAGCCACCCCAATGGCACCGGTCAACGTCGCCAAATCCACCACAACAGCTGGATTATAACGCGCCACATACCCCAGCGCATCAGCCAAGACCAGGCGACCTTCGGCATCGGTGCTCAGAATTTCTGCGGTCTTGCCGGTGATGCCGGTGAGAATATCGCCAGGACGGAAAGCCTTCCCATCGGGCATATTTTCGACACAGGCGGCCACGCCAATCACACGCCGTCCCACGTTCAGGCGCGCGATTGCCTCCATCGCGCCAAGCACGGCGGCAGCGCCACCCATATCATCTTTCATCAGCCACATGCCATCCCAGGGCTTGAGGCTGATGCCGCCCGTGTCAAAAGTAACGCCTTTACCAACCAGGATCACCGGTTGCTGCTGTTCCATGCCAGCCGGCGCATGTTCCAAAATAACAAACTGGGCCTCGCGTTCGCTGCCTACGCTAACGGCCAAAAGAATATTCATGCCCAATGCGCGCATCGCCGCCTCGTCCAGTACAGTACACTGCAAACCAACTTCAGCGGCCATCTTTTGGGCCCGCCGCGCCAACTCTTCGGGATAGAGCACATTCGGTGGTTCGTTGATATAGTCGCGCGCATGGCCCACAGCAGCGGCCATCCCTTGCCCCGTTTGGACACCCGCGCTGATGGCGGCAACTTTGGCGGCGTCGAACTCGATGACGGCAGCCTGTTGCGGCCCATTTTCGGCCTTTTCGCGCTTATAGTTGGGTACTTGATAAGCCGCCGCCAGGGTGCCTTCGGCCAATGCTTGGGCCGCCTTGCTGGCGTCTAAGTTGCCAATGCCCGCCCCATGCACAATCGTGGCGTATTGCTTGACGCCTTTGAGTTTGCTGATCGCTTTGTAGGCGCTGGCAGCAGCCTTGCGCGCCTTTTGGAAATCAAATTTTTCGGCTTTGCCCAGGCCAACCACCAACACGCGCGCCGCCGAAATTTTACCATTGGTATAAAGTACGGCCGTTGAACCAATTTTGCCCGTGAAATCACCACTGCTGACCACATTTTGGATCGCGCCATCAAGCGCCTGATTGACGGCGCCCGTGGCTCCGCCCGGTTCGGTGACGCCTTCAAATAGATTGACGACCAGGCAATCGGTCGCTTGTTCGGCAATGTTGCCTTGGATCACAGTTAATTGCATAGCAATGGCATCCTTTCGTTGATATGATAGGGTAAAACGTCCTGCCAGTGAACCTTCAGCTTAATGCCGTACGCAAGCGCTTCGCTGCTTCGTCTAACATTTCATCGGTTTTGCAAAAACAAAAGCGCACCAGGTTGGCCGCCAAATGTTGGTTTTGAGGGTTGTAGAAAGCGCTGGGTGGAATCGCCGCCACGCCCACTTCGCGCGTAAACCAGCGGCAGACGCTGAAGTCACGCGGTGAATTCGCTTCGCCAGGCACATCCAGGTGGCTTGTATCGACCAGAATAAAATAGGAGCCATCGGGGCGCACCGGCTTGAGCCCCGCATCGGTTAACGCCGCCAGCAATTTATCGCGCTTAGCCTGATACATGCGGCTTAACCAGTTAAAATAATCTTGTTGCGGCGCCATGCCCAATGCAATCCCGACCGCCTCTTGCAACGGTGTGGCCACGGCAAACGGAATCCATTGATGCGCCATATTGATGGCATGCACCAAGTGCGCAGGGGCAATCGCCCAACCAATCTTCCACCCCGTCACAGAAAAAGTTTTGCCGGCGCTACCCAGGGTAACTGTGCGTTCCCACATGCCGGGTAAGGTGGCAAGGCGCACATGCTCGACTGTACGGGCCGAATCTACATAGACCATCCACTCGTAAACCTCGTCACTCAGCACCAGGATGTTGTACTTTTGGGCCAATGCCGCAATTTTCAACAATTCAGCGTGCGTCAGGATCTTGCCAACTGGGTTCTGCGGCGTATTAATGATCAGGAGGCGGGTTCGTTCGCTAAAGGCGGCCTCCAATTCGTCCATATCCAAAATCCAATCCGCCGAACTGGTGGCGTCAGGTTTGGGGCGTAGGGGCACGTAGATTGGTGTACCGCCGGCCATGATCACCGAGGCCGGATAGCTGTCATAAAAGGGCTCAATTAAGATCACTTCATCACCGGGGGCCACCAGCGCCTGAATGGTGGCGAAGATGCCTTCGGTCGCACCAACTGTGATCACAATCTCCGTCATCGGATTTAATTCACGCCTGAAGAGTGGGCCGTAGATGTTGGCCAGGGCTTTGACCAGCGGCAAATGGCCCCCGCTGCGCGCATATTGGTTGAGATCCGCGCCGATGGCTTGTTGGGCGGCGGTTTTAACAAAGTCGGGGGCTGGGAAATTGGGGAAACCCTGGCCGAGATTGACAGCATTGTGTTGCAAGGCCAGCGCCGAAAATTCGGCAAAGACGGTAACGCCAAAACCGCGCACGCGCGGCGCAGGTAAAAAGGGTGGTTCAGGTTTAACAGGCGCAAGCGACATAGTCTATTCCTATTCCTATTGCATGGCAAAACGACCGCCAGTGTGAGTTGCCCCGCGCGACTAACCCCAAACCCGCCGCAGCAGGTTGATGCATGAATCGCGCCCCATAGCGTGGCGCTATCGGACGCAGAGCGGCTTTGCAAAGATTGCAGCAAATTTATTCGAGCTATTATAGCCGATTGTGGAGCGCGAAGCCAGCAGCAAAACGGGTAAAAAGAAAACCGCTGCCCAATTGAGCAGCGGTTTTCTTTTAGGTCAGAGAGGGAAACGCACTAAGGTTGGTTAATTAGCGGAGATGGCGCATCATGCCACCGACCATTGGCTTGTTGGTAGGCGTCCGGCGGTTGCGCAAATCGTTGGCAATCGCGAACAACAGGGCCAGAGCAGCCAACCCAGCCACGATCCAGGCCAAGACACCGGTGTTGAAGACAAACCCGGTGCTCGTCGCCGGCGCCGTGACGCTTCTGGTATTGGCGGCCAACAGGGTAGCACGACCCAAGGCAACCGGGGTGCGGCTTTGAGTGGTCACCGCATAGACAGCACCGGTTTCACCACTGACGGGCAGCAATTCGGCAATTACACTCTTCGTGTTGCTTTGCAGGGCCAACCAGTTCTGGGCGCCATCCACACTCATCGCAATGCCCACCGGGCTTTGGTGTACTTCAGTCGAACCATACAGATAGCTCGTGGCGACATAAAGCACATTCGCTTGCGCCGGGTCTGTCGTCAACGCATCCACATGTAAGCGTGAACCGGGGACCATGCCGAGACCGACATTAGCAACGCTCCAGTTTTGGCCATCCGTGCTCTTCACCAGACCACGGTCCGCCGTACCGACATAGACCGTTGAAGGTTGACCATCGGTAATGGCCAGAGCGGTTGGGGCGCTGCCCAAGTTATCAACATTCACCCAATTCAGGCCGAAATTCTCAGCTCGATATAGTTTCCAAGCGGTACGCACAAAGGCCAAACCAGCGCCTGTGCTATCAGCAGCCACTTCTAAGACAGGTTCGTCCAACAAAAGATGACCACTCACAATCATGCTAGAGCCGACATCACGCAGGCGAAACACGCCAGCATTATCGGTGCCCACATAGACCAACCGTTGGGCGCTATCGACGGCAATGTCCGTTACACCACCAACCACATCTTTGGTCAACGGCACTTGCAACCAGTTCACACCGGCGTCCGTCGAGCGATAGAGCGTCATCTCGTTAGCAGCGCCCATATATAGGGTCTGGACATTGTTCTTATCTACGGCCACGGCACCGACAATCACGTTATCGGGTGTCTTGATTTCAGCCCAACCTTGCGGGCCACCTGCAAAAAGCAGACCACCGTCCACCGCATAGCTGACACTTTGGGCCGTCGGGGCCGCTGTATAAGCCCGCACATTGCTCAGATGAGTTCGGATGGCAACCGGGGCATTAGCATTCAAAGCATTCGCGACTCCGGTAAAGACAGCGCCAATCAAAATCGCCGTTAGGACAATCATTGAAATGGTATTTTTACTAAATTTTAAGACGTTCATCGCTTGTCTCCCGTTCTTATAAGCTGTAGCTTTGTGACTTTGTAGCTGCGAACGATTGTCACATCGGCTGTTTTATGACTCATTTACTGTTTTTCGTTCAATATTTGCTAGTTTACAACTCTTTCAGTTCGTATGTTTGACCCTTCTGACATGCAATTCAGACCAACAACCGACGCTGTGATCTAATTGTTAATTATATAGCAGCCAAAAAACCCTTGTCTGTAGGTGAATGTCTGACAAACTTGTAAGCTTGTTCACACTTAAATTGTGTCGTAGGATACTCATTTTGTTAATAATATTGCTATTTATCGGTATAGTTTGTGTTATTTATACCTTATAAATATGCATGGCTAGAGACCTCTCCCCCCGCCCGCCCCTGCTGGGAGGGAGCCGGTCACGAGATAGAACACATCATTTCGACTGTCCACCCAATAGTCCCCTCCCTGTTTGGGGAGGGTTAGGGAGGGGTCTGGGTATGGCAATCACACTGCGTTTACCAGCGTGGATCGCCGAGTTTAAACGAACATGATATGAATATTAGAGCATAGAGCGCCTGATTTTTGACGTATCCCGCTACCTCTGCTATACTCCATTTTGTGTTCGGGCCTGTAGCTCAGCTGGGAGAGCGCTACAATCGCACTGTAGAGGTCAAGAGTTCAAATCTCTTCAGGTCCACTTGGTTTTGACTAAACCGTCGAAATTGCATAGAATAGAAAACAGTAAACAATAATAAATAAGTAACCATAGTAAACTGTAATTAGCCGTGCGGGCCTGTAGCTCAGCTGGGAGAGCACTACAATGGCATTGTAGGGGTCAAGAGTTCAAGTCTCTTCAGGTCCACTCTAGTTTTAAATGTAATAATTTAAACAGAATCATTGTAAACAAAGCCCTTTTACACAAACGTTATTAAGTTGACGTTGTAAAAGGGCTTTTTGTTTCCGCTTGTAAAAATTTTTAAAATCTGTGATAATGGCAAAATTTATACACCCAGTAAAAAATCTGAAAGAGGTAGCCTATGAGCCGAGCATTAGATGAACTGCGGCCTGTCAGCTTTGAACTAGATTACGTCATTTATCCAGAGGGCTCCGTGTTGATCTCGATGGGCAATACACGCGTCCTCTGTAATGCGACGGTGCAGGAAACTCTGCCGGCCTGGCTCAAGTATGACAAAAAGAAACATCATGGCTGGGTGACGGCCGAGTATGCCATGTTGCCGCGCAGCACCGCAGAACGGAATAGCCGCGAAACGTTAACACCCAAAGGGCGCACTCAGGAGATTCAGCGCTTGATCGCGCGCAGTTTGCGCGCCGCCGTCAATCTGGAGAAACTGGGCGAGCGCCAGATCATGGTCGATTGTGATGTGATCCAAGCCGATGGTGGCACGCGTACGGCAGCGATCACCGGTGGGTATGTGGCCTTGGCCCTGGCGATGAAACGCCTAGAGAAAAAGGGTTTAACGCAACCAGGTGCGCTGAATCATGCGGTTGCGGCGATCAGCGTGGGCATTATCAATGGCAAAGCGGCACTGGATTTAGATTATCAGATGGATTTGAAGGCCGATGTCGATTTGAATGTCGTAATGACCGATGATAATCGTTTTGTCGAAGTGCAAGGCACGGCGGAAGGCGAACCGTTTGACAAAGGCGCCCTCAATGCGATGCTACTATTGGCCGAGATGGGCATCAAACAACTACTAAAATTGCAAGCCGATGCGCTGGCATCGGCCAAGGTGTAAAACAGGCAAGGGTTTATGTCACGCACGGGTATCGAAGAAAAATTACCTTGGCAAC
>JBBQBY010000249.1:0-9821 GCA_038318235.1 Caldilineales bacterium
GATCACAACCAGCCCACTCACTGGCACGCCGACGCTGAAGTCACTAGCGCCGCCCGCCATGATTACGCAGACCATCGAGCTGACCACGGGCGCTTTATGGACGAATTCGGTGGATGGAGCGGTGTATGTTTATGTAGCCGGGGGTAAATTCACGATGGGTGCGGACGGGGCAAAGGCGGTCTCACCGCTGGAACAACCAGCCCATCCCGTGACGGTCGATAGTTTCTGGCTGCAACGCACCGAGGTGACGAACGCCCAGTATGGCTTGTGTGTGACCGCCAAAGCCTGCACCCCACCCACCAATCAACGCTGGCAACAGACCGAGTATGCCCAGCATCCAGTGACGGATGTGACTTGGGCGCAAGCCAACGCCTATGCCGCATGGGCCGGCGGTCGTCTACCCAGCGAAGCTGAATGGGAACACGCCTGTCGCGGTGACGATGACCGCCTCTTCCCGTGGGGTGACCAACCACCCACCGACAAGCTCAGCAACTACAACAACAATGTCGGTGACACCACACCGGTGGGCAGTTATCCCGACGGCGCTAGTCCGGTCGGTGCGCTCGACATGGCCGGCAATGTCTGGGAATGGACCACCAGCCTAGAGCAGAATTATCCCTACAATGCCACCGATGGTCGCGAAGATGCCAATGCCGCTGGTAAACGCATCCTGCGCGGTGGTTCATTCTACTACACGCAATATCAATTGCATTGCACCACGCGCAGTGGTTTCGTCCCCGCCACTGCCAACCAACATTTCGGCTTGCGCGTCGTCGTCCCAAGCCAGGCTACTACTTGGACGAATTCGGTGGATGGAGCGGTGTATGTTTATGTAGCCGGGGGTAAATTCACGATGGGTGCGGATGGGGCAAAGGCGGTCTCACCGCTGGAACAACCAGCCCACCAGGTGACGGTCGATAGTTTCTGGCTGCAACGCACCGAGGTGACGAACGCCCAGTATGGCTTGTGTGTGACCGCCAA
Source organism: Caldilineales bacterium (assembly GCA_038318235.1). Classification (GTDB taxonomy): domain Bacteria; phylum Chloroflexota; class Anaerolineae; order Caldilineales; family Caldilineaceae; genus JAPLGZ01. The sequence goes on from JBBQBY010000249.1 coordinate 982, forward strand.
AGCCTGCACCCCACCCACCAACCAACGTTGGCAACAGACCGAATATGCCCAACATCCGGTGACCGATGTCACCTGGGTGCAAGCCAACGCCTATGCCGCATGGGCGGGGGGTCGGTTACCCAGCGAGGCTGAATGGGAATACGCCTGTCGTGGTGACGATGACCGCCTCTTCCCGTGGGGTGACCAACCACCCACCGACAAACTCAGCAATTACAACAACAATGTCGGTGACACCACGCCTGTGGGCAGTTATCCCGACGGCGCTAGTCCGGTCGGTGCGCTCGACATGGCCGGCAATGTCTGGGAATGGACCACCAGTCTCGAAAAAGCCTATCCCTACGATGCCACCGATGGCCGCGAGGATGCCACCGCCACCGGTAAACGCATCCTGCGCGGTGGTTCATTCTACTACACGCAATATCAATTGCATTGCACCACGCGCAGTGGTTTCGTCCCCGCCACCGCCAACCAACATTTCGGCTTGCGCGTGATTGTGACAACGCCGGCCGGTGGGCAGAAATAGAGCCAATAGGTTAGCCATGATAAACAAATCTACCTTACGCTCTAGCATAAAAAAACGATTACATAGAGAAAGAGCCGCTAATCTGTAGTGATTCAGGTGGCCTCTTTTGTCACCAACAACCCTTGTCTCTAGGGTTGAGGGGGGAACTAACAACCTTGTCGCCAACAGAGGAGCGCCAAAGTGTGTAACCAACAACCTTCCGGGAAGGCTCGCTTCGTTCAGGTAATGAGCGCTATTACCCTTCCCGGAAGGAGGATGACCACCAATCTGCCGCTTTCCAGCCGCTCAACGCAGGATCTTCTGGGCAACTGAATTGACTGACCTGATCGTCGACAGTTCATCTGCCCGGAAGGCATTTTCCTACTATGACCAGTGAATTCAAGCAACGCCTGAAGACCATCGATCAGACAGTCCTGATGCCATTAGTTCAGCGCGCCCTGGAAGATCCAACCATTACCGTGATCGACTGGCAAATTGAACCAGTCGAAGGTGGGTTTGGGCATTCCTATGGCGTCTATCGGGTTCGCGGCACAGCGCAAGCCACCACACAGGGCATAGCTTGGTCGCTGATCCTCAAAGCGACCGGCGCGGTGTCAAGCGGCAGTCAAACGCCAGCCAGTTTGGATTACTGGCCGCGCGAAGTGCTGGCGTATCAATCCGGCTTGCTTGATCATCTACACGGCGGCTTAATCGCGCCCCGCTGTCTGGGCATCGTTGAGTATCCTGGCGAGGAGTTTTGGATCTGGCTCGAAGATGTGGTCGAAACCGAAGCTGTGAACTGGCCGTTGGCGCGGTATGGACTGGCGGCGCGTCATTTAGGTCAGTTTAATGGTGCCTATTTGACGGGCCGACCACTGCCCCAAGCGCCTTGGTTATTAACTGACCCACTTCGCCAGCGACTGGCCCTGGCTGAGCCAGGCATGGACAGTGTGCGCGAGTTGAGCAGAGATCCCTTATTCGAGGGTTTGCTGCCTGGCGATAGTGTGGAACGCGCCTTACGTTTGTGGGGTGAACGTGAGCAATGGCTGGCAAGGCTCGACCAGCTGCCGCAGGTGCTCTGTCACCTCGATGCGTTTCGCCGTAATTTAATCGCGCGACGCGGGCCGGCGGATCAGCCCCAAACCGTCGCCATTGATTGGGACAAGATCGGGTTGAGTGCGGTGGGCACAGAGATTGTGCCACTTTTTGCGACTAGCCTACGCTTTTTGGAAATTGACCTAACCCAGCTGGCCAATTTGGATGCGCTGATCTTTGCCGGGTATCTGGCCGGTTTGCGCGATGCCGGCTGGCAGGGTGATGCCGCGTTGGTGCGCTTTGGTTATGCGGCCACGGCAGCACTTGTGCATGGCGTTGCTCAACTGGGCGTCACTTTACCGCGCGTCGTGGCGATGGCAGCAGCGGCGGCCCAACGTGGCGAAGCACCGCCCCAATTATTGGGCTCAAGCCGGGCGCAGGCGGCAGCCCTCAAAATTCATCTGCTCGATCTGGGCGATGAAGCCCGCACCTTGTTTGAAGCCTAAGCTTGCCACCCAGAAAGAGGCCCAATGGCCGCCGATCAGCCCCAGCCAACCGCTTACCCTGATGTAAATGTGGTGCTCGAACTGTTACGCACCAATGTGCAACGCATTTTGGGGGAACACTTTGTCGGGTTCTATCTTTATGGCTCATTGGCCAGTGGTGATTTCGATCCCCAAAGCAGTGACATTGATTTTATGATGGTTACCGCGACGGAACTGCCCGACGAATTGATCCCTGCGCTGGCAACCATGCATGCCCAACTGGCAACCAGCGGCTTGCCCTGGGCCAAAAAATTAGAAGGTTCCTACATCCCACAACGCGCGCTCCGCCGCTATGAGCCAACCGGTCCACCACGCGTTCAGATCAACGAAGGCAATTTTTATCTGGCGCCGCATGCCAGCGATTGGATCATTCAACGCCAAATTTTGCGCGAACAGGGCGTAGTCGTAACAGGGCCAGACCTCCGCCTGCTCATTGATCCCGTCCAGCCCCATGATGTACGCCAAGCTGTGCTAGACATTCTGGCCGAGTGGTGGGCGCCGATGCGCCAAAATTCCACGCGCTTGCAAAGCCGTGAATATCAAGCCTATGCCGTACTTTCCATGTGCCGGGCCTTATACACTTTGCACCACGGCAGCGTCGCCTCCAAACCAAGCTCAGCCCGCTGGGCGCAGGCAGCATTGGATCCACGTTGGGTCGCGTTGATCGAAGAAGCCCTGGCCTGGCCCCATCCACCACAAGTGGACAGCCACGACGCAACGTTGGCTTTTATCGGCTACACGCTGGCGCGCGCCCAAGAATTTCAATTCCCGAAGCGTGCAGATTGAGCGTGGACAAGGCTTCTGGAAGATGATCACTTGCGCGCCTAAAACGTTTCTGATAGTTTTATGTCTAACCCATTTTAGCATTATCGAGAGGGGACTACGTGACGAAAGCGTCTGTACTCGCGGAACTAAGTAATCAGCTTGGTCAGGAAGTGCATGTCGGTGACTGGTTGACGATTACTCAGGCAATGGTCGATCAATTTGCCGCCGTAACGCGCGATCAACAGTGGATCCATGTCGATCCCACCCGCGCCCAAGCCGAATCTCCGTTTGGGGCGACGGTGGCGCATGGGTATTTCACACTGTCGCTCATTCCTACTCTAACGGACAGCGTCAATGCCGCGGCGGACCGCTATCCCGGTAAAAAGTTGGGCGTTAACTACGGTCTGAACAAGGTGCGCTTTCCACATCCCGTGCTGGTTGGCGCCCGCATCCGCGCCCACACCGTATTGCTCCAGGTTGAAGAAATTCAGGATACCCTGCAAATCGTCAACCGCGTAACCATCGAAATCGAAGAGCAGACCAAGCCAGCCTGTGTGGCAGAGACGGTGTCGCGGGTCTATTTTTAGACGGTAGACAGGCGTTTTTCGATTGACAGTGACGATGATGAGTGATAATCATTTAGGCTATTCCGACAAAACAAATGTTCAGTTTGGTGGGTGCAAGCATTCCAGGAATGGGCCGATATCACTCGTGTATTATCAAGTTCGTGTGGCCCATTCCCGGAATGCGGGTGGCCTACTTATTTTTTCGGAATAGCCTTATTACTCATCATTCGTCCACCCAAAAACAGCGTCATTATGAAGGCGCGCTACATACAAAGAGGAGATCCGCATGAAGCCAATGCTTGACAATCAGGTAGCGATTATTACGGGGGCGGCCCGCGGGATTGGGGCGGCAACGGCCAGGCTCTTTGCCCAAGAAGGCGCGCAAGTCGTAGTCAATGATCTGGATGCGACTACATTGGCCAGCGTTGTGGATGAAATCAAAGCCAATGGCGGCATCGCGTTGGCCGTGCCCGGCAGCGTGACGGACGCGGCCTTCCCAGAACAATTGATAAAAGCGACTATCGAGGCGTTTGGCAAGATCAATATCTTGGTCAACAACGCCGGTTACACTTGGGACGCGATGATCCACAAGATGACGGATGAACAGTGGCAGGCAATTATCGATGTTCACGCCACTGCCCCCTTTCGTATGATTCGCGCCGTAGCCCCCTACATGCGTGATCTGGCAAAAGCTGAAATCCAAGCAGATGGTGTGCCGCGCGAGCCCCGCTGCATTGTCAACATCTCGTCTACATCGGGGCTACACGGCAACATCGGCCAGGCGAACTATGCGCTGGGCAAACTCGGCATTGTAGGGTTGACCAAAACCGTGGCCAAGGAGTGGGGGCCGTTCGGCATCCGTTGCAACGCCGTTGCCTTTGGTTTTGTCGACACCCGCTTGACTCAATCCAAAGCGCAAGGGGCATCGATCCAGATTGGTGAACAAGCCGTCGCCTTGGGCATTCCCGAAGCAGTGCGCGAAACGGCCGCCACACGCAGCCCACTGGGTCGCCCGGCCACGCCCGAAGAAGCCGCCAGTGGCATCCTGCTGATGGCTTCCCCACTCGCTTCGTATATAACCGGCCACACGCTAGAAGTAACCGGCGGCGCAGGTATTTGAATTGAGCGTTAGTTCGGGGGGGTGCAGGTTTTATACAACGCAGACCTCTCCCCCCGCCCTCCCTGCTGGGAGGGAGCCTGTCACGGGACTGAACACGTCTCTTCGTCCATCCACCAAACAGTCCCCTCCCTCGTTTGGGGAGGGTTAGGGTGGGGTCGCCGTTACACCAGAAAATCAATTGCCAAGCATTCAACAAACACACATAGAAAATTCAGATGACAAACGATCAAGTAACCTTTCCAAACCAATATACGATTATCCTGCCCGCAAAAACCATGGCGGCGATCAAGCAGTCCAGTGCCAAATATGCTACGCCCTTATGGCAATTCCGACCAGAGAAAGTATTAAAACTAGGCGAGCATCAATGGATTTATCCAAGCGATGTCGCCACCGCGCAGGTGCTATTTGCCACCTACCCGATGGGTTTGATTGGCACCGCTTGGAAACTTTTCAATCGAGGGTGGCTAGCCGCCGCCGAAGCCTATTTTGTAGACACAGAAACCTACCCAAACCATCCCCGCCATTTTGGTACGAATGTCATTCCACTGGTGGATGAAGACAATGCTTCGCAACAGGTTGGCTGGGTGCGGATCAATCAAGCAACACTGATGGATGCTAATTTTGCTGTCTTTGTACAATTTACCTTGCTTGATCTATTTGAACCACGGCCGTTGCCGGCCGAGTATGTATAAGTTCGCCAGATCCTAACCAGCCAAGTGCGGTTAGAAACCGCACCTACGAAAGAATGATGGAGGTCAAGTCTATCGGCTTCCTCTATAAGCTCTATATTGGGCGTTAACACAGGACGTGCAGTTAGAAACCGCACCTACGATTGTGCAATCTTTATTTGGTTGGGCGATTAAATCTTACAGGATTTGCCTGCCTGCCAAAATAAAAGCCGACGAGCGTGTGCTCGTCGGCTTTTATTTTGAAACTGATCTTTTTGGCTAGTTGCCACTATCAACGCCTGGTGTGGTCTGTTGATCGACATACGAGGCCACGCTACCAAGCACCCGGTCGCCTTTGTGCAAAGTGGGCGATTGCACCAATGTCCACTCGCCTTGGACTTCGCCTACTGTTACCGGTACTGCCGTAAAGGTTTCACCCCGTTGCACCATGACCACCGTGCTGCCATCCTTTTCCTGGCGAAGCGCTGAGGTGGGCGCCAACCAACTGGTCACGGTCATATCGGCATTGGTCAGCGTAGCGACAGCGTTCATGCCAGGGCGCACGCCGTCGAGCGCCGGGTCGGTCAAGCGAATCGTGACGGGATAGTTGACTACATCTTTGTCGGACTGGTTGATCGGCGCAATGTTTTCGATGATACCAGCAAATTTGTGACCGCGCAGGGCGTCAATTGCAATCTGCGCCTGTTGACCAACGGTAATCTTGGTAATGTCCACTTCGGCGACCTTGATTGTCAGTTTGAGTTGGCGGGTGTCGGCTAGCGACGCCACCACTTTACCCACCGAGCCCCGTTCGCCAGCCGTGAGTGGCAGTTCGAGCACAATGCCGTCGCTCGGCGCCAAGACCTGGGCATATTTCAACTTCGCCTTGGCTTCGTCCAGATCAAGTTGTGCCTTCTGCACCTTAGCCTCGGCGGATTCTAGCTGGGCCGGCGATGGGCCGATCTTCAACTTATCCAACTTTTGCTGGGCATCGATCACCTTGGCCTGGGCATCCGCGATATCAGCGGCGGAAGGCTTTTGGCGCAGCAACTGGAGATCGCTTTGCGCTTTCTCGATATTGCTCAGCGCATCTTGAAGATTGGATTGGGCGCTTGGTTGGTTGATCCGGTTCGCTTTGGCCTGCACACGCTCAACCTCAACGGTCGCTTTGTAGAGGGCGGCGGACTCGGGCAACATGCCTTTGTCGTTGCGCCACTTGATCTTGTCATATTCACGTTGGGCATTCTGCCGGTCGATGTCGGCTTTTTCCAGTTCGGCCTTCACCTCATCCACCTCGGCTCCACTGGGCGGGGCCTGCAATTCTTGATATTTAGCTTGCGTCGAGGCGAGCTTGCTTTGCGCAGCGGCCAGTTCCGCTTTGCTCGGGCCCGCCTGCGCCTTGACCAAGTTTGCTTGCGCAGCCCGCAGATTGGCTTCCGCTACGCCAATCTCACCAGGGTTGCTGTCTTCCTTGAGCTTAGCCAGGTCGGCCTGATTGGTTTGCAAATCTAATTCTGCGCGCTCTACCGCCCGGTCCAAGTCAGTGGTATTCAGCGTTAGCAGCAAATCACCGGCTTTTACCGTGTCACCGACATTGACCGCGATGCGGCTGACGAGTCCATCGACGGCCAGTACAACCTGTTGTTTGTTGATCAGTTCGATTGTGCCAGCGGCAGTCAACGCGTCGACAATCGAGTTGGGTGGACGAATTTCAACCACACTAACTGACGTACCTTGAGCAGTGGGCTGGAGATCAGAAGTATTGGTGATCGGTTCTACTTGGACGCTACCCGGTTCTGGGGTGTGGGCCAGGCTCGTTTCGCCGCCACTCCACAACAGACCGATATCAATTCCGCTTAAAATCGTGATAATAATCACGATAATTCTAATACGACTCATGGTTAAACCTCCTGATTGACAGACTGTTATTGCGAAAGCTATCTGCTCACAAGGATAACAGAAGGCAGTGGGTCAATCGAGGGGAGTTTTCTATCAACTTCGCGCGATTTTCTATCATTTCTGACGCTCAGGTTACAGCATCACGCGGTGTCGCGCCAGTCCTACTCATACCGCAGCGCTTCAATCGGGTCGAGGCGGGTGGCGCGAATGGCCGGGTAGAGGCCGAAAACAAAACCGCAGAGCAAGCCAACCCCCAGCGCAAGCCCGAGCGCCTCGCCTTCGATCAGGATCTTGAAGGGAAAGTCGGGGATGTGATTGAGCACATAACTGATCGTGTAGCTCAGCCCCGTGCCGATCAGGCTGCCGATGGCACACAGCACCAGAGCCTCGATCAAAAATTGCAATAAAATGTCTGTATCTTGCGCGCCCAGCGCTTTACGTAACCCAATTTCGCTCGTGCGTTCGGTCACCGACACAAGCATAATGTTCATGATGCCGATGCCACCGACCATCAGGCTGACCGTACCAATGCTGCCGAGCAGCGCCGTCATCATCGTGGAGATATTGTTGGCAATTTCCAGCAGTTTGGCCTGATTAAGAATATGAAAATCGTTCTTGGTTGTAGCTTCCAAATTATGGCGGATGCGTAAGGTTTGCTCGATGCGGTATTCGGCAGTTTGCAACAGTTCCTTGTTCGCCACCTGGACCGTGATTTCCGAAATGGTATATTCACCACGATAACGCTCGGTCTTGATCAGGTGACTTTGCACGACATCAATCGGCACATAGACCGGGCGAAAATACGATTCACTGTCATCACCGCTGCTGGCCTTCAGTACACCGACCACCAGGAAGGGTTCATTCTTGATGCGAATGGTTTGGCCGACCGGATTACTTGTCTTAAATAGACTGAGGGCGGCAATCGAAGACAACACGACGACGCGCTTTTGATCCGCTTCTTCGGCTGCGTTGAAAAAACGGCCTTGCGCGATTTTTACATTGCGCACCTTCGCATAAGCCGCTGTGGCGCCCGTCACCTGACTCTCAATCCCCACATTACCATAGACCACACGCACAAACGACGAATTCGTGGGTGCGACGGCGGCAATTTCTGGGTGCAAGGTCTTATCGGCCAACGCCTTCGCATCGCCTGAGGTGAGCGTGCTGTTATCCGTCACATTGTCAGTTTTCGGATTGATCGTCAAGGTATTGATGCCTTGACCTTCGATCTCGTTGCTGACGCCCTGTGCTGCGCCTCGCCCAATCCCAATCGTCGTCAACACCGAGGCAACGCCGATGATCAGGCCAAGCATGGTCAAAATGGAGCGCAGCTTGTTGGACATAATGCTTTCAAATGCGACACCGGAGTAGCGTAGGAATTTCATAATGGGCCTCTTTTAGGTGGTAAGTGATGAGTGATTAGTGACGAGTGATGCGTGATAAGTGATCTAGCTACCCGACACTTTGGCCGGGAGCATTAAAATGCTCGGCTGACAGGGCAGGAAGTCGCCGCAGCGACTGAGAATTTAGTGCCTGCACCCACGGTGTTGCGCTTCAGTCGAAGCGTCCCCGACTTCCTGCCCTGTCAGCACAGGGTTTCAACCCTACTCCGGAAAAGTGTCGGGTGGCTAGACAAGTGATGCGTGATAAGTGAGATCACATGACCTTTTTCACTCACCACTCATCACTCATCACCTTTAACTCATCGCTGAATTTCATCCTTAACAATCTCGCCGTCAC
>JBBQBY010000250.1:0-9707 GCA_038318235.1 Caldilineales bacterium
GATGGCGCGCCAATTCAACTGCCAGGTGATGTGCGATATCATGCTCTGCCCAGACAAACCAAAACGGGCGCGTGAAGCCCAAGACCTCGGTGTGGATTATATTATTGTCCACACCGGTTTTGATGAGCGTAACATGATCCACGGCCTGAGCCCGCTCGATGATCTTCAGGCTGTGCTCGACGTCGTTACGATTCCGGTGCAAGCGGTGGGCGGGCTTAGCGTCGAACAGGCGATCCAAACGTTGGACATGGGCGCCCAGATCGTCGTTTTTGGCGCACCATTGGTAATCAGCGGCACAGAATTTAAGGCCGCCGATCCGAACTTCGAGGCGCAATTACGTGAGATTGTGCAGCGCGTAAAGGGGAAAGTTTAACAAGCGCTCGTTTTAATGCTTTTGATCTGTAGGAAGGGAGAAGAGGATGTTTAAAAATTTAGGGCCGGGCGCGATTGGGGTGAAGGCTAATCTGCCCGAAAGTATTGTGCTGGCCAAGAAGTATGGATTTCAAGGCGTCGAATTTTCGATCAGCGAAGCCCAACAGATCGCCGAAGCCCAGGGCTTTGACGCGCTGCAAGCTTTGTTTCAAGCGAATCATATCCTGCCAGGGCATTGGGGTTTTCCGGTTAATTTCCGTGGCGATGAGGATGCTTGGCAAGCGGGGCTGAAAGCACTGCCCAAACAGGCTGAATTGGCGCGCCAACTGAATTGTCTGCGCACGGCCACCTGGATCATGCCAGCCGATAATGAGCGTGACTTTTTTACGAACTTCGCTTTTCATGTGGCTCGTCTGCGTCCGGCGGCGGAAATTCTCAAGGATTACGGCTGTAGCTTGGGCTTAGAATTCGTTGGACCCAAGACCGTCCGCAACCCGCGCCAGCATAATTTTGTCCACTCGCTGGACGGCATGTTGGGCCTCTGCGCCGCGATTGGCACAGGTAATATGGGCCTGCTGCTTGATATCTATCATCTCTACACCTCGCACGGCACGATTGATGATATCCATAAAGGGTTACGCAAGGAAGACATTGTAGTTGTGCATCTGAACGATTCGCAACCAGGCCCAATTGATGAATTGGAAGACCTGACGCGTGCCTTGCCCTGCGAAACCGGCGTGCTGGATGTGGCTGGCTTTTTGCAGGCGGTGGACGAGTTAGGCTACGACGGCCCGGTGACAATCGAACCGTTCAGCAAGCCCCTGCGCGAGATGTCGGCAGATGACGCCGTGCGTGCAACCGGGGCGGCGATCGACAAGGCGTGGCAAGTGGCAGGATTAGGATGAAGATAAGGAACCCCATCCCAGCCCTCCCCAAGGCCGGGAGGGAGCCGTTGGTCGGATAGTAGAACCAACTCCTTCTGTCTACCAAACAATCCCCTCCCTTATCAGGGGAGGGTTAGGGTGGGGTTCCTTATCTTCACATTAAAAACAAATTTCAAAATAATTTTTCCGGAGAATTCTCATGCTTCAAGTTGCATTAGTGGGTTGCGCCCATATTCATACCCCTGGTTTTGTCAAGCGTTTACAAGCGCGCCAAGATGTCAAATTGGTCGCGATTTGGGATCACGACCAGGCACGCGCCCAAAAATGGGCGACCGAAACGAACGCGCCGGTGGTGACTGATTTGAATGAAATCTGGTCCAACGCCGCGATTACAGCGGTGATCATCTGTGCCGAGACGAACCGGCACGAGCCACTGGTTTTGGCAGCGGCGGCCGCGAAGAAGCATATGTTTGTCGAAAAACCATTAGGCATTGGCACAGCCGACGCTTACAAAATGGCCGATGCGATTGAGCAGTCCGGTGTGCTCTTCCAAACCGGTTACTTCCAACGCGGCAATCCAGTTCATCTCTACTTGCGCGAGCAAATTCAGAAAGGCAGCTTTGGCAAGATCACACGCATTCGCCACAGCAATTGTCACTCTGGCTCACTGGGTGACTGGTTCACACCACAGTGGTTGTGGATGACCGATGTCGAGCAGGCGGGCGTGGGTGCGTTTGGCGATCTGGGCACCCATTCGTTGGATATCCTCATGTGGCTGATCGGCAATGTCGTGCGCGCCACGGCGAGCATTCACGTCGCTACGGGTCGCTATGGTAATTGTGATGAATTTGGCGAAGGGCTGCTCGAATTTGAGAATGGTGTGGTCGGCAGCCTGGCCGCTGGTTGGGTCGATGTCGCGCACCCGATCAGCGTGATCATCAGCGGTACGGAAGGCCACGCCTACGTCGCCAACGATCAACTTTTCTTCCAGAGCAGCCATGTGGAAGGTGCGGATGGTAAGACCCCATGGGCCGCTTTGCCCGCCGCCTGGCCGCACGCCTTTGAATTGTTCCTCGATGCGGCGAATGGTAAACATGATGTGCCCTTGGTCGGCGCACGTGAAGCCGCCGCCCGCAGCGCGGTGATGGAAGCGCTCTATCAAGCGGCGCAACAACGGTCTTGGTTAGCGCCAAAGAGGTAACGTAATGCGTGTCAAAGATAAAGTTATTCTGGTCACCGGCTCGACCACTGGCATTGGTGAGGCGATTGCCCGCTTGACAGTTGCCGAGGGCGCTCGCGTGATGGTGCATGGGCTGGAAGAAGAACTGGCCCAAAATGTCTGCCGTGATCTGGGCGAGGCCGCAACGTATGTGATCGCCGACATCGGCGATCCGCAAAAGTGTGCTGAACTGGTGCAGGCGACGATGGAAAAATATGGCCGCATCGATGTGGTGGTCAACAATGCGGCTCTCACCACGCGCAGCAATTTGGCGACGACCGACGCGGCGATGTTTGATCGGATTATCGGTGTCAATTTGCGCGCGCCGATGCTGATCATTCGTGAAGCGGTGCAGCATTTCCGCGCGCAGGGTGGTGGCACGGTGCTTAATGTCGGTTCAGTCAATGCCTTGGGTGGTGAGGCGAATTTGCTGGCGTATTCGGCCTCCAAAGCGGGTGTCGCCAACATGACACGCAACCTTGCCAACGCGCTGGCCGCCGAGAAGATCCGCGTCAACCAGTTCAACCCTGGCTGGATCACCACACCGAATGAGATCGCCCTGAAACAGCGCGAAGGCTTGCCGCCTGGTTGGGAGCAAAATGTCCCAGCGGTCTATGCGCCAAGCGGCAAACTCTTGACGCCCCAAGAAGTGGCACGCCATGCGCTCTTCTGGATCTCCGATGAATCAGCGCCCGCCAGCGGCGTTGTCTACGAGCTAGAACAATATTCGCCGATCGGGCGTAACCCAAACAAATCTTTCTAATCCTTTGCCTCCCCTCTCCTGAAACGGCCTTATCGTTCAGGAGAGGGGGCGGGGGTGAGGCTCTCCCATGTCCACCATTCGCTTGCAAGATGTCACCAAAACCTATGCCAAACCCCTGGCGCTGGTCCGTCAGAAAACAGGCCCAAACAACGAAGACAATCTCGACGTCAACCATGAACTGGCCGCGCTCGACCAGATCAATCTGACCATTCCTGATGGTCAAACCTGCGCTATCGTTGGCCCATCCGGCTGCGGTAAGAGCACTTTGTTGCGCGTCGTCGCTGGCCTAGAAACCGATTATACGGGCCAAGTCTTTTACGATGACCAAGAGATGAGCAGCATCGCGCCCAAGGAACGGTATATCGGCATGGTCTTTCAGAACTATGCGCTTTACCCCCATTTTGAAGGGCAGGGCAATCTATCTTTCTTTTTTAAGGTGCGCAAGATTGCCGACAAAGAGGCCGAAGAACGCATTCGTGTCACCTCTGAGATTATGGGGATTGGCTTTAACGCCTTGTTAGAGCGCAAGCCGGGCACGCTTTCCGGCGGTCAACAACAGCGCCTGGCGATTGCACGCGCAATTGTGCGCAACCCGCGCCTCTTTCTCTTTGACGAACCGCTTTCCAATTTGGATGCGAAACTGCGTATGCAGACGCGCATCGAGATCAAACGGTTGCTGCGCCGTTTCCAGATCACTGCGCTCTATGTCACCCACGACCAGACCGAAGCAATTGCGTTGGGCGATCAGATTGTCGTGATGCGCGCCGGCAAGGTCGAACAGATGGGGCCTTATCTGACCTTGCTGCAAAGCCCAATCAATACGTTTGTTGCGGGCTTTATCGGCGCGCCACCGATGAATTTATTGAGTGGCGGGCAGATCGGCGATGGCGTGCTCCACCTCGGTGATGGTACATTGCCGCTGCCAGACGCTATTAAACCGCATGTCCACGCTGGCCAGGCCGTGATCCTGGGCGTGCGTCCCGAAGCGGCGCAGCGGGACGCCGGTAACCAGATTTTGCCGGATGGCTTACGTTTGCGCGGGGTAGTTGAAGTGATCGAAGCGGATTTTGCCCGCCATACGCAGTTACTCTACTTGCGGACGGATGCTTTCTCCTATACCGCGCTTGTGCCACTTGACGAACCATTGGCCCTCGGCCATCAGGTTGAGGTGGTTTTTCCCGCTGATCAACTTCACTTTTTCGACCAGGCCACTGAACAGCGGCTTGGCTGATCAGTGGTTATTTATACACAACTTGCTTGACTTCGCGTAGCCAATTTAGAATAGACGTGGCGTTGTTCTGCCAGCTTGGCTGCGCTTCAAAGCGTGTACGGGCCGCTAGGCTCATCGACCGGAGTTGGTCACGGTTTTGTTGCAGCATCTGAATGTGCTGTGTGATGCTGCCAACATCCCCAGGCGCCACCAAGAAGCCCTCTTGGCCGTGGGTGATGATTTCGTGCGCTGCGCCAGCGGTTGAGGCAATCACCGGCAGACCGTAACTCATTGCTTCTAGATAGACAATGCCAAACCCTTCATAGGAGGGCACGGCCAAGAGGTGGCTGATTTTTAACTGTTCTAGCAACGCCTGCTCAGGTAAAGCATCGGCCAACTGCACAACGTCGGTTAGGTGATGTTTTTCGATCTGGCGGCGGATTTTCTTGGTATAGTTTAGGTCAATTGTCAGATTGCCAACCACGGTCAATTGCCAGGTAGATTGGGGCAACTTGGCCAGGGCCGCCAGCAGGGTATGGAGATTTTTGCGCGGGATCACGTTGCCAATAAACAGGATGCGTAAAGGCTCTATGACACTGGTTCGTTCTAGAAGGATTTTTTGCAGCGCTGCCGAATCTGGGATGGGCAGATGATCGGCGGCTGGATACGCAACAAGCGCTGGCTGCGGTTTTTCCAGCAACGCTTCCACACTAAGGCGTGTCGTCTGACTGTTGTAGATAAAGCCATCCACGGTGCTTAGATACTGCTGTTCCAGCCAGCGATAGCAACCTTTTAGCAGCAATGGATGCGCTTCACTGGCGCGTAGGTGATGGACAATACTGACAATTGGATAGCTGACCTGACCGCGCAATTTTTGGTTAATCCAGAGCAGCGATGGGTGATTAAGCTCATCCTGGATCAATACATCGACCGGCAACGTCCGGAGTTGCTCGAAAAATTGTTTGGAGAAATTATCCCCAAGATGCCGCCCATAGTTGCGCCAAGGTAATGAGACCAGATGTACCGTATGGCCCTGGGCCCGTGCTTGTTCAACCAATTGGCGATCATAGAGATAGCCACCGGAAACAGTGGCGAGGTTGCCGTAAATAACGAGTCCAATTTCCACGACTAGTTTAAACCATGCCTCTGCCTTGCGGGATATCAAGCACCTTGCGATAGGAGGCCCAGGCGATATTGTTTTCCCAAATTTTTACAGTGACGGTGCTTAGATTGTTGGCCTTAATGCTGCCGACCAGCGTCAGACAGATAATCCGCGTAAAATGCTCAATGCTTGGGTTCAAGCCAGTGAATTCGGGCAGTTCATTCAAGGTTTTATCGCGGTAATAAGCGACGATGCGCTCTAAATTTTGTTCAACATCGACAATGTCCACCAGATAACCATGTTGATCCAGTTGTGTGCCTTCCAATAACACTTCCAATCGGTAGTGGTGGGAATGCCAGAAGTTTTCGGCGCCCCAGTCGCCGCCGATTAAAAAATGTTGAGCGACAAAATCGCGCTGTACGGCTAGTGTGTACATAGTTTAGCTTCCTCCTCGTTGATGGCAATGACTCTCAATACCCGCTTTGTCATTTATTTTACACCAGTCAGTTGACGAATGAAATTTACCGTTAGCATTGTGAAACTGCACACTAGTGACTACTGTAACTGTAGCACGATTTTTTAATTCGTGTTACAGTGTTCATGAATGAACTTGAACACTGTATTATAGCACGTTTATCGGAGGAAAAGCACATGCACAAGAAAAGCGATAGCATGTTATATCGCTGGGGTGGCCTTGCGGCGTTGGTGGCGGCAGTCGTATTCTTATGCACATTGGTCTATGTATTTGGCTTCTTGTTTAGCCTGGGCTTGACCGAAGAGATGCTCGATAATCCAGCGACGTTGCTGCCGTGGGTTGCACAGCATATGGGCGCCTACGCCGGTTTATACTGGATTTTTCTGCTCTCCGTCGTCGCCCTTTTTCCAGCTCCGCTAGCCCTGCACGAATTACTAAAATCGTATCATCCTACTTTGGTCCGCATTGCTGGTGCGGCAGGCTTGGCGGGTGTGGTGCTGGGCGTGATTGGTCCGCTCGTCAATGTCGGTGTGACGCCCATTCTCGCCCAAGCGTATAATGGCGCCGAGCATGCGGACCAAACCACCTTACGCGTCCTCAGTTTGATCGTTGGCGAAATGGGGTTATTGTTGCGGCTGAGCTCTGATCTGTTTCTGGGCATCTGGCTAGGGCTGAATGGTCTGGTGATCGTACAAAATAAGGATGCCGCCTTTTCGCGCTGGTTTGGCTGGTATGGCATCGGCTTAGCCTTGTTGATCCTCGTTGTTTTTGTGGGCAAACCGCTGAATGTGCTGGACTTGGAACCCGCGTTGGGATTATTATTGGCGATTGCCTATGGTTGGTTGGGGTTCGGTTTGCTACGAGTTAGCCGGCAGGATAGGTTAGTAAAACCTGAAGCGTCCGCGCCGGGTCTTGATCGAGCAGCGCGTAAGCCTGGGCGGCTGCGCTAAAAGCAAACCGCTGGGTGATCAGGCGCTCGGTTGCCAATTGACCTAGCATCGACCAGGCTACATCCAAGCGCCGCCCTTTGTCCCAACGACCACTCCATTCGGGCGCAATACTGCTCACCTGGCTGCTGATCAACTTGATGCGGCTTCGATGAAAGGCCCCACCTAGATTTAAAGTTGTCGACTTTTGGCCATACCAAGAACCAATCACGACGCGCCCTCCAAATCCGGCAGCGGCAATTGCCCGATCCAGGGCTGCTGGATTGCCGGACAGTTCATAGATCAGATCGGCATTAAGTTGGTCGAGTTGATCAGGGGCTAGCGTCTTTGTTGCGCCGAACGCACGCGATTGTTCCCGGCGGCGTGGATGTGCTTCCACCGTGATCAACTCCGCCAGTGGGAAGCGCGCCAATAATGCCGTGGTCAACAGGCCGACCACACCTTGTCCCAAGACCACCACGCGCTCGCCGATCATCGGCTGCCCATCCATCACAAAATTGACCGCTGTCTCCATGTTGGGCAGCAAAGCCGCCGGTTCGGGACTAATGCCTGCGGGTACTAAAAGTAAATCTGCCGGGCTGGCGACAAAATAACTGGCATGGGGCTGAAAGGCAAAGACCAGGCGACCATGCCAATCGGCGGTGACTGCCGTGCCAGTGTCAATTACACGACCGACACAAGCATACCCATATGACAGTGGATAGGTAATTTGACCCGCCAGCGTGGGAATCGTGGCATCAATGCTCAAATCAAGCGGTGCTTGCCCGCGGTAAAAGAGCATTTCTGTGCCGGGGCTGATGGCCGACACAATGGTCTGAACGAGCACCTGATCCGGCTTAAGCGGCGGCAGCGGGTCTTCCTGAATCGCAATTTGATAGGGCGCTAGAAAGTAGAGATTCGCACTCGTGGTTGGTGTCATCTTAAATTATTGGTGATTATATTGCTTGGTTAGGCGTCTGCCGCGTTCGTCTGATTTTGCCAACTTAATTCAGCCCAGACCACTAAATCTTTCCCTACGGATGTATGCGAAAGATTTTCAAGCTGTGGCAACAAAGGCGCTGCGTGATTGTTCACCTGCTGACCGATGGCGTGGAGTCCCCCCACAAAGACGGGCGCAATCGTGACGACGGCATAGTGGGCCAATGGGGCGGTTAGGAAACTGGTAATTGTCTGCGCGCCCCCTTCGACCATCACACTTTGGATGCCCATTTCGCCCAGCCGTTGTAACAAAGCTGGCAGATCGACGCGCCCGCTGGCATCCATCGGCAACTGAAGCACCTTGATCCCGCGCTGCTCTAACGCGTGCCGGCGATCCTGAGCGTCTGGCGTGGCGGTGGTGGCCACATACACCGGTTTGGGGTGATCGAGCAAGCGCGCATTGATTGGCAGGCGCAACTGGCTGTCAAGCACAATGGGCTGCGGGTCATGACCTTCGACCAATCGCACAGTCAATCTAGGATCGTCCGCGAGCACTGTGCCGATGCCGATTAAAATGGCATCATGGCTGGCGCGTAGGGCGTGGGTCAGGCGCATGCTTTCGGGCGAACTGAGCCGCAGTGGCTGGCCAGAGCAGGCGGCGATGCAGCCGTCAAAGCTTTGTGCATAACTTACGGTCACAAAAGGCTGCTTTGTTTTTGTATAGTGATGATGAGCCCGCTGCCGAAGATCCTGCAATTGTTCGGTTAACCTAGCAGGGAACTGATCGATTGGTGGCGCATCCGTATGGTCGTTGGTCGCTGGCAACGTGAGCAGGTGGCGCATCCGTTGCACTTTGGTGGCCAAGTAGGTCTTATTGTGCTCGGTCGTCTGGGCTTCGAGTGGCACGCGTGCGTTGATGCATACGTCAAGTTCACGCAAATGTTCAATTTTCGCCGGGTTATTTGTGAGCAGACGGATTGAGCGGATTTCCAGATCTTGCAAAATCGCGGCGGCGCACCAGTAGTCGCGTTCATCCGCCTGATGGCCTAACATCAGGTTGGCGGCTACGGTGTCATAGCCCTGATCCTGCAAATTGTAGGCTTGGAGTTTTTTGCTGAGGCCGATGCCGCGCCCTTCTTGGCGCAGATAAATAATTGCGCCGCGTTTGGCTGCGCCAATCATGTGCATAGCTTTCTCTAATTGTTCGCCGCAGTCGCAGCGCAGCGAACCGAGTACGTCGCCGGTGAAACATTCTGAGTGGACCCGCACCAGGATATTTTCACCGGCCTTCACGTCACCCATGACAAATGCCAGGTGTTCTTTATGGTCATAATCGTTTACATAATGATAAAGCTGAAATTCACCCGCGGGGGTTGGCACGCGGGCATGGGCTGTACAGGTAATGGTGGGTGTTTTTGTGGCTAACAAGATCGTGCGCCTGGTCTATTTTGGATTGCTACAGGTTAAAATTTATCTTACTACATAGATTAACCCGCAGGTGGCGGATAAAAATATAGTACATGCCACATCGCATGGCATGTACTATATAGTACGATAAATGGCGCGGTTTGGATTGTGGGGAGGGCTCCGATTTAGCGCCCGTTCTGTGCAGCGACAACCGGGAAGCGGGTTTCGTTACGCGCTAATTTGGTCTGGATCGCTTGGCTAACGTCAATGTGGGCGCTATTGGCAAAACTCAGACAATAGATCAATACATCGGCTAGTTCATCCGCCACTTCGGCCCGTTTTTCACCATCGCTTACAAGCGCGGCACTTTGCTCAAGCGTCAACCATTGGAAATGCTCCATAATCTCGGC
>JBBQBY010000251.1:0-9615 GCA_038318235.1 Caldilineales bacterium
TTTTTCGTAGGCAGTTGCCGTCTTGGCAAACATCGCATCAGCCGCCGCCTCACGATTGAAGAAGAGGGCCAAGAATTTGCCCCATTCCGCGCGGCCCAAAGGTGAGGTGTCGAGCCATTCGGCATTGACAACCACTTTCAAGCCAGCTTCGATCAATAGTGGATGGGCGTCCGAATCGGCGGCGCCCATCGCATAGGTCATGATCAGATCAGGGGTCAAGTCAAGCGCCTGTTCCACATTGACCTTGGCGCCGAAACCGATCATTTTTAGCTGGCCGTCGACGGCCAGCTTGGCGACTTTTTCATTGTTGACATAGGTGGCGTCGTCCAGCCCCACTAGGCGATCCAATAAATTCAGTTCATCTAGAAAGGGCAGATACGTGGTGGACATGCTGACAAAACGCTTCACCGGCACTTCGATAATCTGTTCCTTTTTAAAATCGGTTGGTGCGGGCGTGCCACATTGCACCAGCGCGTATTGCAGCGGCTCTTTCGCCCCCTGCCAGGGCGTCTTGACCGTGACCACTTTATAATTGTTGTGGTATTCAACGCTAAAGCCATCGGTCTGCGTCAGCTTGGTCTTCTCTGGGAAATAATCGACCGCAGCATCATAGGTCGTCACGCAACCATCGGCCAGGTTGACGGTGGGCGCAGCGGTTGTACCGGCGGCATGCGTAGGGGCTGCAACCGGGGCAACTGCTACTGGCTGGCAGGCAACCAACAACAGGCTACTCATCAAAACAATGGGGGCTAACCATTTACGCAGCATAACTTTCTCCTAGACTGATTTGTCGGATGCACAAGTGGTTGGGTCACCAACCAGGGCATCGTTTTCATCCAAGCGATGAAACACGTATTCCTCAACCGGCTTGCCACCAATCAAATGTTCTTGGATAATCCGATCCAATAACCGCTCATCCACATGGTGATACCAGATGCCGTCGGGGTAGACGACCAGCAATGGGCCGTTAAAACAGACGCCCAGACAAGGTGTAAGCCCACGTTTGACCCGGATTGGATTGTCATAACGGCCTAACTCACCCAATTTACGCGCCAGACTTTGATATAATTTGTACGCCTGCTGCTGCGGGTCACAATATTGGCCAGTGCAGATAAAAATATGCCGGGCATAGGGCGCCTGACTGGGCGCGTCCAACGGATTCTGCTCTCTCATCACAATTTCTCAAAAATAAAAAAACCGCCCAAAAGGCGGGCGGCATAACGCAAGGATTCTCCTGGCGCTCGCCCCCTTTATCCACGAAGGTGGTACACAAGCGTCAACTAAGGCGGGTAATCGGGCTTGCGAATAAGTAATAAGTAATAAGTAATTATGAATGGTTAATGCAGGCTTATCCAGTGCGAGCTCATTAACACTTTATAATTACTTATTACTTATTACCTATTACCTACCGTTGCGGGACAGCGCCGGACTGATCTTGACGATTTCACCGGTCTTCCCCCTTATGCGCGTACTTTTAGAGTTTTTTGTCGCTTGATTGCCAAGAGCAATTGCAAACGACGCGCACCTTAGTTGGTAAATCTATAGTATTGTTAGGGTTGAGTATAACAACGGTCACCCGCGAAGTCAAGAAATTTGTTTAAACCTGAGCACAAATGAAATTTGGCTGCTGATAATAGGAAGTCGCCTCAGCGACTAGGAGTTGTCAGGCGCGGGATTTATCCCTGCTGCAAAAAAGCCGCTAACCCAGAGCCAATATGCCGATTATGCTATACTATAGCGAAAGTTTTTCTGCCGATTTGTTTGAAGAAAGGATGACGAAGCGAGCCTTTATGAATCATTATGAACGTTCTGCCTTGAATTTTTTTGCGGCCAATCCACTGGATCGTTTAGCGCTCAAGCGGCGCGATCCAACCTGGCTGCTTGAACAGTTGAGTGCGCCCATGTCGCGTATCGTGCCGGTCTGGCAATCGAAAAGCTTGTTGAACAGCCAAGACATTGTGAATAAGCAAGACATAGTGCAAGCGGTCTTGGTCGAACCAAGCGCCATGCCAGAACTGCTCAACGCCGCCGAATTTATTCTCTTGGGCGCCTACGACGGTGTCACTTACTTTGCCGTTGACCTCTCGGCGACCGAGACAACGCTGGTCGAAAGTTTACACTACCTGGGTAGTTTTCAAGACTTGTGGGCAACGAACAATGGTCTTGACGCCAAAACGGCTGCGATTTTGGCCTATGCCAAAGGCATGGCCTATTGGCATCAACGTCACCGTTTTTGCGGGGACTGTGGCAGCCCGACCGAAAGTAAGGATGGCGGCTTTATGCGCAAGTGTACCAATCCAGCTTGCGCCAAACAACATTTTCCGCGCACCGACCCGGCGATCATCGTGTTGGTGCATGCCGATGAAAAATGTCTACTGGCGCGCCAGGCCAGTTGGCCGACGGGGCGATATTCAGTGGTGGCGGGCTTTGTCGAGCCGGGCGAAAGTTTGGAAGATGCGGTCAAGCGCGAAGTGAGCGAAGAGACCAATATTGCGATCGCCAGTGTGCAGTACCACTCTTCACAACCGTGGCCTTTTCCTGGCTCCTTGATGGTCGGCTATACCGCCGAAGCCGCCAGTCTCGATTTTCATTACGCCGATGAGGAATTGGAGCATGCCCGCTGGTTTTCACGGCTGGAGATCGTGGCAGAGATTGAGCAAGGTACACTCAAGTTGCCGCCGAACATCTCTATTTCCCACCGCCTGATCGAGTCGTGGTTTGACGAAGGTGAAAGTGGCAAATTGAGCGATGTATTGGCAAAGCAGGTGAGGAAATGGTAATTGGTAAATAGTGAGTAGTGAGTAGTGAGTAGTGAGTAGTGAGTAGTGAGCAGTGAGTAGTAAGGCGCGATCAAAGAATAAAGCATCCAGTAGGTGGGTGCTTGTAGCCGCACAATTGGGGTATACGCAGCACGTGCGGCTACAAGCACCCACCTACGCATGCTTTTGTTCGGCAAACGCGGGATCCTTATTTCATTGAAATGGCCTAAGTAGTAAGTAGTAAGTAGTAAGTGGTGGGTGATAAGTTTTGGTTGGACTTACCAATGACCATTTACTTTTTACGGTTTATTTACTCGCGCGGTTTTTCCAACTGGCGCCAACGATTTTCAATCACCCGATGTTCTAACCCTGGCGCGATCATGCGGTCATCGGCATCCCAGTTGGGCATTGGTTGCGGAGAATTCCCATTGTTATCGCTGAAAATCTTGTTGAGCACCAGCACGGCGCTGGAAAAGTAGGCGAAGCTGCCAAAGACCCAGATCAGTCCCCCACTGATCCTCTGATCATCGAGCATGCTCAGTTGCAACGAATGGTTGAGTGTTGCATTGATTGTCGCATAATAGGTGTAGAGCGGCACAGTCTGAAAGGCAATCGTAAGACCCGAGCCAATGTTCGGAATTTCGACGCCAATCAGGCAGACAAAGCGCACCCAATCGGGATATCTACCGTGAATGCGCGGGCCAGTTTCTACGATATGCCACCAGAAGAGCAGCGCTGCGCCAAGCAAAACGCATAGTGCAGCGCGGTGCCACCACGGGTGCGGCATGATGTGGTTGACAAACGTTGGATCATGCCAGCTTAGAAATACACTTACGAAGAGCAACCAGGCGAGCCCCGGTTGGGTGACGCTGCGCAGCAAACGATTGGCGGGCGAACCTCGATGCAGCAGCTTCGTGATGCCTCTGCGCCACTGGGCCGGCAAGCCCCACATGCTGCAATGAAAAGGACAGGCTAACCAGAAGAGCGGTGCAGCAATCATGCAAAGGAGGATTTTTTGCAACGAACGGGCGACAAGCAAGTAGTAGCTCCAACTTTCCAGCGGTGAGATCATCACCGTAGCCACGGCCACCAGGCTGATAGCGAAGAACCCAAGCCGCGTTTGAGTTGCCAGTTGCGGCTGGATGACGCGCAACCGGCGCCATCCACGTACATAGGCCAAGCTGAGCAACAAAAGGATAAGGGCAACGATGAATCGCCATGCTTCCGTTGACTTTAGTATTTGCATATGATGGCCGTCTATCATCCACATCCTGTATCACTCGGTTGCCGGCAATGCAACCACTACCGTCGCTACATGCGCTTTATTCTACTCCTCTTTTGTTGAGCTTGTCTATAAGCTTGCTTGCTAAATGCGTTTGAACCCAGGCACGCCTGGCTAGATGGTAAGCAAGAAGGTCCATCGATGCGCTTGTACACAGGGTAAAGATTCGGTCGGCTGGCTCCTTACCCTGTGTAATCTATGATCGGGCAACTATTTTCTCAGCACGCCAAAAAGCTCAATTATGGCGTACGCGTGCGCGCATGCGTCCAGTTTGTCCAGCCCATATTTTTGCCTGGGCTTGTCTGTTCAAATACAGCAAAGCTTGTGCCATAGGCGTAGTTTATCAACCAAGGCTGCCATCGATCATCCGCCGTGGCTTGCCAACCGATGCTGTCCAGAAACTGGACCGCCCGTAACAAGGCCCTGTTTTCCCACTCCCAGGCCGGATAGCCAGCCCGCTGCAACAGTTCGGCCTGAACCACCGCACCCTGTAAGCCTTCCCATGCATAGGCTGTCGGTGTAGGCAGCCACTGGAACCCACCTGCTCGCCGCATCTCCTCGGGCAAAGCACCGTCAATTGAATGTCCCTCTTTGCTGGCGCCCACTGGATTGATCCCGACCGGATGCGCGGGATCGGCTTGCCAATCCAGTTCATCATACACAAAATTGTGATAGGTTTCATAAGCCCCTAACCAACCATGAAACACGGTGGCGGCGCGTTCTAGTTCAACCGTATCGCCCAGATATAAAGCGATCGCGATGCGCGCGGCACCGGCATGGGTCCCCCAATTGTTCGGGCGCATCTCGTGGGTAATTTGCAAGGTTTTGCTGGCCGTTACCGTGCCCAAAGGGGCGCTCAACAGATAGCGCAGCTTTGTACGGAACTGTGCATCCAGCGTGGGATCGTAACCGTGCAGGTCGATCAAGTCTGCCGAGATGATGTAAGCAGTTAGCTCACGCGCCAAAGCTAACATCTCGCCTTCCTGTTCTGTATTGTCAAGCGTAATCACGCGTAAAGCCGCCACGACGTCATCTCGATACGACGGCTGGCTGGTGCGGGCATACACCAGTGCCTTTGCCAAAACGTTGACGTTCGCATCGGATTTCTGATCGCTTAGCGTCGGTGTAATCACAGAATAATCGGCGGCTTCCTGAACTTGCTCCCAGGCCGCCCCAGTGGTTGGCAAGCTGGCGATCTCCTGTGCGGAGAGCCAAATGCCAGTGGTTGGCAAAACCGGCGTGCCCGTAACTTCTGTGGGCGTTGGCGTCGGTGTAAATGTGGGGGTAGCTGTCGTAACAGATGTTGGTGTATGGGTCGCCGCCGGGGGTGGCGTTGGTGTTGGCGTAAGTGTCTCGCTCAGTGGATGAGAATTCTCAGAGGAGATAACGATCGGCAGATAGATGTCTCGACTCTGAGCGACTGGTAACAGTGGTAAACTTAACAGGCTAAAAGCGAAAAAAACCTTTATATTGCATAGTGGCGATAATCGACGAAGTAGATTGATTAACTTGGTCATTTTGCTCCTTTTTGATAATTTACATCCCAATCGAGGCTGTAGCTAGCGACTTAAGTCCTTACATAATTGAAAGCAAGTTCCTATACAATAAGCCCGCATAGAAGGTGTCTCTAAACATCAATGTAAGGAGCGTAAAGGAGCGTAAAAGAGAGTAACAGCCTTTGTAGATTGATTATGCCTGATGTAAGGCCATTCCAAAAAATAAATCATCCATATACCCGTGGAGGGAGCATTCTCTAATGCGGCGTTTACAGGAGTACACCGGCGTAAGAGAACGCCTCCTCCGCGTATACTTATTTTTCTGGAATGGCCTAAGTGAGGCCAAAGCAAACCTGATGCAGGGATCGAGACCTGACAGGAGGAAAGGGTCTCACCTGTCAGGTCGGTCGATACATGTCATCTGGATAACGATTGATTTGGCATCGCCTTCATAAGATTAACACCATGCCTGTGCAAAACAAAAAAAACTTAATCAAGCTTACACAAAACATAAATATATAAATGAATAAAAATGTTACGCAATGACTTATGGCACACGTCATTCGTTAATATTTTGGGTTGGCTAGCTAGAGAACAAAATGAAGAAGTTCAGAAAGGCTGTCATGCGGAGTTGGTGTGATGCGTCAACATTGGTTGCGCAGTCAGGGCAGAACTATACGCGAAATTGTAATTCAAGGTGGCGGGCCAAAGGTGAGCGGTTATCGATCCTTGCTGATCGATAACCGCTCACCCTACCACGATTCTAGCCTTTTTCTTCACTGCGATCAGTCGCCAACGGGGGTTCGTAGGAGAGTGCGGCAATCTCTTTCCACCAGTCCGGTGTCATTTTTACGTCCAATGCGGCCAATGATGCCTCTAGCTGCGCCACATTGCGCGCCCCAATGATCGGCGCCGTGACCGCAGGATGGGCCATCACCCAAGCGACGGCCAAGGTGGCTGGATGCACCCCGCGTTCCTGCGCGTGCGCGGTGAAGTTTTCGGCAATCTCGTAGTACATGCCTTCGCCATAGCGCTTATTGTACATCTTATTTTCAACCAAGCGGCCCGCGCTGGGTCGATCCGTGGTCTTATATTTGCCAGTCAGCAAGCCGCCGCCCAATGGGCTATAGGGGATCACGCCAATCTGTTCTGACTGCGCCAAGGGTAAAATTTCTACCTCGGCCTGCCGCTTGACCAGGTTGTACATCGGTTGGATGCACTCGAAACGCGCCAAATTTTCATGCGCCGAGATGCCATGCGCTTTGGCAATCTGCCAGGCCGCCCAGTTGCTCACCGCCGGATAGACAATTTTCCCCTGATGGACGAGGTCATCCAAAGTACGTATAGTCTCTTCCATCGGCGTGTTACCGTCAAATTGGTGGACAAAGAGCAGATCCACGCGGTCGGTCTTCAGGCGTTTTAGGCTTGCCTCCACCGCGCGCGTAATGTGCCGACGCGACAAGCCGCGCTCATTGACATCCTTACCCATCACGCCAAACACCTTGGTGGTAATGATCAATTCCTCACGTTGACTGGCGATCAACTTGCCCAAGATCTCCTCGGCCCGGCCAACGCCATACGCATTAGCACAATCAAAAAAGTTGATGCCAACTTCGCGACAACGTTTGAACATAGCCGCCGAAGTAGCTTCATCGGCGTCGCCGCCAAAAGACATGGTGCCGAAGCAAAGACGGGATACTTTGACACCGGTGCGACCTAATGTACGATATTCCATGGTTATATTTCCTCTCAAAAATAATTTGTTTTGTGTCGCTCGGTTTAAGCGAAACGTTGCCCAGACCAGCCCTAAAACAGTGTAAGGATGCCGCGCGCAAACTTCGCTTCATGTTCGAGCAAGCGCTGCTTACGCCACAGTCCGCCACCATAACCCACCAATTTGCCATTGCTGCCGATCACACGGTGGCAAGGCACAATGATATTGACCTTGTTCTTCCCATTGGCGTTGCCTACGGCGCGCACACTCTTGACATCGCCGACCGTGAGGGCAATGTCCAGGTACGAGAACGTCTGGCCAAATTCGATGGCGCGCAATGCGTGCCAGACCCGCTGCTGAAATTCGGTGCCCGTTTGTTGCACGGACACCGTAAACACCTGGCGCGTGCCGGCGAAATATTCGTCAAATTGTTGAACACACATTTGCAGCAAAGGCGAAACGTCTGGAGAAACTTCACCGGCATGCTCGACAAAAAGCACAGATGCGATGTAACTATCAGTGCCCTTGATCTGCATAACGCCCACCGGCGATTGATAATAGATCGTGTAGGTTTCGGACATAAGGTACTCCGACAGGAAAATGTTCAGCCAATGTGATAAGTGATGAGTGATGAGTGATGAGTGATAAGTGATAAGTGATGAGTGATGAGTGATGAGTGATAAGTGATGAGTGATAAGTGATGAGTGAATAACTGCGGCCTTTCTCACTCATCACTCGTCACATCTTGTCACTCATAACGCCGGATAAACGACGCCCGATAGACCAATCCATCGCGCAATTCGTGAATGGCCAGCGCAGTGAGGGTTTGCCCGCCGTCAAATCCCGTAATCAGTTCGCGATCAATCACGACATTATCTAACACCGTGCGTGTCTGCACAATCATCTGCAAGTTGGGGTTTTCGCTAAACCGCTTGCGATACAATTCGCGGTTCGCTGCATAGCCGCTAGCCAATACTTCGTCATTTTCATAAAGCCGAGTCACAATATCGGGCGCAAAGCAGGCGCAGAACGCCTCCAAATCGCGCCGGTTATAGGCTTCCATCTGCCGTTGGATCACGGCGCCAGGGTCTGTGATACGTTCGCTCATTTCAGTTCCTCTCGCTGGTTGGTTGAAAAATGACAATTGCGAGTATAGTGCCGAATTGTGATG
This sequence comes from Caldilineales bacterium, assembly GCA_038318235.1. Lineage (GTDB taxonomy): Bacteria > Chloroflexota > Anaerolineae > Caldilineales > Caldilineaceae > JAPLGZ01. Next base: position 8,423 of record JBBQBY010000251.1, read on the forward strand.
GAACGAAATTTTAATTTGCAAAAAAGTTAACGAGATGCGAAAATTTCTCCCATAACCTCGTCACTCGCTCAGCCTGGCAAAATAGAGCTGGTACGTGGTTCGCCCTTGAAGCCAGCATGCAACTTTATACTAAATAGCGGCGTATTGTTGAGTAAGCAAAGCCATGGCGCGAAGCCTATTTGGTGCAACTGGACGACATGCCATCTGTGCGGCAGATGCGCGAGTTTTTGAAAAAGAGGGATAACGACGATGCAAGGTGAACATAAATTACAACGACAAAATGGTGTCATTGCCGGTGTGTGCGGCGGATTGGGTGAATACTTTGGCGTTAAGCCACTTTGGTTCCGCATTGGCTTTTTGCTTTTCACACTACCCGGTGGCATACCTGGGCCACTACTCTATTTAGTGCTCTGGGTGATGATGCCGAAGCGCTAAGGCCATTTCAATGAAATAAGGATCCCGCGTTTGCCGAACAAAATCATGCGTAGGTGCGTGCTTGTAGCCGCACAATTTGGGTATACGCAGCACGTGCGGCTAAAAGCACGCACCTACTCGATCCTTTATGCTTTGATGGCGCCTAAGTCGAATTGACTTGCGCGCCATAACCACAGCGGTGACACAGAGCGCGCAGAGCATTCACAGACTGCATAGGGAAAAAAGACTACATAGAGAAAAAGTAGCGAACAACTACGGCAGATGAGTGCGCGGCACGGCAAGTAGGCGATCCACAGCGGGTGTAAGATGATGGGGACGGTGGATCAAACTTGGCCGTCCCCATCACATTAGAAACGGTCTGAAAAGCCCGCCGAATCAATTCGGCGTCTGATATACAAAACCTATGCCCAGAGAGCGCCCAAAACGGGTTCATAGGTGTAGCTAACGTGTTTTAACACGTTTCTTATAGCAGGCGGCGAATGAATTCGCCGCCAAAATGACCTTTTCAGACCGTTTCTTACATCCGCTACAGCAAGCGGTTACTCATTTAGGCAGGATGGGTTGCTCGGCCAATTGACGCCATTGCCGGTTGTAATACAAAATTGGCGCGCCCTCTTTACGGGAAGCCGTAGCCACCACTTAGCACACAAAAATCGTGTGATCACAAGCCTTATACGCGGCGCGCTCTTCTCAATCGAGCCAGCCTAACACACCGGGCAAGAGCGGTGAACCAGTTGCGGCTGTCTCACACGCGATCC
>JBBQBY010000252.1:0-9504 GCA_038318235.1 Caldilineales bacterium
GATTGGCTGTTGTTGTGCGCTTGAGCAGGCCGCCCTGGCCAAAGCGGCGGGGTTTGATTATTTGGAATGTCCGCTAATTTCGCTGCGCGCCGAGGAAGATGATGCGGCGTTTGCGCCAGTTTTGGACCAATATCGCGCCGCGGCCTTACCCGTATGGGCATTTAATATCTTTTTGCCTGGTGATCTAAAGGTGGTTGGCCCGGATCTGGATCACGGACGGATTCAACGCTATGTCAAGACCGCGCTGGCCCGCGCTCGGTTGGTTGGTGCGCAACTGATCGTCTTTGGCAGCGGCCGCGCCCGCATGATCCCGCCCAATTTTTCGCGTACCCAGGCCATAGATCAATTGGTTGAATTTTTACAGCTAGTGGCCGATGAAGCCGCGGTAAACAGCATCATCGTAGCGCTTGAGCCGCTGAATCGCAAAGAATCCAACGTGCTCAACAGTGTGCCAGAAGCGGTGGACCTGGCGCGGCTGGTCAATCGCGCCCCGATCCGCGTGTTGGCTGATTTTTATCACATGGACGAAGAAAACGAACCGCTTGCCCACGTAAGTGAGTATCTAGCTTGGTTGGCGCATATTCATGTCGCCGACACCGGACGGTTGGCGCCGGGCACTGGTCAATACCCCTATCACACCTTTGCTCAGGAGTTGCAGCAGGCCGGTTATCAAGGTATGATCTCAACTGAATGTCGCTGGACCGATTTTGCCAAGGAGGCTGGCCCAGCCGTTCACTTTTTGCGCGAAGTGTTTGGGTAAGCGTGCCAGGCGCGCAGAACAATCGTTTGCGACCATGCACTCTTCCGTGGAACCACAAAGGCCAGCGCGGCGTCTCCTAATAACGGCGCAGAGCACAAAAGCCTGATTTTTTTGTACCTTCGCGGCGTGTCGAATTTTTAACCAACCAGGGGTGAATTTATGGAGCTAAACCGAGTAACACTAGCGGTTATTGGGACCATTGTTGTGGCGCTGCTTGCCTTTTTCGTCGGCACGCAACTTGTATCACGCTGGACCGGCGGCGCCGCGCCAACGCCAGCGAGTCTATCCTCTTTGCCCACCTTCACTGCGACGCCCGTGGCGGTCCAACCAACGCCGACGCCAGCGTTAACCGCGACCACCGCGGCATTGCAGGGCCAGGTGCAAGCGGCGGTCAATGCCACGCTGACCGCCCTGGCCCCGAGCACTACGCCAGTGGTCGCGCCGCCCACGGCCACCGCGATTCTACCAATCACACCCACGCCAGCGCCAACGACACCCAATCTCACCGCAACCGCCGCGGCTGCTCAGACTGCGATTCAGGCCGCGATCAACGCGACCTTGACGGCTGTGGCCACCATCGCAACGCCAACGGCCACGACAGCAAATTTGTCTACCGTTACCCCAGCGGTGGCCGCGACGCCAACCTGGACGCCGCTACCCAATCTCACGGCGACGGCGGTGATCATGCAGACGGCGGTGCAAGCGACCGTGCAAGCGGCGGTCAACGCCACCTTCGCCGCCATGCCATCGACCGCCACGCCTTCATCGACGCCCACCTTTAGCCCAACCCCAACGTTTACGCCCTCTGTAACGCCAAGCGCCACGTTGACCCCCACTGCGACGGCCAACCTGACCGCCACCACGGCCGCGATCCAAACGGCCGTCATCGCCACTATAACCGCCATTGCGCCCACCCTCACGCCAACCAGTACGGCAACGCTATCACCTACGGTCACGCCTAGCCCAACGGTGACCCCTGATCTAGCGGTGACGGCCGCGGCAATTCAGGCCGAGATCAGCCGTGCGATCAGTGCCACGCTCACCGCGATCGCCCCGACGGTCACGTTGACGCCGACGCAAACCACTGTACCCACACCGCTCAATTTGACGGCAACTGTACAGTCTGCCATTACTGCTACACTGACTGCCATGGCGCCGACGGCTACGCTCATTCCTACACCCACCGCGACGATTAACTTGACGGCGACGAGCGATGCGATTCAGTCGGAGGTGCAGACCGCCTTGGCCGCCACGCTCACCGCGATGGCTCCGACATCGACTATCACGCCGACAGCAACGATGACGCCAACCCTAACGGAAACACCTACACCAGCGGATACCGAAACGCCAACAGCCACGGCCACGGAAACGCTGGAACCGACCGCCACCGCTGATCTGACCGCCACCGAAGAGGCGCTACAGGCGACCATTCAGGCCGCGGTCGAGGCCACGCTCACCGACATTGCCGCTAACGGTGATGTCACACCCGTCGAAACGCCGGATTTGGACGCTACGGCCACTGCCTTCCAAGAAACGGTGGAAACTGCGGTCGAGGCCACGCTGACCGCCTTGGCCTCGACCCCGACCTTGACCGCGACAGAAACATTGACCGCGACAGACCTGGACATTACATCTACACCGACGATCACTGTGACTGAATTAGAAGAGACGGCGACACCCACCGAGACAGTGCCTGAGTTCGCTACGGAAACACCAAGCAGCAGTGATGCACTCACCGAAACGCTCACGGCGACCGCAACTGATGATCTTTTCGGCACGCCAACGCCACTTGTGACGCTAACCGCTACGTTGTCGATTACCGTTACGCCAACCATCACACCGCTGTTTGAACTCACGGCGACCGCGACGATTACGCCCAGTAGCGCAACCATTCAAACGGGCCAAAGCGCAGCACGTCGTATCAATACGCTGGTCGCCAATGCGCCAGGTAATCGACCGCTGGCGACGACCCAGGATGTTTGGTTGTCTTGGTCCGAGCGCAGGCGTCCGCGCTCGGACCTCTTTCCCAGCTTTGAGTAGAGATAGGGCGTTGGACAATCGTTTTGGTTATGCATAACCAAAAAAGGTAGGGGTCAGGCATGCCTGACCCCTACCTTTTTGCCTTGTCGATTAGACCAATTGGATTAGCCAAGCCGCGGTTTGGCGATCAGGGAATGCCCCAACCACCTGGGTTGAGCAACTTTTCGTCGTCGATGCGCAGGGCATTTAGCTGTTCGATAAAGGCTGGTGGCAAGACACAGGCCAATGCCGCCAGATCATCGTGCAATTCTTCTTCGGTGCGGATTCCTACGAGCACCGCGCCGATCTGGGGCTGGGCCAAGGCGTAGGCGAGCGCCGCTTGGGCCGGACTGAGGTTTAGCTCAGTTGCTGCAACCAACTGGCGATAGTGACGTGACTGGGCGCGCAATTCTTCTAGATGATCAGGCAGATGTTCAGCGCGTTCGGTCAGCGCCCCTTTGAGTAACACCGACCGGACGGTGATCCCGACCGCTTTGGCCTGCGCCAGTGGAAAGACGCGATCGACCAGGCGCTGGTCGAAGACCGAATAGGTCACTTGGATCACGTCGTAGAGATCGTCGGCCAGGGCCAACTCGGGTAAACTTGCGCCATAAAATGAGCCGCCACACCAGCGGATTTTGCCACTCTGCTTGGCCTCCGCAAAAACCTCGGCGATGGTGGCATGCTGCGCCAAGACGGCCTCATTCACGTTATGAATCTGCCAAATATCGACTGTGTCGGTTTGCAACTCGTGCAAACTTGTCTCTAAGGAAGCTAGCATGTGGCGGCGTAAAGCCTGGCCGGTTGGCATGGTCCCGTCCGGCAAAAAGGGGTTGACTTTAGTGGCCAGCACTACCCTGTCTCGTCGATCGTGCAATGCCTTGCCCAAAATCGTTTCGCTTTCGCCGTAGCCACGCGCCGTATCGAGCAGATTAATTCCGGCATCCAGCGCGGCATGCACCAGGTGAATCGCCGCCGCCTCGCTGGGCCGCCCAAAGTGACCCGGCGCATTGATGCCATAATCCATGCCCAACTCCACCGTGCCAAGCGCCAACGGCGAAACCGTCAGCTTGGTTCGCCCTAAAGTTCGATAATGCAAAGGTGTCGCTCCTAGCTGTCTATAGGGATGTGATTAACTAAAATTGAACCCAACTAAAATTGAACCCAACGTGTAGGGGCGAGGCATGGCCACTTTCACGTGGGTAGTCCCCCCTGTGTTTTGGCCATGCCTCGCCCCTACCAGGCTGTCCAGCCGCCATCAACTAGAATATTCTGGCCGGTGATATAACTACCGGCGTCGCTAGCGAGCAAAACGATTAAGCCCTTGAGTTCTTGGGGGTCGCCCATGCGGCCCATCGGCACTTTCTGCTCCAGACGCTTGATGAATTCCGGCTGCGCATTTTGTGTGATGTCGGTGGGGAAAGGGCCAGGGCTAATGGCGTTGACGCGGATCTTGTCTTTGGCCCAATAGACGGCCAGATGGCGGGTTAAATGGACCAGACCACCCTTCAAGCCGTGATAATTCGGTGGGCTATTGACCGGCAGATCGACGTAGGCGTCGGGGTAGCTCGCCACCACGCCATACATGCTGGCAATGTTGATGATCGAACCCGCCACCCCACGGCTGCGCAGATGATCCGCCACCGCGCGCGCCAGGATGAAATAGGCCGTGACACCGACATGATAAGCGCGGTCAAAATCTTCGGCTGTGCTGTCGGCGATGCTTGGGCCCGCGCCGCCATAGGCGTTGTTGACCAAAATATCGATTTCCCCCACCTGCTCAACCACCTGATTGACCAACCCTGGGATCGAATCAGTGTCACCCTGATTAAATGCCAGGCCGATATGGCCGGTGCCGGGCAAGCTGGCGGCAAAAGTTTGCGCCCGACTCGCGTCGCGGCTGGTGACGGCCAAGGTCGCCCCCGCTTCGGCCAGGGCGCGGCTCATCGCCGAACCCAGCCAGCCGGCCGCCCCGGTCAATAGGACAACCTTGCCTTGTAAATTAAATAGTTCCTGAACCGTTCTTTCCTGTGTCGCCACGCGTTGCTCCTTGGATTGCAAATAATTGTAATCGACAAATCGTAGTAGGGGTCAGGCATGCCTGACCCCTACTACGATTTGTCATGAATTGGCAGCGTGCCGGAACGATATTCGGCTTCCCAGAGCGCCACGGCTTCGCTGATAAATTGTTCGGCGGGCGTGTCGATGCCATTTTTTTCCAAAAGTTCTGGAATCCATTTCTTGCCATACGCCACATGCTGGCGTTCATCGGCCATATCGTAGTTGATATATTGAATCGAAAGTTGATCGTTATATTGCTTATAGGCGGCAATACTTTCGTGCCGGTAGGGGAAGGCGTGCACCTCGTTGCCCATCGTGAGCATGGTGTATTGGGTGGCAGGGTCATATTGGCTGCGCCAGGCGAAGATGCGCGTGTTTTGCGGCACGGTCGTAAAGTCAAGACCGTGGTGTTTCATCCATTCGATGCCCAATTGGCAATGGCGCGTCTCGTCATAACAATGGCGGGCACTGTCGTAGGTGAATTCCCAGGGCATCTGCGGTGACAAGTAGATCACTTGCGCCACGGTTTCGGCGGCTAACATCTCCTGGCTATAATTTTCGAACTCCAACTGGCGGCGTGTGGCGATATCCGGTTCCTTGATCACCTGGCCGGCCTTGCGGTTGACCGTACTAAAACGGGGATCACGCATCGCCTGGCGCGCCGCCGTGAAAGGTCTGGCCGGGCTGAACGGTGGCGGTGCTGGCGTCCGCTCACTTCTGCCCGTGACCCCACCGGCTGCACCGAGCAATGCCGCGATATATTGTTCCCACGGTCCAACTGGATGATCCGCCAAGATTTCGGCGGCCCAGCGCACCTGTTCCTCTTCATCCACTAGAATGTGTTTGAAGGCATAACGCGTGGGCGCGTCTGGGTTGGCAAAGGTCTGCTCGTTATGCCAGCGATAAGCATCGATCAGCGCCGGTTTGATCACGCGAAAGAGCCCGGCCAGCAACTCACACTCGTTCGGTGCATGCAGCGCTTCGGCCATTAGCTGTTCGAGCGCGGCATCGCCGGGAGGGCGAAACGCGGGGGTCTGAATTTCGCGTAGCCGTTGATAAAGCTGTTGCACATGTTGGGCATCTTCCCAGAGCAGGCGACCCATCGCCAGTTTCCATTCCATGCGTGCCGTGGCGGGCAACCAGCCAGCCAAGATACGCAAAGTTTCATATTCGATGAACCGGTAACGATTTAAAAGCCGTTTATTCGTTTCGAAATCAATCTGTTCAGTCGGTGTAATTGTTTGCATCGCGTCTATCTTCCTATCAAAGTGTCGCACTGCTGGCGCGGCCTGAAAAATCTATAATGGTAAATTTACCCGCCCATTGCCCTGCGTGTGCGATTTTAGCATGGCGAGCAGAACTTCTAAAGTTTTGCGGGCGCTGCGACCCGATGAAACGAGTTCGCCACCGTTTTCTAGCACCTGGATCAACTCACCGACCGCGGCCAGCAAGCCACTCTCGGCGGTTTGGGGTGGGGCGACTGGCGTGTGGGACAATTGACCATCCGCCCCTTGCCGAATCACCGTGAGCGTTCGATCCGAGATTTCGATGCGCCCATTTTCGCAGGTTAAGGCAAATTGCGCGCCAGGAAAGGCCAGTTTGGCACTCTCGTAAAAGGCGCGCACCCCGTTGGCAAAGTGGATATAGCCAGAAGCCGCTGGTTCGTTGGCTGGATTATGGCCGCCATCACCTCGATAGCTATCGAAATGATCAAAACCGGCTTCCAACTCTGCCCACACCCACTGGGCATCGGCCTCGGCGAAATAGTGGAGCATGTCGATCAGATGTGCGCCGTTGCGAAAGAGCATGGCGCGCGGGCTGAACAGGCTGGTCACCATGCTGCGCAAGGGGCCGAGTTCACTGCTGCGCAGCAACTGGCGCGCTTCCTGGTAGAGCGGATACCAGCGCCGTGTATGATCAACCGAAAGTAAGACGTTATTCGCTGCACAGGCCGCGATCATACGGTCGGCGTCGGCGAGTGTGGTGGCAATCGGTTTTTCGCAGAAAATTGCTTTGGCCCCGTGGTTCGCGGCCGCGACCGTAAGGTCGGCATGCAGATGATCGGGGGTGACCACGCTGACGATGTCGGGTCGCACTTCTTCTAACATGGCGAAGGCATCGGTATAATACCGGAGTTGTGGCCAGACATCCTGCCAGGTCTGGCGGAAGTTATCGAGCATCGTTTGGCGAATGTCACAGACCGCGCTTAGCTCAATCTGCGGGTGGACATGATAAGCCGCCGCGTGTGATTGGGGGATGTTGCCATAGCGTGACGCAGCCCCGGCTGCCGCTTGCCGCTGGGCGCCGATGCCGGTCAGGCCGATGATAACCGCTTTGTAAGTTGCCATTGGATATGAATGACCCTCTGAATATTTGATTACGGTGTTGTGATGGCCACGCGTTGCCCGGTACGGCTTGATTCATAGGCCGCATCTACAATGCGCGCCACTTGTAACGCGTCCTCACCGCTGGCTGGCACCGCACCTTTGCCCTGCGCCGCCAGGATGAACGCACGGATAAATTGTTCGCCTGCCACGCCACCATAGGCCGGTGAATCGGCCAGCATGTATTGAAACGTGCGTTGGGGCGCGCCGGCCCAGGCTGGGTGGGTGGTTTCGGCGTAGATCGTAGACGGTGTCCCAGCGGTTGTCCAATGGATGCGCCCCAAGCGACCGTTGAAACCACCATACATATCATATCCAGCTTTATTATGATAGCCGCCTCCGCTCAGCGCCAGGAGATATCCCGCATGCAGCGAACCAATCGCACCCGAGCGAAAACGCAAGCTAAGCACCGCAATATCTTCTACATCAATCGCTTCGCCACTGCGCGTCGCCACTTCTGCGGTCACCGCAACAATCTCGTCGCCCGTGATGTAACGCATGAGGTCGATGTAATGACAACCCAACCAGGAGAGAATGCCGCCACCTGCCTGATCGTCGCGAAAGAGCCAATGGCGCGGATTACGAAATTGCACCTGTGTCGTGAGCATGCGCATCTCAACCGAGATCAGCGGCCCGAGCAAACCCTGGCTGACCAGGTTATGCGCTTCTTGGGCCCAGGGTCCGTAGCGATTTTGGTAGCAGACGCCCAATTTTACCTGATTGCGTTGGGCCGCTTCGATCACCTGTAACGTGTCGGCGGCATGACGACCAATCGGTTTTTCGGCCAACAGATGTTTGCCAGCTTCGAGCACCCGAATAAAGATCGCTGGCCCCAGATCGTTGCGCAGCGCCGCCAGCACAAAGAACAGGTTTGGGTCGGCTAAAAGTTGATCCAGGTCGGTGAAAGTGGCCGCGACCTTATGGCCTTGGGTCGCTTGAACGTGCGCCAGGGCATCACCATTATGATCCCAGAGCAAAATGCGCTCAACCTCCGGCAACTGCTGCAACGTGCGCAAATGCGCCAGTGAATGTGGATGTTCAATGCCCAGGAGGGCAGCGGTTAGTTTTGGCATAGGAATTTATGCTCGCTTTTGGTAAAATTTGTATAAAGTGATGAGTGAGGAGTGAAGGTGAGGAGTGAAAAAGGTCATTTGAGCTCACTCATCACTTATCACTCATCTAGCGACCCGACACTTTGGCTTGGAGCATTAAAATGCTCGGCTGACAGGGCCGGAAGTGCCCGCAGGCACTGAACGCCTAGTCGCTGAGGCGACTTCCGGCCCTGTCAGCACAGGGTTTCAACCCTGCTGCTGCTCCCGTCACCGCGGAAAAGTGTCGGGTGGCTCGCTCACTCATCACTCAAGTCCCAACCGTGCCCAATGAATATCCATCACTTGGTTAGTCCCGGCATAATAGACGACGAACACATCCCCATCGGGCAAGGCTTCGGCATAGGGCAGGCCAAAGCTCCAAAGTGCCATTTCGGCCAACAATTCACCGGTGTTGTCATCCTGCTTGGCGGCGCCGCCATGGGTATAGAGCACAACTTCGCTCTGCGGATCAAAGGCGGCGGCAACGTCCGGCGCCAGCCGGGCGCGGATCGAATGGGTTTGAAAACGATCAACCCAGACCAACACGATCCGGCCGTCGGGCAGGATCGCCGGGTGGGCCGCCTGGTCAGCAAAACCCAGATCTTCGGCGGCCGACCAGGTATAACCGTGATCGCTGCTGATGCGGCGATGGATGTTCACATAGCGCGTGGTTTGGGTGTCATAGGTCCAGTTAAAAGTGACGATGCGACCATCGGGCGCGACGCCGCACCGCTGATCCCAGTTGAAGATGCGTCCGGTTGGGTCAAAGCCCACGATGACCGGCATTTCCCAAGTCTCGCCCGCGTCGGCGCTATGGAAAAATATCACCTTTTGGCGCCACGGTGTGCGATCAAGGTATGGCTTGTTGGTCTCGATGCTCATCGCCAACGTGCGATTGGCCAACTTCAGCAGTGGATTGGTGAGGCTGGGGGGGCCGATTTCGTCGGGCATCGGGATGGTGCGCCAAGGCGACCAGGTGACGCCACCATCATCAGAATCGGCCTGCAAGATGGTCATGGGCAGACAGCCTTCGGTTTCGGCATTAAAAAGTCCCTGGCCGGGATAGCTGGTGCGGTCCACCCACATCGCGGCTGCCCGCAAATGGCCGGGCGCTAATTCAGTCATATAACAGATCTTGAGCGTGCCCAAGCGGCCATTGACCAAGGTGTCGCCAAAGGGTCGCCAGGCT
>JBBQBY010000253.1:0-9431 GCA_038318235.1 Caldilineales bacterium
ATCGGACGCGGATAAACGCAGATAGACGCGGATTTTTTTCTAAACAATCGGTTTTTCGACCTTTCACATAGCGTATGCCATCGGCAAACCGTTTGATCTGCGCAAATCCGCGTTTATCCGCGTCCGAATTGAGAATTCCTGGAGTTGAAGGGAACTGGTTGACAGCCTGGTGCGGTATAAGCTAAATAAAAAATGCACGGGCGACATCATTGTCGCCCGTGCATTTTTGGTTAATTTGCCCTAGCGGTTCACCCCTCGGTAATCATCGGGCGAACCTTGCGAACTGCGGCGCTTTTGGCGCTTGCCGCCGGCTTGCGTTGGAAGCGACTGATAAACTTGCGCACATGTGACACGCGCAAGAATAACAACACCCCAAGGATTGTCGCATAAATTAAGGGCCAGGTCAGATCAAGCTTGACCAGCCATAGGTAGTGCAGCACGGCCAGCACGCCGGCCGCATAGGCCAATTTATGCAGGCGTTTCCAGTTGCGCCCCAGCCGCTTCATCCAGCCTTTGGTAGATGTAATCGCCAGCGGCAATAATATCAAAAAGGCGGAAAGACCGACGAGCATGTAGCGTTTGGTCAATACGGCGTCGGCGAAAATGTAATTGAAATTAAAGCCGTAATCCAGCCCAATGAAGTTGAGTAAATGCAGCGCTGCGTACAGAAAGGCATACAAGCCGAGTGACTTGCGCACCGTCAACACCTGGCGAAACCCAAACATGCTGTTGATCGGTGTACAGGCGAGCGAGATCCCCAGCAAAATGATCGCTGACTGGCCAGTCTTCTTGGTGATGTAGGCGACCGGGTCGGCGCCCATGTTGTCAGTCCAGAAATTCCAGATCAACAGCAAGAGCGGCGTCAATGCGGCCAAATTGACGACAATCCATAACCAGTGTTTGTTGAGTTTCTGCCGTAGCGTATCCATTAGAAATTCTCTTTCAGATCCATGCCGGCGTACAAACTTGCCACTTCTTGTTCATAGCCATTAAACTTTAGGGTTGGGATACGACCAAGCGTACCAACCCGGCGTTCTGTTGCCTGTGACCAGCGCGGGTGATCCACTTCGGGGTTGACATTAGCATAGAAACCATACTCGTTCGACGCCGCGTTCATCCAGGCCGAAACCGGTTGTGTGTCCACTAATTCAATTTTGACAATCGCCTTGATGCCCTTGAAGCCATATTTCCACGGCGTAATCAGCCGGAATGGGGCGCCATTGGCGGCGAGTAGCGGTTTGCCATACATGCCAGTGGCAAAAATCGCCAGTGGATTCATGGCTTCATCAATGCGTAAACCTTCGACATACGGCCAGTTTAACATGCCCGTTTGCTGGCCGGGCATCTCTTCTGGGCGCATGACCGAGGTGAATTTTAGAAATTTCGCTTCTGCTTTCGGCTCAACCTCTTTGAGCAGATCGGCAATCTTAAACCCGACCCACGGGATCACCATCGACCAAGCTTCGACGCAACGCAGCCGGTAGATGCGCTCTTCTTGCGTAAATTTCTTAAGCATATCGTCAAGGTCGTAGGTTTTGGGATTATTGACCAGCCCGCTCACTTCGACTTTCCACGGCGTCGTCTTGAAGCCTTGTGACAGCGGATTCACGCCCTCTTTATCGGTGGTAAACTCGTAATAATTGTTGTAGTTGGTGATCTCATCATACTTATTGAGCTTATTGCCCAATTCATCTTGATCTTTGCTCGCATAGGGCTCGGCATGATCCAACGTGGCCTTTGGGAAATTTGTCAAGAGCGGGGCTTTGGCTGCCGCCGCGGCTTGACTGGACGCAGGCGTCGAACTCGTAGCCGCAGAATCTGATTTGCCACAGGCCGCCAACGCCAGCGCACCAGCGATCGAACCGGCACCGACCATAAACTTGCGTCGATTTAAATAAATGTGTTCAGGTGTAATTTCTGAAGATGCGATTTTAAGCATAGTTGTTGCTCCATTCCGGCAGCACCGGGAAAAGAAGATTTTGATAAGCCGTTGTGCATAGAATAGCGGATGTCACTAAAGATTCTGTGAAGAAATTATTACAAGAACATTACAGGCGCATCCATCCTTGATCTGTAATTTCCAGAATAGCCGAGGTTCATCACCTTGTCTGTGATATGGTATACTCGAATTCCGCATTTAGCAATAGGCATTATGGCCGTCTTTGCGGGCAAAATTACTCATTCTAACGGTGGATTTTGTGTGATGCTCTTCCAAAACCTATTGACAACGCTCCATCCTGCCACGGTCCATTTCCCAATTGCTTTGTTGATGCTAGCCAGTGTAGCTGGTTTGCTCTATCTCTATTGGCAACCACATAGCACCCTCTTACTGCTCACCTGGTGGCCGATGCGCCTGGGCTGGATTGGCGCTGCCGCGGCTGTGCTCACCGGCCTGTTGGCGCAGCGTGGATTGCCGCCTCAGGCGCCTTATCACAACATTTTGAACTGGCATATTGGCACCGGGTTGGCGCTGTTGGTTAACTATGGGTTGCTCCTATACCAAGTCTGGATTTATGATTCTGCGCGGTCAAGCAAGGCTCGCACCCGCCGTGGCATCAGCGCTACGCATCTATTGGCCGATCCGCAAGCGCGCGTGTGGAGCAGTTTTCTGTTGATTACGGGCGTGGTATTGCTCTTTGCCAGTGGCTGGAATGGTGGCCAACTGGTCTATGAATGGGGGGTGAACGTGATGCGGTAGTGAAAAAAATTGATTTGGGCAAGAATAACAGTTAATAAAGCTGTGATTGTACTGATGACCTGACTTGCTTGATTCATGCAGCGCCGATTATGTTCTGTACTGAATATATCACAAAGGCAATCTCTCATCCTATTGGCAAAGTTTACTTACCGTGGCCTTCCCATGAGAAGGCCAGCCGCCGAACGCGTAGCTCACCGATTCGCTCTCAAAGTAAGTGCGTCCAGCGCGGAATAGCGGTTAAAGATGATTGCAGGGTTGCTAGTGCATTGCGAGCCAGAACCGCGGACGCGATTCGCTCAGCCTCTGTGACCTCTGGCCACTCACCAACAGTGCGACGCGCTTGAAAACAGAACCAGCTGAGAAGCTCTGCAATCCATTTTGCGAAATCTTGATCTCGCAGCGTCTCAAGCGTCGTGCCTAACTCATTATAACCGGTAATAAAGGCGATGAAGTTTTCTGGATTGGGATCATCAGTTCCAGCCCACCGCAGGGCTGACTCCACTGCTTCAAGTCTAGGGTGACAGTAATTGCATTCGTCCCAATCGAGAACGGCAACCACACCGTCTTGGCTAAGACAATTTTCAGGTTTGTGATCACGGTGCGTGTAGATCCAATCACCGGGCATGGACTCCCCCGCTCGGACAAGTTCTAGCGCGTCGGCAATCGTGCTGCTAAGCGCGGTGCTGGAGGCACCGTCAAAATGACCGGACGCTAAGAAATGTTCCAGAACTGAACTTGGATCAGTATTCCATAGCTGTAGGGAGCCTTTTGGTCGAACAGACCAAGACGATCCTGCCCTTTGAATGGCGCGTAGGGTATGCCCTGCGTTCACTAGAGTGGCTGGGTCAGCAACATTGGGCGGAGCGCCTGTAAACCAGTGGTGTAGGCGGACCGGACTTTCCTTACCTCGGGAATCTGTCAAGAGCGAAACATAATCACCGCTTCGATTCTGCACGGGGGTGGGTCCAGATACAAGTTGTTTGCTGATAAGCGTTGCTTCAAAGTTTGCGGCTTTGCGAAGCTCGAAATACTGTTCAACGTCGTTATAAGGTAATTCCTTCACGACGAAAGCACCCTTTGTCGTGGTAAACTGCCAGAGGCGGTTTGCACTGCCAGACATCGCCAAAACTGAAACAACCTCGGCAAGGTCGAACTCTGATGCAACGCTACTGACAAACCGTACTACGGGTACACTTAGTTTTTCTGTGTCCATACTTGCTCATATAGTGGTAGGATGCGCCGAACAACGAGTTATACCAATCCGCTTTTCCCCGCGTAGTCCTGAGTAAACACAGGGAATAAGCGGCTTCGGTATAACTCGAATCGCACCGCTTCCGCCTCATCCACAAAAGCAACGGCAAGCGTTTTGTTGCTTAAATTAATGCGGCAAAAATGCAATGACGGATGCTATACTAAGTTCAGAATGAAACCCGGAGTTTTCGTCAACGATCTTCCTGGAAGGGGTTAGGCTCTTCAGGGTAATCGAATCGATCGGTGACCCCTTCCAGGAAGATTAGAACGCCGGTTCTCAACTTGATTTGAGTATAACAGGATGAGCGTTCTTGCTAAATGGAGCCTATGTCTGTTTCGAGTATTATTCAATTCGTGGCATTTTGTCAATAATTTTTGTGCGTTGCTTGCGCAAAAATCCTGTTCAAACTGCACGAACGGCAAAATTCCGCTAAAGAGAAGCGGGCATTTCGGAGAGCAGGCTATCCGCCGCGCCTGACTATGTTTCTAATTCTGCCAACGTGTCACGCGCTGCCGTTAATTCGGTTTCCAACTGATTGATCCGCTTGAGTAATGCTTCACGGTCTGGCACAGGGGCTTGGATGGCCGGTTCCAACGCTTCTACGCCCATCTGTCCATCCCCACGAATAGCCAACACATGGACGCCCCAGAGCAGTGCTGCAATCACACTGCGGGCAATATGGTCTACCGTTTCGGATGAAAACAAGTCGGCATTCGGCGCACCCAGGAGGAGGAGCAGCAGCCGATAGACCACTTGCGCCAGGTAGAAAAGAATTAAGAGCGCACCCACCAGCGCCACGCCATAGAGATAGACTTTGCGCGGTCCGGATGCGCGTTCGCGGTTGCCTTGAACATCCGTTTGGCGTGCAATGCGCTGCGCCGTACGCCAATGCACCGCCCAGATCGGCGCGCCAACCGCCAGCAAACTAAGCCCTTCGGCCAGCGGTTGCGTCCAGATGCGATCACCGCTTTGATTCTGCACCAGCAACCAGTCTAGCACTGCTTGGAGCACGTCGGTTGCCCCAAACCAGAGCAACGCCAACCCCGTAGCAGCCACGCTGTAATAATAGAGCCGGCGCACGGCCGCGCCTTCCGGGCTTTCGCCATACGCCGTCATCTCGTTGCGCACAATGCGCCAGTGCCAGACCCAGGCGATCACGCCCACGGGGATATAGGCTAACGGCGTGGTCAGATTGTCCAACAACTCGGCGGTTGAGCTGGAAGTTGTGCCAAAGAGCAAGAGCAATAATCGGCGGAGCAACTCGGCCGCCGGTACAAGGGCGACCAGGGCGCTGATCACGACGGCGGCGTATAGGTAGAAGCGGCGTAAACCAGCACGGGCCTCAGCGGGCGATTCAGTGGCGATCCGCAGCCAACGCCGCCAGTTAATTCTTGCCAGCACACTGCCCACGATCACAAGGGCAATCCCATCACTTAATGAATTCCGCCACCAACTGATCCCAATACTGGGGTAGCCTACATTGACCAATATTCGCCAAAGCGTCTCTAGAATTTGGCCCGCACCCCAGATCACGATCGCGAGCCCCACCAATCCAATCAGCACTTGATAGATGCGCCGCCAGGTGCCGGCTAGTCCTTCCTCTTTACCATAATCACCATCATTGACCAAAACCCGATGGAGGTAGATTTGCAAGAGCAGGGCGAACAGTATGGTTAGGAGCAAGTGGAGCCAGTCTGCCGGCCAAATCGAACTTTCCAACAGTGGCTCGCCTAACGCCAGCCGCGCCACACTTTCGAGCAAGCCATACGCGCTGAACAACGCGTAGCCCAACGTCACAGCAGAGGCGCCATAAACAAAGAATTTGCGCAGCGCCGCGCTGCGTTCGCCTGGTTCGCCCTGACGGCGTTGCATAAACCCCCAATGCAACAAAAAGATCGGTGCCGCCACCAGCAAGACACTGGCGCTGCTGGCCATATTATCGCGCAGATAGCCGCTACGATTGATCTCGGCAAGCCCCGCACCGCCCAACCAGGCATCACTCAGGTTGCTTAACAGGCTATCCAAGCCCGCCAATCCTGCGATAAAACTGATGAGGGCCACGATATAAAAATAGAGCCGCCGAATCGTCGCCAGACGCATCGGATGAGTTTGAGTTTTCGCCTGATTGGTCATGGAAACCGCCACAATTGTTATGATAACGAGCGCGAGTAAGGAAATAGCCATAGACCCCTCCCTAACCCTCACGGCCATTCAGTTAAGGATGCGTAGGTGCGGTTTGTAACCGCACGATGGGTGGATTCCCCAAGCACGTGCGGTTTGTAACCGCACCTACGCTACACCTCATTTTCCTTACCTTAATGGCAGTGTCCCTAACCCTCCCCTGATAAGGAAGGGGACTGTTTGGTGGACAGAATGAGCCGTTTGCTCTGTCCCATGACAGGCGCCCTCTCCGCAGGAGAGGGCGGGGAGAGGTCTGGACAGGGGTCTGCCCTAATAATTGAAAAATTCCTGCGTATCGATCTGCCACCGGTTCTCTTCGCGCACGACTTCGACGACGCGCTGGGAACTATAGGTGTTGCTTCCACCAAATAGCCCACCCGACGAATAGCTGTCGATCACCATGATGACCGTCGCTCGGTTTGCGTCATCCGTGCTAATTTCGCTTTTGATAATGCGCAACCGGCGCGCCGCCTGGTCATTGACATAACCATTGTTGCTAAAGGGTGAATAACCTTTGTTATCTTTGAGATCTTTCAGAACACCCGCACTGTATTGAGCGCGCGCCGTCGCAATATCCGCTTTTTGCAGCGCCAAAAAGGCATTGTACACCGGCGTGGTCGGGCTATCGTCAGTGCGATACGCTTGTCCGCTGCTGCCTTGACCGCGGTTGAGGTTAACCGTAACCACCGCTGCTACGAGCAATAATACCACAACGCCAATCACTGCCCACGTAAATTTGTCGAATCTGAGGCCCATAAAGATTGCTCCATTTTGATTTACGATTTTTGATTGACGATTGACGAAGTTGACTCGACGGTGTAATTGTTCTGCTTTCGACAAATGATTCTCGAAAGCAGAACAATCTATGATGCCGAAACTACTTCGTAAATCAAAAATCGCAAATCGTAAATCTACTCTCCCGGTTTATATGCCACCAATTCAAACGTTCCCCCACTGCGACCATCGATATATTTGACCAATACATGGGGCGCGGCGCGCTCGATCCAGACGCTGCTCGTACTGGTATTCGTCTTCAGTTCCACCCGCCATGCATCAAAGGTGCCCGCCGGCACCGTGATCTGTTCCTGTTTGGTGACTTGCACAGTAACGCGATCCAGCGTACCGGTGGCGGGTGAAAAGCTATTGAGCCGTGTGGCATAATTTGCTGCCAGCGGCAACGCCCGCACTAATTGGGCAAGCGTCGGTTCGACGCGAATATCGCTGGGGACATCGATATGATGGTTGGTGGTGACGCTCATGACAGAAGTTAGTTCGATGTCAACCCCACCATTGTTATAGGTCACTTTTTCGCTCTCTTGACCTTGGCTGCTAACCCGTGTCAAGCTGGTGCTGCTGGGGCTGAAATCGGCTTGGTCCACCTCGACGATCACAACCTCGTGCGCACCCTGCGAGTCTATCTCCCGTTGGATTGACCAACCGCCTGGATTGCGCTGCGTATCACCGGGCAGGAGCGTGAAGCGGGCGGTGCCAGCCGCAGAGCCATTTCCCGTGGTCACTTGATAATTACTAATTTCGCGCGCGCGCCAGGGGGGCGCATTGAAATTTAACGGCTGAATTTCTGGTTGACCACAAGCCACCAGTAGAAACAAGGCTGCCAAACAAATAACGGCCAACCATTTCCACTCGCCCAATGCGAAATGTACATTGGTTACCCGATAAGACGTGGCCAGCATACCCTCTGCATTCCGCACTCCCCACTCCTTATTCCGCATTGATTTACCGTTTCTCCTGCATCCATTGCAGAGCAGCGGCGGCCAACGCGGCCGCGCCCACCGGCAAGGCGTCTTCATCGATTCTAAAATCATTACGATGCACCGGGTAAATTTGTTCCCAAGTTGGGTTGCGGACGCCAATGCGCAAGAAGTTGCCGGGGGCTTGTTGCGCCATAAAACTGAAATCCTCGGCGCCCATGCCCATTGCGGCTTCCTTCACGTGGTCAGCGCCGAGCAGATCGGTCACCGCCCTCAGCATAATCTCGGTAGCTTCGGGTGAATTGACCGTTGGTGGATAGCCTGGGAAGAGCGTAAACTCGGCGCGCCCACCCAGTGGCTCCACAATTGTCACGGCTTTGCGCAATTCGTCGTGCAGCACTTTGCGCCCTTCGTCAGTAAACGAACGAATGGTGCCGGTCATGGTCACGGTATCGGGAATCACGTTATCGACTGTACCGCCATTGATCGTGCCAATCGTAATCACGCCGGGTTCGAGCGGGTTGAGGCGGCGGCTTACTACCTGTTGAATGGCGTTGATCACGTGCGCCGAAAGTGCGATCGGGTCAACGGTGCTTTGCGGTCGCGCCGCATGCCCGCCCGAGCCGCGAATCACCA
Organism: Caldilineales bacterium; assembly: GCA_038318235.1. Taxonomy (GTDB): domain Bacteria; phylum Chloroflexota; class Anaerolineae; order Caldilineales; family Caldilineaceae; genus JAPLGZ01. Next base: position 8,480 of record JBBQBY010000253.1, read on the forward strand.
ATTCAAAGCGATCGGCGGCGGCCATCATCGGTCCTGGTCGCGTGGCAACCGTGCCCGCCTCGTGTTGTGGATCCACGTGCAGCCCAAAGACCGCATCCAAGCCCTTGAGCGCGCCTTCTTCCACCATGCGCATCCCGCCAGATTTGCCTTCAGCGTCCTGGGCTTCTTCACTCGGTTGGAAGAGCAGGCGAATATTACCGGGTAGACGATTTTGATCGGCTAATTCTTTCAAGATTGTGGCCGCACCCAATAACATGGCCGTGTGCGCGTCATGACCGCAAGCGTGCATAATCCCTGGGCGCGTACTATCAAATTCCGTCCCGTTGATCTCGGTGATGGGCAAGGCGTCCATATCCGCGCGTAAGCCGACGGTCGGTCCCGCGCCGCCGCGGATGTGACCCACAACGCCGGTTTTGGCCACTTCGGTTTCGGTTTCGATGCCCAAATCGACTAACGTCGCGTTGACCAGACCCGATGTACGTTGTTCGGTGAAGGTCAATTCGGGATAGCGATGAATTTCCCGCCGCCAGGCGCGGAGTTGCTCGTGGATCTGCTTGGCGCGTTGTAATAATTCCTGGTTGGAGATAGGTGGTTGTGTGGCCATAGGATGGGTCTACCTTTCTGAAAGGAAGCGTTAGATGCGATCAGAAATGCCTGCCGAATGATGGTCATTCACGATTTAATTCGGTAACCGTAGGTGCGGTTTTTAACCGCACCTACGCTATTACTGGTTTATTTTGTTACTACTCATTAACCCGTTGTATAGAGCAGGCAGCGAATCGGGTACCCTCTGGGTGCGCTGTTTGTTTGGCAGAAGACAAGGGAAATTATACTGTAGGTGCTGGGCTTTAGGCCATTTTGCTGGGTAAGGGTAGAGAAGTGGGGGGGGGGGGGGGGCCCCCCCCCCCCCCGGCGCCCCCGCCGCCGGGCCGGCGCGCGCCGCACAGCCCCG
>JBBQBY010000254.1:0-9420 GCA_038318235.1 Caldilineales bacterium
CAGCGGCGCACATAATTCTGCGGATCGCAACGCCATTGCCATGCCATCGCCGCACAAGGGCGGAATCATCACCGCCGTGTCGCCCAAACAGGCAATCTCGGCCCAGGGCGCGGCTGGGCGGTGGGTGTCCACCGGCGCCACTACGGCGCTGGTTTCGGGCAACGCACGGCCACCGGCCAATCGTTGACCCAACTGGGGATTCCACTGTGCGGCGGCGGCGATTAGCGCGTCGGCCCGTTTGCCGGCCTGTGCAAACGCGGTGTACGAAGCCAGCAGGCAAACATTGACCCGGCCACCTTCTACTGGATTGATCCCGGCGTAACCACCAGGAAACATAAACAATTCCACCTGGGCGGGCATAGTCACCTGGTCAAAATGACATTTCACACCGACATACCGTTGGTTGGACGTTGCTTGGGCTTTGGGGGGTAGACCGGCTTGTGTATGGCGACCACAAGCGGCAATTACCGCGCGGGCGCGGACGCTAGCTTCACCCGTTTCATCGCGCAACTGGACCCTATATTCACCGTCAATTTGTGTATAGCCGCGCACTGTCGCCCCGTTCTTAAATTCGACGCCCTGTTGCTGGGCGGCCGTTGCTAGAGCATGATCCAAGGCATAGCGGCTGACGCCCCAAGCACAACCTGGCAACGGCATGGTGATCGAGATCCCACGGCGGCTGATTATTTTGGCGTGCTGGACCGGACTGGGATCGAGGGCCGCCACTGTCTTATACAAACGCATGGCTTTTAAGGATTTTTGGGATTCGGGCGAGAGAAATTCACCACAGACTTTGTGGCGCGGGAAATGGTCCCGCTCCAGTAGTAATACGTCCCACCCTCGGCTCGCCAACTGATGGGCAATGCTACTACCCGCCAATCCGGCGCCAATCACCACCACATCTTTGCGCGCTAGTTCACTGGTCATGCTGGCTCCAGCCATTCAATGAGTTGGGCGTTGTTGGGCTGGGCGGTGCTTGGTTGGGCGATTATCTGGGTTGGGGTCGGTACATAGGTCAGGCGCGCCATTTCTATGACCAGACCGGGGCCAAAGGCCATCGCCACCCCACTTTGCTTGTCCCCATGATGGTGCTTCTGTGGCAACGTCTGGCGCAATTCATTCAGCACAAAGAAGATCGTGGCCGAAGATAAATTGCCATATTGGCGTAATACTGTGCGGCTGGCTGCGACTTGTTCCGGTGCCAATTCAAAGACTTCAACCAAACGTTCCACAATCGCCGGTCCGCCCGGATGGATTGCCCAGAAATCGGGTTCAGCTTGACCAAACAGTTGTTGCAACGCCGCCGGCGCAACATCCGCTAGATGTTGTGGAATCTGCGGTGACAGGCGCAGCGCAAAGCCATGATTGCCAATCTGCCAGATCATCTGATCGCTGGTTTCTGGCTTAACCTCCGTGTGAAAATCGTTGAGCAGAAAGATGTTACCCTGCGTAGGCTGGGGTGCGCCGACAATGCAAGCCGACGCACCATCGGCAAAGAGCGAAGCGGCGACTAGATTTTCGCGATCAACGGTGGGCTGGGTGTGTAGCGAACACAGTTCTACACAGACCACAAGCACCCGCGCTGTCGGTTGGCTTTGCACAATTTGGCTGGCAGTGCGCAGACCATTAAACGCGGCGGCACACCCCATAAAGCCAATCATCGTGCGCGCCACGGTGGGTGCCAAGCCTAGGTGACGCGCAATCGCCAAATCTAAGCCAGGGGCAAAAAAGCCGGTGCAGCTAACGACGACCAGATGCGTGATGGAGGCTGTGATCGCGACTAGTGGCTCGTCCGTTGTTGCGGCCAGTTCGGTCAGTGCCTGTTTTGCCGCGGCGATGCCCAGGGGGATTGACTCGCGTTGATAAATTGCCATGCGTTCGGCTGTGCTCGGCGCATCTTCCGGTGGATGACCCGGCGCAAAACGGGCTTCCGCTACCGGTCGCACATAATCGTCAATACAACTATAACGGGTCTCTACGCCAGCATTGGCAAAGATGGCACGTAACCAGCGGCCAATTTCCGGGCGGTTGACGAATGATTGCGCCATCCATTGGCCAACTTCAACCTGCTTCGCTTTATAGACTGGCACTGCCGTACCCAAGGCAAGGATGGCGACCGATTTTGTATTCTGCACGGGCTCACCTATACTCCTTTTTTAATTGATGGTTGCCGACGAGATTGAAGTTAGCTGTATTGGTTAGAACTATCTGATAAGCTTGGTGGATAAATTTATGCGCTACAGCAAACGCATATTAGGCAAGGTAACATAGGTGGCGACGCAACACTGTGAGTTTTTACCAATTAGCGTAAGTTTGCCAAGCCCATTCAGGAGAGGAATTAGTTTGACGATTAGAAGATATACCTAAGATCTAGCCATGCTCCTATATCCAGAACTACCAATCTAGCAATGGATAGATTGAAGATATATAAACAGGCTGCTGTGACTATTTCTGGAAGCTGTCCCACGTCTGTGGTCGAGAAGTTTTTGTTATAGTAACTGGCGTATAACCCAGCCCAAACTCACCAGTCAGTGGAATTATTCTATGGCAAACTTTGTGCTTGATGCTTCATCCGTTGTTGACGCTTTACCCCTGCGCTGGCTCCGCCAGCTAGGCCGCCAACTGCTGCATAACGCGCTGATTTTTGACTTTGGCGCGTGGGGTTATGCTTGGATGACGGGCAACCCGATCTGGCAGGCGAATAGCGCCCATCTGTTGGACGCGGTGCCGACGGGAAGTGGCCCGTTTTGGGTGCTCGATTTGGGGGCGGGACCAGGTAATTCGGCGCTGGCAATGGGTGAGCAACGACCGGAAGCGTGCTTTATTGCCTTTGACCTGGCCTCACAAATGCTCGCCATCGCGGCTAATCAGCGGGCCGTGGCTGGCTGGTCGTCGCAGCGTTTGGCGCCGGTGCGGGGCAACGCGTTTTATCTCCCTCTAGCCGATAATTCCGTGGACGTGGTGACGGGGCATAGCTTTCTCTACCTATTACCGGATTATACGATGGTGCTAGCGGAAGTCTATCGCGTCTTGCGTCCCGGTGGCCATGTCGCCTTTTTGGAACCGTATGCCGGTGGGGTCGATTGGCGTTGGTTGCTAGGACAACCTTGGGCTGGACTACAAATTTCCCTTAGCTTGTGGCGTATTTACAGTTGGCTGCACCGCCGTTTTTCGGCTGAGCGCTTGCAAAGCGCCCTTGCGGAAGCTAGCTTTCAGACCATTCGTACGGAGGTAACCCTTGGCAGATTTGGAATCTTTGGCCGTGGACAAAAGCCCTAATTACCTGGTTATCGCGCGCCATCTCTTCATTCACCTGCGCCTGCACTTCCAACTGTTGTTGGCGCCGATTTTCTTGTGGGGTTATTTTCTGGCGGCGCGTGAACAGGGATTACGGCCCGACTTGAAATTTTGGTTGGCTTTCCTGGCCTTCCATCTGTTTTTGTATGGCGGAACGACCGCTTTCAATTCCTACTATGATCGGGATGAAGGGCCGGTGGGCGGCTTAGAGAAGCCACCGCCTGTCGATCCTGCGTTGCTGCCCTTCTCCTTAGTGGTGCAAGCGATTGGCTTTGGGCTGGCCTTGCTGATCAATTGGCCTTTTGTCTTGATCTATCTGATCGACTTTTTTGTGTTTGCGGCCTATTCCTATCCGGTCCCGCGCTTAAAAGGAAAACCAATCGGCAGTATTTTGGCGATTGGGATTGGCCAGGGGATTTTGCCTGGGCTGGCCGGCTGGGTGACGGCTAATCCAAATTTGCTGGCGATTTCGCCGCTGGTATGGCTGGCGATCATCTCTGCCACGATGATCGCGGTTGGCTTTTATCCGTTAACCCAAATCTATCAGATCGACGAAGATCTGGCCCGGGGTGATTTAACCTTTGCAGCCTGGATCGGTCCACGCCGCGCCTTTATCTTTGCTGTCGTGGTGCAAACCTTGGCCGCGGCGTTGCTGGTGGGTGTGATCGATCGCTTACTTGGTCCTTGGAACGCGCTGCTTGTCGCCGCTTTTTACGTGGCTTTGTTAATCGCCATTCTGCGTTGGGCCTTAATCTTTGATAACGCCCACGTTCTGGCCAACTATCGCCGTGTGACACGGATTAATCGGTTGACTTCGTTGGGCTTCCTCGGTTTTATCAGTCTGCATATTTGGGGAATTTTGTAGACAGTTAAGTATATAACGCGAAAAAGATTTGTTTGAGAAATGATCTGAAAGTGTTGAGAACTTTTAAACACCGGTGACATAATGATATATTAGGTGATTTGTAAAAATGATGAAAATTACAACGCTAAGGTCCACTTGGAATACATTGGGATAGTTGGGTTTTATTTGTAAATTTGGCTATTGACAATCTTCTTCCCCGATGATAAGGTAGTTAATCAACAATTATTATGCTTCAGAAAGGGGGAATTGTTATGCAAATGTTTTTTAATAAGGAGAAACTTGCAGAATTAATTCTGTTTTTTGCTAGACATAGTCAAGATGATCGCCTGTTTGGATCAACTAAGTTGAATAAATTACTTTTCGCCGCTGACTTTACAGCATATGGACATCTAGGTCGCTCCATTACAGGAGTATCCTATATTCATCAGGAGCAAGGGCCAACACCTAAGCCTGACCAATTTTTACCAGTTAGGGACGGCCTCATTCGAGCGCATAAACTTACTATCATCGAAGATGAAACCTACATAGGTATCAAAAAACGACCGGTAGCACATAGTGAGCCAGATTTATCACTGTTTGATGAGGTCGAGATGGATTTGTGTTGGGATACTTTAGAATCTTTTAAGCGTATGAGTAATACCGAAATTAGTAATTGGTCGCATAATATTCCTGGATGGCGCTATACAAAACAAGGTGAGGAAATTCCTTATTCTGCTGTCTACCTATGGGAAAAGCAACCGCTAACCTTAGAGGATATGGAGTGGGCACAAAATGCGGCTAGAGAATTGAATTTGACCTAAATACGAGCTCATATAAATATGACATTTTCTTTATAGGTAGAGAATAGGAAAGTATCTTGTTAAGTATCCCACATCGCCTTTTTGTTTAAGATTGTGTCAGAAATTCTTATATGAGTTGTAGAGAAGATATTGCATGGTGTCTTTTAGGCTATAGAGAAAGAAAAAATGTAACAATAAGAGTCTGGTGACGAGCCAGACTCTTATTGTTTTTACCAATATATTGCACTTGAAGTTCGATGAATAGGTTCTATGTTGAGCAACTCAACGTGGTTCAAATCGTCTTCAGGGTCATACTTATACAAAACTCTAAAAGCTGGTGCCCGTGGATAAAATTCTACTGTTTTGAACGAGTAAAGGTTGCTAAATTCTAAAACTCTCTCTCCATAATATGGATTGTGTGCTAGTACAATATCAAAACTTTGCTTTATCTCATCCATGAGTTGCGGATTTGCATAATTTTCTACTGCTCGTCTATAGGATTCCGATTCAATTAAGCCAACTTGCAAAGCCACAATTGCACCACCATGAATAAGAATTAGAACTGTCCAAAAAGAGAGCGTAGTAACAACCTTGGCATTCCTATATTCGCTAAAATTAGGTTGTTACTACTATCAAGTTTACCGCCTACCTAACATTCACTATAACCACACGTTTGGCACTTGCGGCAACCTTCGATATTGAGCAAAGTGGCTTCACCACACTCTGGGCACATGTCGCCAATGGCACGGTGGACAATCGGCAAGGCGAGTTGCTCGGCTTGCAATTCTTCGCGGCCCGGTGGCAGATCGCTCAGATACTCGGCCAACACTTGCGCGATGCCATCGGGCAAACTGCGCACGCGTTTTGCGCCAAATCCCATCGGGCGTCCCCCACCAATGTCAGCAATCTCTTCCGTCACCCAGCGCAGACGTTCGTTAGGCGGTAAGCTGCCTGGCATGCGCAGCACCAGACTGATCAGCCGACCAATCGCCTCGCTGACCGCACTGACTTCGCTGCCAGCCTTGCCGACATTCAAGAAGACCTCGAACGGCTCGTTGCGCTCGTCGCTGTTCACCGTAATATAGGCTTTGCCCAGCGGCGTCTCCTTGCGATAGGTGGCCCCTTGCAGCCGGTTAGGACGCGGGCGTTTGACCACAATCGGCTTTACATCGGCCGCCACTGGCGCAGCACTGATCGTGCCGTTCTGATGGCTACCTGTGCCATTACTATCGCCATTGAGCTTTTCGGGGCCATGCCCATTCGGCGTTTGCGGCTGCTCATCATCCTTTTTCTGCTTGGTCGCTTTGGTCTCCAACACTACCTGCTGCCGGCTGCCGGTGACGTAGACCGTTAAGCCCTTGCAGCCCAATTCCCAGGCCAACAGATACGCCTTGGCGACAGCTTCTTCGGTGGCACCTTCGGGGAAATTGCAAGTTTTGCTGATGCTGTTGTCGACAAATGCTTGAATTGATGCCTGCATGCGCACATGCTCTTCGGCTGTAATATCATTGCTCACCGCAAAGGTATTGCGCAGGTCGGCGGGCAAATCGGCAATGTCCTGACAGGTGCCATAGGTGGCAACCTGTTGCTTGATCGTCTGTTTCTTACTTTCACTCAGGTTCGTCGCATTCAGCGCCTGTTCAAAGAGCGGGCTGGTATAGACCAATTCGACATCTTTGTCACCGTCCTTAAAATGGCGCGTGTAACCAAGGGCAAAGACGGGTTCGCAACCATAACCTTCGCAGCCGCAGACGGTGGCAATCGTGCCGGTCGGCGCCACGGTGGTTTGCGCGGCGTTGCGAATGCCATACGCTTGAATATCTTTGACAATCTGCGGCCAGCTTAGCGTCGGGCGCTGCCAGTTGTGGGTAAAGGGCGCAGCGGCTTGCGGTGGTTGCCACTTCATCCCACCGGGCTGCTTGCTGTCATAAATGCTGCCGTCAAAGCCCAAGAATGGACCTCGTTCCTTCGCCAATTGAATGCTCTGCTCCATGCAGTGGAAGCGCACAAACTCCATAATTTGCGCGGCGAATTCTTGGCCCTCTGCGCTGCCATAGCGAATGCCCATGTGATACATCAGATCGCCCAACCCCATAATGCCCAGACCAATGCGGCGGGCACGATAGGCCGCGGCGGCGACTTCTGGGATCGCCGGCACATACGCGTTCGCCGTCACCACGTTGTCCAGAAAACAGGTGCTTTCGTAGGTCGAGCGACGTAACAGATCCCAATCGACCTGCGGTTTGCCGTCTATATCATAGGCGACATGGACCGCCAAGTTGATCGAACCGAGACAGCAATTTTCGTACGGTCCAAGCCATTGTTCTCCACCCTTATGTTGCTCCAGTTTCTTGGAGGTTCGGAAAAAATTAGCCATCTTTCGCCTTGTAATTGATTTTGTACTTCATACAATCAACAAGGTTTACATATGGTGAAACCAGATCGACAAATCGGTTTGTATATTCTTTCTGAGTCACCCGCAGAAAGTTGCCTTTTCCGCGACTATCACTATACACACCAAAAAGAATATTGTATTTACGCAGAAACCACTCGGCAATTAGTTTATTTTCTTCCCTAGAAAAAGAATGGGTGCTAAGTTGTATTCCCTTAACCCTCACTTCTTCGACAGGATTGCCCTGATTGGTTTTTGTTCGCCACAAGACATTGCCGTCGTCCATATACCAGATAGCTACACCTAGATCATCAATTTTTTCTAGAACTTGCGATGTAATGACCTTGCGTCCATTCTGATAGAGTTTTTTCCAAGCTGCTGTTATCTGATGGTGACACGGCGTACGTACACATATCTGTGGTGGATTATGAACTTTAGCAACCATATAAGTGCTGGAATGGACATGTCGTCTTAATAACTCTAGCTTCCATTCTGCATACCCTTGTTGGGGTAAGTAGTGGCAGAATTCTAGGAGTTTATTAAGCTTTCCATACGCATATCCATCACCGATCATCATTGCTAGAATCAAACCTTGTCCTCTGATGTTCTCTTCCATAATTTCAGAAACTCCCCCTTGAGGGTTTTCTTACTTTGGTATTTGGCTAATTTACTATCGCACCATCCTCGTTATTTTCGTACAGAGGATGTCTCTTCGCTTAGTCTCTCACGCTACCCAGTGTAGAATTTATACACCTGCTTGCGCCCTGTGGCCCTTCCATTATGGCTAAAATGGGGAGGGTTCCAAGTCAATCAGAAGAGATTTTCCAGCCGGGATCTCACCCGGTGGCCGCATGGATTTTACGGATTGGTGGCCTCTAGCTCGTAGAGGTGTGGAACCGGATTACTCCGGTTGGCTGCGTCAATAAAAAGTATACCGGGTTCGCCGTTATGATGAGCATATTTAACAATCTTGTCGAAAAGTTCGCGAGCACGCACTGTCTTCCATACTTTGCCATCGCGTGGATTACTCAGATCGAAATTGCCATCTTCCTGAACTTGTTTAATAAACTCGTCTGTAATAGCCACAGAAATATTGAAATTGGTAACTGTGCCTTCTTTTGCTTTGCATTCAATAAAATCTTCGATGTCTGGATGATCGACACGCAAAACTGCCATATTGGCACCCCTGCGACTTCCGCCCTGCGCGATCTCCCCGAATGCCTGATCGTAGACGCGCAAGAAGCCAACCGGCCCGGTGGCTCGTCCAGATGACGTGTGAACAACGTCATTCTTGGGCCGCAAGCGACTGAACGAAAACCCATTACCGCCACCTGTTTGCTGGATCAATGCCGCCACGCGTAAGGTGCTAAAGATGCCGTCACTGCTTTTGCCCATATCATCTTCGATGGGCAAAACGAAGCAGGCCGCTAACTGGCCCAACGGTGTGCCGGCACCGGTAAAGGTGGGGCTGTTGGGATAAAAGCGCCGTTCGGTGAGCAGATCATAGAAGACCCGCGCCGTGGCCTCGGTGTCACCCGCGTGTTCTTTTTCAACTTGCGCAATATGATAGGCGAGCCGATAGAACATGCCGGCCGGTGTTTCCAGCAATGAACCATCCAGATCGCGCCGCAGATAACGTTTTTCCAATACCTTGACGGCATTGGCCGGTAGATTGATCTTTACATCGTCCACATAATCGGGTGGGGTGAGTGGGACGCGTTGACCTTTGACATTTTCAATGACGGTATAAGGCCGCTTTAAAATTTCTTTAGACCTAGGAATCTCACTGGCGGTAGGAACCGCACTTTGTGCATGGCCGTTCATATGCTCCTCCCATGATAGTAAAAGATTGGTTGTATTATCAGCTACACGATGGCTGTTTGGGCGGCGAGTGTTTTTCAGTACCTAGTTTGCGCGTAGCCAAAAAACCAAATTGACAGACATAGGGTAATTATGTTACTCTATGTCTATACGTGGGGAATTATTAATCCCATAATCTAAAGAGTAGCAGGATTAGATGTCCGTCTAATCCTGCTTTCCCTTTACTGCATGCATTAGAAGCTCCTGCCGCCAAGCTTGGATTCTAA
>JBBQBY010000255.1:0-9385 GCA_038318235.1 Caldilineales bacterium
GTCATTGAAATTATGCTAGTTTAAGCGTAGGTCATCGCTTCCAGCGTGACGAGCCACGCAAAGCCTGAGCACTACTCGAGCAAAAGACGTTTCGATGAACCTTGTCACGCCAGAGGCAGTGACCTACGAATGCCCATCAAAACTTATCCAACGCTGTACTAGTACACTGTCATTGAAATTATGCTAGTTTAAGCGTAGGTCATCGCTTCCAGCGTGACGAGCCACGCAAAGCCTGAGCACTACTCGAGCAAAAGACGTTTCGATGAACCTTGTCACGCCAGAGGCGGTGACCTACGAATGCCCATCAAAACTTATCCAACGCTGTACTAGTGTAAAGCAGGGTTACTTTTGCGCTGCCACTCGTTTATATTGTCTGATATTCGATATTTACGCTTTTAAATTAAATAAGGCAGCTTGAAATAGACTTTAATTATCCTCTTGACAAAGTTATTGGAGTATGATATTTTGTGAGCGGCAATATTCACGCAAACTCAGACCCTTACGTTATAAAGTAACAAAACTAGCCGCTTTATTTGTTTGCTTGCCTCGATCATTAATCCGTTTTGCCATGTTGTCGTGACCACTAGCAAGAGGGGAATATCCATGAAGAACACAAAAAATTCGGCAGAGAGCGCCAACCGTTACAGCCGCCGTCACTTTCTACGCCTATCGACCATGGCCATGGGTGGATTGGCGGTAGCGGCGTGTACACCAGGCACAGCCAGTGCGCCAGCAGCGGGCGGGCAGACGGGCCAAAACGCCGCTTCCACAGGCCCTGTGGAAGTCTCGTTCCAACATTTCTTCGACTCACCAGAGTTAAAAGCCACCTTTGATCCGATTTTTGCTAGTATTGAACAACAAACCAATACAAAGATTCGCAGTGTTCCCACACCTTATGGCGAGATGCTGACCAAACTGCTGACGATGACGGCGGGCGGGACTCCTCCCGATCTCACCTCAGCCGCCAGTGATTGGGTGAAAGACGCCTCTGGTCGCGGGATTTTCTTATCTTTGCAAGATCGGCTCTCCCTATTGCCGTTCCCGACCTCGGACTTTATGCCGTCGCGTTTGCAAGACGGATCGTATAATGGCGTCAGCTATAGCGTGCCCGTCGACCAAGGCTCCACGGGCATGTATTACAACAAAGACATCTTTGATAAGGCCGGCATCGAATATCCCAGTAAAACCTGGTCGTGGGATAAACTGCGCGAGGTTGCGATCCAGTTGACGTTGGATAACAAAGGTCGCACCCCAAACGATGCAGGGTTTGATCCAGAAAGTATTGAGCGCTTTGGGATGCAAGGCGTTTCTAATCTGCACCGGGGCCACAGCGTTATTTCGAGTTTGTCCGGCGACCCCAAATGGTACGACGACGAGGTCACGAAAGTGACAATGGATAAGCCCGCGATGATCGATGCCTGGCAATGGTACATTAACTTGCGCACGGTTGACCATTGTGCGCCAACACCGCAACAAAGCCAGGGGTTTTCGGATGCGGCTGGGGGAATTTTCCCGTTCGGGTTGGGCAAGTACGCGATGGAGATTACATGGATCGGCATGATCTCCGCCTTGAAGCAAAATGGGGTCACGATCCAAAACTGGGATGTCGCGCCGCTGCCCGAAGGGAAAGGCTCGTTTGCAACCTCGAGTGGCCAGCACTTTGCCGTGTTGAAGGGCAGCAAAGTGCCAGACCAGGCGTGGAGTGTGATCAGTTCTTTCCTCGAAGAAAAGCATATGAAAATGTTGGGCACGGTCGGGGCCTGGACGCCAGCACGGATTTCTATGGCTAAATTTGGTCAACCAGCGGATGGGATTCCTTCGCGTTTTATCGAAGGCATGATCGATCCAGTTTCGTGCTGCGGCTTCTCGTTCTACTGGTATTTGCCCGGCTATCCAGAGTGGAGTCGCGAGATCACGACGGCGCTCGAGCCGGCCTGGCGGGGCGAAATCACGGCAGAGCAGGCGATGAAAGCCTTCTACCCGAAGGTCAGCGAGATGGTGGCCAAGCGACCGCGGCCCACTTCATAAGACGAGATCAGCCAATCAACGCGTAAACAGCGCACGAGCCCTAGCATCAAGCAGGTAAACAATCCACATGACAAGCCTCGCGTCTAGCCAGAAGGCAGCCCAAGACGAGCCGATGCGCCATAAGCGGCGACCGCGCTCTGGTCTGGCGCGCGAAGAGATGCGCGACGGCTATTTGATGGTCGGTTTTTGGCTGATTGGCTTTCTGATCTTTACGGCTGGCCCGATCGTGGCCTCGCTGGGCTTGTCATTTACCACTTGGGATCTGCTCTCAGACGCCCAGTGGTCTGGCATCACCAACTATGGCACGCTGCTCAAAGATGACCTTGTGCGCGTTTCGCTCTGGAATACGCTCTATTTTACGGCGGTGCTCGTCCCCTTGAGCACCGTGGGCGCCTTGCTATTGGCGCTCGTCATGAATATGAAGCTGCGTGGCATGCGGTTCTATCGGACGCTCTATTATCTGCCGTCGATCACGCCGGCTGTGGCAACAACCTTGCTATGGCTAATGATCTTTCAACCGGAATTTGGCGTCGCTAATTATTTTCTGCAAAAAATTGGCCTGCATAAACAACTCTGGCTGATGGACCCCAGTTTGGCAAAGCCAGTCTTGATCTTGATCGCACTCTGGGGGATTGGTGGCGGTATGCCGATCTTTCTAGCCGGTTTGCAGGCGGTCCCACGTGAGTTATATGAGGCGGCCGAGATCGACGGGAGTAATCGTTGGAATAGCTTCTTCAATGTGACCTTACCCCTGATGACGCCGGTGATCTTTTTTAGTGTGATTACCGGCATCATCGGCTCCTTCCAGATTTTTACCAACGCCTATATCGCCACAGATGGCGGACCAGGCAATGCCACGCTCTTTTATGTCTTGCTGCTCTATCGCAACGCCTTTCAATATTTCAAGATGGGTTATGCGTCGGCGATGGCGTGGTTACTCTTTCTGCTCGTCTTGATCTTTACGATCATTCAATTTCGCCTGGCTCGCCGCTGGGTATACTACGAGGTTTAAACGGATGGTTACAACGGCGAAATCGCAATCGAGCAGCAGTGAAACCAGCCAGTCCACGCCCTTTTGGCTGAAATATGGCGCCCGTTTAGGCATCCATCTCCTGATTGCGCTGGGTTCACTGCTGATGTTGTTCCCTTTTCTGTGGACCGTTTCGACTTCACTCAAATTGCCCGGTTCGGCCTTGAGTTGGCCGCCAACCTTTATCCCCGATACCTTTCATTGGCAAAACTATATTGAGGTCTGGTCGATTGTGCCGTTTCTCACCTATTTCACCAACACAACGATCATCACTTTGACGACGGTTTTGGGCAGCGTGCTCAGTTCCAGTTTAGTCGGTTATGCGTTTGCCCGCCTGCGTTTCCCTGGGCGCGACACCCTCTTCATCGCCTGCTTGAGTACGATGATGTTACCGTTTGTAGTGATGATGATCCCGCGCTATATTCTGTTTCGCAATCTGGGCTGGATCGACACTTTTTTGCCGTTGATTGTACCCGAATGGTTTGGCGTCGCCGTCTATATCTTTTTCAGCCGCCAATTCTTGCGCGGCTTGCCAATGGAATACGACGAAGCGGCACGCATTGACGGCGCCAACAGTTGGTGGATTTGGTACAGGATTATCCTGCCAATGGCCAAACCTTTGTTGGCGAGCATTGCAATTTTGGCCTTTCGGGATAGCTGGAATGACTTTTTAGCGCCCTTGATCTATCTGCAATCCGACGAAAGATTGACCTTGGCTTTGGGGCTGGTCAAGTTCCGCGGCTATTATCGGACGGAATGGTCATTGATGATGGCCGGCGCCACCCTGATGACGATTCCTGTGCTTTTGATGTTTTTTCTTTTTCAACGCTATTTCCTGCAAGGGATTAGTTTTAGCGGGCTCGCTGGCCGCTAACGGTGTAGGGATAGGGGAAAGGAATTGAGAAGCGAATGCCACGCAAGCTTAAAGTCGTCACGGTTTCTATGCCACCCCAACAAAACACGGTGGCGGATAATTGGCCGCGGGCCCTCAGTTTGCTGGACGCAGCCTGCGCGCAACAGCCAGATCTAGTCTGTCTGCCCGAATCGATGCTGCATGTGGGCACACGCCGCACCGATTGGCCCAGCGGTGTACAAACTTTACCCGGCGCGTTTATCGATGAGCTAACCGCGCGGGCCCGTGCGCATAACACCTATATTGTGGGCAGTTTATACACCGAAGAAGATGGTTGTTTTGGCAATAAAGCGATTGTGATTGATCGCAAAGGCAGCGTGGTTGGCGCATATAACAAGCTTCATCCCACCATCCCAGAAATGCAAAGTGGGGTCAAGCCCGGAAGTCAGGCCACGGTGATCGAGACAGATTTTGGTCGGCTCGGGCTGGCGATCTGTTACGACATTGGTTGGCCGGAACACTGGGCCACACTTGCCCAACAAGGCGCAGAAATTGTTGTCTGGCCCTCGGCGTATGACGGCGGTTTCCCGCTCCAAGTCTATGCCTGGACCCATTTTTACTATGTGGTCTCCTCCGTCTGGGGCGATCATAGCAAAGTGATCGATATTTCTGGACGCGTCCTGGCCTCCACCAGCCATTGGAGCCGATTGACCAGTGCGGAGATTGATCTGGAAAAAGAGGTCTTCCATATTGATGACCAGATCGAAAAGCTGTTGCGCGTTCAAACGGAGCTAGGTGATCGCGTCCATGCGGAGGGATTTTCCCAAGAGAATATCTTCACGCTAGAATCTAACGATCCGGCCTGGCCATTGACGCGGGTCAAGGCCACGTACGGACTGGAAAACTTCCGCGATTATCATGCACGGGCGGCTAAAGCTCAGGCTGCGGCACGCCAGACGTTGGTGGCCGCCGGTCAATTGGCATGAACGGGCACCGGCAAGTACACAGGGAGGCGCCATGACCTTAACCGCCGAAGAGTTTTTCCTGTTTGATCATAACGGCTATTTGCTGGTAAGCCAAGCTCTGCCGCCAGAAATGTGCCAATTGTTGATCACAACGATCTTACAACAGGCGGAACAACGCATCCCGCCTTTGGTCTGTGAAGATCCGGATCGCCCTGGCTATGGCAAGCCTGGCGATCTGCCTGGCGTGCGCGTCATTCGCCTCTCTAAAGTGCTCGCACGCGATCCGATCTTTCTGCAGGCGGCCAGTGCGCCATCACTGATCGCGGTGCTCCAAGCCCTGTTGGGGCCACATGTAGATGTCGTGTTAAACCGGCATAACCATGTTACGCTGCGGCCACCAGGCGCGGCCCAACTTGAATGGCATCGGGATGTCGCCAACTGGAGCCGCCCGATCATCTCGGCAGTATTTTATTTGGAGGATGCTACCCTAGAAAATGGCTGCACCTGGGTTTTACCGGGCAGCCAGCATATGCTCGCTTATCACGCCCAGCTCGAAGGGCATGGACGGATGGATTCGCTGGCGCGTCTTGGCCAACAGGCGCTACCGGTGCTGGCCAAAGCCGGTGATGTGCTGCTCTTCAACGGCCTGCTATTGCATGGCGCGGGTGCCAATCGCACCCAGGCCACACGCATGTCCATGACGTTGGGTTATCATGCCGCCGATGAATTAGGCTTGGCCGAAGAACCGCACAAGTCACTTGTCGCTGGCGAACGCATCCTGCGCCATAATTAATTTTTCATCACTGACTCGATAAGGTTAAATAATGACCATCAGATCAAAAATTTTTGTGCTGCTGCGACCTAGCCTCTACACAGAATTATTTAGCCCGCAAAGCGATCAAACCTTGCGTACAGTGGGCGAGGTTGTCTTTCATGAGGCCGAAAGCAATCTCACTTCCACCCAGTTAGCCCAACGCATTGGCGGTTTTGATGCGATCATCACCGGCTGGGGCACGCCAGAGTTTACGAATGAAGTGTTAAACGCAGCCCCGCAGCTCAAACTAATTGCGCATTCGGCGGGCAGCATTAAACGCATGACACCACCCACCGTCTTCGAGCGCGGGATCGCCGTCACCCACGCCGCAAGTGGGATTGCGCCCGCTGTGGCCGAAATGTCCCTCCTCCTGATTCTGCTCAGTTTGCGCCAGGTACACAAGCTTGACCAGTCCATGAAAACCGGCGGCCCATGGGATGCCAGCCGCTTGATCGGCATGGGTCAGGAATTAGTCGGCAACCGCGTCGGCGTCGTCGGGGCGGGTTATACTGGCCAATGCCTGATCAAATTGCTCACCGCGCTCAATGTCGAAGTATGGGTGGCGGATCCATACCTGACGCCAGAACGCGCCACCACCCTCGGCGTGAGCAAAGTCCCCCTAGATGAGTTATTGCAAAAGTGCCCGATCGTCACCATGCAGGCGCCACCCACCGCCGAAACTTATCACATGATCGGGGCGCGCGAGTTGAGTTTATTGCAAGACGGGGCGATTTTTATCAACACGGCGCGTTCTCATCTTGTCGATCAAGCCGCGCTGCTCGCCGAACTGCAAACCGGTCGCATTCAAGGGGCGCTGGATGTTTTTGACGAGGAACCGCTGCCCGTTGATAGTCCCTTCCGCCAACTCGATAACGTGATTCTCACCCCACACGTGGCCGGCGCCTCGCGCCAAGCACGATTGCGCCAAGGGCAAACGATGGTCGAAGAGATTCAGCGCTTTCTCGAAGGCAAGCCGTTGCGCTACAAAGTCAAGCTTGAGATGTTGGAGACCATGGCTTAACGGGTGGTCAGTCGACAGTAGCAGGTAGGCAGACCTTATATCTGTCATCTATTTTACCGGATCGATGCATACGTATGCACAGACTAAGCAAGATGCTCAACGGCTCATCGAGGATCGTTTACACATGAGTCAAACGACGAAAGTACGCGTCGCGATGATTGGAGCCGGTGGCATGGCCAATAACGTCCACTATCCATCGCTGGCCTCGTTTAATGACGTAGAGATTGCCGCGATCTGCGATCTGGACGAACAGCGATTGCACGCAACGGCGAATAAGTACGAAGTAGAGGGTCGCTATACGAATTATCGGCAGATGATCGAGGAGATTGCCCCCGATGCCACCTATGTGATTGGGCCGCCGCACATGATGTTTGACATCTGGACCTGGTGTTTGAGTGAAGGGCAGAATCTCTACATCGAAAAACCCATGGGCATCACGATCCATCAAGCGCGCGTGCTGACGTACCTGGCCGAACAGAAAGATTGCATTACCCAGGTGAGTTTTCAGCGGCGCAGTTGTCCAATGGTAGTCCAGTTACGCAATGAATGCCTGAAGCGCGGGCCGATTGTGCATGCCGAATGCGCCTTTTTCAAGTGTGAACCCAAAGCTTATCTACAGGCCCGCGACCACATGATGGATGACGGTGTCCACGCCATCGACACCCTGCGCTGGATGTGTGGCGGAGAAGTGGTCAATGTGGCCAGCCAGTGTAAACGGATTGGCACGCCCGATATTAACTTTATTTCGGCGCTGCTGGAGTTTGATAACGGCGCCACCGGCGTGATGCTCAACAGTTGGACCAGTGGCCGCCGCATCTTTAAGGTCGAGATGCACGCGCCAGGCATCTGCGTGGAGGCCGAACACGAAGTCAAAGGCATGCTCTACGCTGACGGCGACACCAAAGGTGTGGCTTATGACACGAAGCAAATCGCCGGCAGCGATCAGAATTATGTGTATGGTGGTTTTCAAGCCAAAAACCGCGAGTTTATTGATGCCGTTAAAGCTGGCACGCAACCCAGTTCGCATTTTGGCGATGCGCTTAAGACCATGGAAATAGCCGAAATCATGCTGGCGCAAGCCTTGCTCAAGCGATAGGATCTTGATGAACAGCCACGAACCAACAGTAAAACTCTTGCCTGCTCGCTTTGCGCTCGTCAATGGGCGGATCGTGTTGCCCACAACAATTGTCGAAGACAAGGCGTTGCTCGTTGAAAACGGGCGCATTACGGGCGTTGTCAATGCCGACACAGTTGGGCCGGATCTGGCGACCATTGATGTGGGGGGACGCCTGATTGCCCCCGGCCTGATCGACATCCATATTCACGGCGCACTGGGTCATAGCTTTAACGAACCGACAACCGAGGCGTTTACCACGATCCTGCGCGAAAACGCGCGGCGCGGGGTCACCAGTTTGTTGGCGACCACCGCCACCGATTCAATTGAGAATTTAGTGGCGGTGTTGGAATTTGCCGAGCAGTGGATCCAACAGCAAACTAGTGCAACGCCAGCGGTTAACCAGGCCCAGTTACTCGGCGTCCATGTCGAAGGCCCGTATTTCAGCATGGCGCAACGTGGGGCGCAAGACCCAGCCCACATACGCAACCCCGATGATGGGACGCCAGCGCAGCTTTTAGAATACAGCGCCATCATCCGCATCCTCACCTTTGCCCCCGAATTGCCCGGCGCGCTCGCGCTGGCGCAACAGTTGGTGCAACTCGGCATTGTGGCCGCAGCCGGACATAGTTCGGCGCGTGAGGAGGATGTGGTGCCGGCGATCAACGCCGGCCTACGCCACATGATCCATATGTGGAGCGCGCAATCGACGACGATTCGCGAAGGGCCCTGGCGCAAACCTGGCCTGCTCGAAGTCTCGTTGACCGATGAGCGACTCACGGGCGAGATCATTGCCGACGGCAAACATTTGCCGCCCACCTTGATGAAACTGGCCTACAGATGTCTGGGGCCCGATCGGCTCTGCGCGATTTCCGATGCCACCAGCGGTGCGGGTCTGCCCGAAGGCACACGATTTGGCATGGGGGGCATGCAATATGACGTGCATGACGGCGTGGGGATGATGTTGGACCGTTCCGCCTTTGCCGGCAGTACAACGTTGTTGAACCAGATGATCCCAATCCTGACCGGCCAGGTGGGGATCCCCTTAGTCGAAGCAATCCGCATGGTGAGCCTTACCCCAGCGCGTGTGATGGGTGCGGATGCACAGAAGGGGAGTTTAGAAGCAGGCAAAGACGCCGACATCGCGATCTTTGACCCAGACTTCACAGCCTGGCGGGTGATGATTGGCGGGCAGTGGGTGGACTTTCAGTAAGAAGTTTAACGCAAAAGCGCAGAGCGCAAAGAAAAGGCAAAACAATGCAACCAATCTCAACGAAACAATACGATCAGCTACCCGTTGCCATCTATCCCAGCAATGAGGCGCTTGGCCAAGCGGCCGCACTCGAAGCACGCCGGATTATTCAGGCCGCGATTGCCGAACGCGGGGCAGCGAATATCATCATCGCCACGGGCAATTCACAACTCACATTTTTGCATGCCCTGCGCGATCTAGAAGGGATTGAGTGGGCCAAAGTGACCGTCTTCCACATGGACGAATATGTGGGCATCGACCCGCAGCATCCGGCCAGTTTCCCACTCTTTTTGCGCCAACATATTCTC
>JBBQBY010000256.1:0-9376 GCA_038318235.1 Caldilineales bacterium
TGCTGACCAGCGCAAAGAGAAAGATCGTGGCTGCCCAGGGGAAATAGGTGGCAGCCGCACGGCCAGCGACGCTTTCGGCCAGCCCATAGAGATACTCCAGCAACCCTTCCATGACGTTTTGCAAACCGCTGGGGACCAGGCGCATGTTGCGGGTGGCAAGAAAGGCAACCACGATCAAAATGATATCAACAATGAACGTAGTCAGTAGCGAATTTGTAAACCAGGAAGGGCCACCAGCCAGAATAGGCTCAGCCTTGAGCGAAACATGCGGTTGTGGGGCTCGGATCACAAAACTGAGCACGAGTAAGACGATAATGCCGCCAATAATAGCCGCGCGACGAGGGTCGGCCTTAACATAGGCATCGATCCTCGACCAGATTGATGTGCCTAAATTTTTCAGAAAATTTTGAACGGATTCCATGTGGTTTTTACCTCTCTGACAGGTGAACAGTCTATAGTAGGCTGCTTTTTAAATCCACTAATATTATATATGGTTATGATTTATTTATTGCACTGACGACTATGTGATTTATGTTACTAATACTTTACCCTGGATTTTTTCTGGACTGCTATATGATGACAACTTGCTAACCGTTCAATCTAAGCAAATTAGTCATTGATCACGTACGGTTGGAAGCTTTTATGGCAGGCCAACCGATTCTGGGTTGGCCGCCACATTTTCAGGTTCGACCGGCGTAACTTGCCGGATGACTTTATCTAGTTCAGAGAGCGTGGCGCGGGTTACAACGATTGTGGATAGAGGGATAAAAATGAGACTTGCACCAATCGTCGTCCATGGCATCCAGCCCAAGCTGTAATCTGCCAAAACGGCAAGCGCCAACGGCAGCAAAAGCGTAATCAATAGTCTCATCAACAGACGTTGAATGTTAATGCGCGTATTATCCATAAAATATTGTCAACGGTTTTGTGTGCTGTTTTGTACACCAACCGCGGCTATAAATTGACTCTACGTGTCTTTGCTTAACGTGTCTGTTTATAAGTTTTGATCTTGAAAACGCCAGCAACCTATAGGTCATCTCAGATGAAGTCATGCCAAATGCATACTGATTATAGCAACGGGTTTTATTTTGCGCAAATTTTCACATGCTTTGGGGACAATCAGTTATGCCCTAAAATAGCATCCGTACTATCATGATAAATTTGGTGTTAGGCGACTTTTTGGCTCTTCATCCACAACAAAACGATCAGGATCAATTCAATCAATTTGTCGATGTAGGCGATAGTCGCGCGCGCGCCCATAAAAGCCCATAACAGTACAGTGAGCGCCGTATAGGCCATGAGTACCCAGCGAATTTGTGTGCGGCGGCCGCTAAGTTCCGGGAGCGGCACATAGAGGGCGGCGACCAATACGAGGTAGCCCAGACCATTGAGCATGAAAACCGGATCTGGAAAAATCAAGGTGAAATGGACAAGCGCTGTGGCAATGGTTAATAAAATGATCACATAATCCTGGACATCAAGCGCTGTTTGAGATTTCGCCATGGTCGCTTCTCCTTTTTTGCCCTTTGGAGTCATATTTTATTCTTAATTGAAGATATAAATTACTGGAGATCTAACTTTACCCTAGCTTTAACGCAAATGCAACCGACTGATAAATGGAACAATAACTTGCTTTGTTTTTTGCGGGCAATCGAGTAGACTTAGCAGGCATAAAATGGAGCAGAATGACGGCGGATGATTGGTAGAAGAAAATTAAGCGTTGCGCTGCAATTTTTCGATTTTGATCAGACCTTGCAACTTATCGAATTCAGGGTCACCTGTCACCAAGATCGCATTCTGCTGGAGCGCCGCTACGACGGCAAAAGCATCGGCATATGAAATCGGATATGACATTTTATAGCGCGCCGCTTGAATCACAGTTGTCTCATCAACGAGTAGGATGGTGAGCGGTAGTTCATGGATTTTATCCATAATGTGGTCTGCTTGGCTTTTTCCGCTTGTTCTACCAGAGATATAGTAAACTTCGCCCAAGTTGATCAGTGATATAAAACACTCAATTTGCTGGGCCTGAGCTTCATAGAGCAATTCTTCAACCCGGCTAAATGCGGGTGCTTCGGCCTTTAAAAAGGCCAATAACGCCCAAGAGTCAAGTACAAAGCTTGGCATCGCGCGCATTCTCCCGTCTGCGTTCTTCGGCTAGGATGCCCAGCAAGTCATGGCCGGCCAGTATACCACGCAGCGACTCGATTGCCGAGTTAACATTGTGCGTTTCTGGCAGGGGTTTTAGAATAATTTGCTCATGTTCGATCTCGATCACGAATTTTGTCCCTGGCTTTAGCGACATCGCTTGGCGGATCGAACGAGGAATCACCAACTGGCCTTTCGATGAAAGTGTAATAACCATCTATTCTCCTTTTGTCTTACTTTTTGGAGGCTTTGTAAGACATTTTAACATTCAATGCTTGTGTAGTCAAGAAAGGGTCGATTATCATGCCGGACCTGCTTTGGAAACCCGAAGCCATCATTCACTATCCTTTGATCGAGCATGTCCATCTGTCACCGGATGGGCTGGGCGTGTTATTCACGGCCCGTACCGCCTATTTGACGGACAAGGCCAGCGAATTTCGCAACCAGATCATAATGGCGTCCGTTGATGGTGGTGAAGCGCTGCCCTTAACTTTCGGTGAGGCGGCCAGCCAGCCGCGCTGGAGCCCTGATGGCCGTTACATCGCTTTTCTGCGCAAGACGCCAACGGCGAATGGCAAAGTGGGGTTATGGGTGATGCGCGCCAGCGGTGGTGAAGCGTGGCCACTGACCGGCAGCGACAATCATATTCGCCATGATATCACTACGTTTAGCTGGAGTCCCGATGGTCAACGCCTGGCCTTGATCTGTACACCGTATGACGCAGCAAAGGAACAACGGCACAACCAGCGCGATGACGCGTTGCATTGGCGCGTTGACTATGATTTCCCGCATCTGTTTGTGGTTGAGTTTGTCGAAGCCAATACGCCCCTGCCCCCAGCGCTTCAACTAACGCAGGATCGCCTTTGTGTGCTAAATCTTGCGTGGAGTCCAGATGGTGCGCGGCTTGCTTTTACCTATCGGCCCACACCTTTGGTGGATACCTGGCCACAAAGCCGCGTGGCGACAATTGCTAGCACCGGCAACGAAAGTGAACCGCTTGATCTAGGGCCAACCGTTAGTGTCCAGGCTTCGTTGGCTTATGCCCCGAACAATCAATGGATCGCGTGTGACGTGGGCACCGAAGGCGCTTCCTGGCCCTGTGCCAGCCGTGTGATGCTCTTTCCGACCACGGGTGGTGAACCCATTGCGTTGGCCAATATCTCTGACGAACAGCCCCGAGTCGTGGGTTGGGCGGCAGACAGCCGCGTGGTCTATGCGCTCAACCAAACCGGGCTTACGTCACAATTGGTTGCGTTACCCGTTGATGGGGGCGCAGCGCACGTGTGCGTAGATGGCGAAGGGCAATTTGAAGTTGTCCATGTCAATGCCACTGGTCAAGCGGCATTGACGATGCAGAATTTCACCGAGATCAACCGGGTTTGTATTGTCGATCTAGCTAGCCAGACGAATTCGACTACGGTGCGTAAGTTAGACCCGCCTGTCGCCACCCATTATCCGCAAGGCCCGCTGCCCCAAGTTAAAACGTTACACTGGCGCACCCTGGATGATTTTGCGATCGAAGGCATCCTCTATCTGCCGCATGATTATGACGAGCAGAGCGGCGTAAAATTACCCCTGTTATTACACGTGCATGGCGGTCCGGCTGGGGTCTTCCAGCGCCAATTTGCCGGTTACCCCTATTATTACACCCCGGCTGCACTGTGCGAATTGGGCATCGCCGTCCTCCGTTGCAACCCGCGCGGCAGTGGTGGCTATGGCAAACAATTTCGTTTTGCCAACATGCGCGATTGGGGGGGTGGTGATTACCGCGATCTCCAGCAAGGTGTGGACGAGGTAGTCGCGATGGGCATCGCTGACCCAGCGCGCCTGGGCATCTGCGGTTGGAGTTACGGCGGCTTTATGACTAGTTGGACGATTACGCAGACCCACCGCTTCAAGGCTGCCTCGATTGGCGCCCCCGTAACGAACCCGATGAGTTTTAATGGCACGGCTGATATCCCTGGTTTTATCCCGAACTATTTCGGTGCTGAAGCCTGGGAAGATCCGGCGTTCTATGCCGCGCACGCACCAATCGCCCACGTGCAAAACGTGCAGACACCTGCCATTATCCAACATGGTGATGCCGATGTTCGTGTTCCATTGGAGCAAGGGCTGCAATATTACAACGCGTTACAGCGCCGTGGCGTGCCCGTGGAAATGTATATCTATCCGCGCCAGGGCCATGCCCTCAGCGAGCCGCGCTTGTTGGCCGATGCGTTGCGGCGCAATTTGGAGTGGTTCTCGGAAAAGTTGAGCGGGTGAACTGATGACTGAATATATTAAACTTGACCAATTTCTAAAGCTTGCGCAAATTGTGCAGACTGGCGGGCACGCCAAATTATTGATCCAAGCCGGTGGAGTCCTGGTCAATGGTGAGGTCGAGACGCGGCGCGGGCGCAAATTATACCCAGGCGATGTGGTCGAAGTAGATGGCGAAGAACTTCACGTAGATACGGATGATCAACAGACTGACGATAAGTCGCCTGACGAGTCGGTGTAATCTGATTGTCCTAGATCTAAACTGGTGACGATCTGGTACTCTGGATGAAAGTGTACATTAATCCGCATACTTTTTCTATACCATGGGGGCTTGTGTGAACGTTGTTTTTTCGGATAAGCTAGGATTTAGCTTGGCGGTGGGTGATTTAAACTGATTGAAAATGTAAATTTTAAGATAAAAATTATTAAAAACCGTCATGGAATTAGAAGACTATGATCCAGCTTTTGCGTGAAGCGTCTGTTTATGCAAGCTCGCATAGGACCGAGTTGGTTGGCGCGTTCAGCCAACACCTTCTGTTGGTCGGCGTAGCTTTAGGCATTGGTATTCTGATCTGTGTTCCTCTGGGTGTCTGGACATCACGTTCACGGCTAGCTTCGTTGGCAGCGATTAATCTATCCAATGGTCTGCGCGTGATTCCTAGTTTGGCGGTGCTCTTTCTCGCCATTCCTTTCTTTGGCCTTTCGTTCACCTCAGCGGTGATTGCCCTGACCTTGCTTGCGTTACCCCCTATTCTGATCAACACAGATGCGGCTTACCGCACCATCGACAGTGCGATCCGGGAAGCGGCGCGCGGTATGGGCATGACGCCTGGGCAAATTCTTTGGCGTGTGGAAACACCGTTGGCACTACCTGTTATGGTGACTGGCATTCGCACCGCCGCTACGGAAGTGATCGCCAGCGCAACGCTTGCGGCCTTTATCGGCGCCGGTGGCCTGGGGCTCTTTGTTGTGCGCGGCTTTTCTCTCTATAACATTCCAATTCTATTGGTAGGTGCGCTGCCGGTTGCTTTACTGACGTTGGTTGTAGAAATATTGCTGAGCGGTGTCCAGCGAATTCTCCAGCCACCAGCCGCCTAATTCTACAATATTTGTCCACTACAATTGTTTATCCACTTCTAAATAGTTCAAATTTGAACAAGGAGAATTTGTATGAAAGCTCTATTCAATCGAAAAAGGGGAACGGCTGTGATGGCCTTGTTGCTCCTCGTAAGCATGCTAGCCGGTTGTATTGCGCCCCCCTCGGGTGGGACGGCTGCTACTAGTGGGGCAGCCGCTGACGCCAACAAAGGTACGGTAACCGTTGCCTCTAAAGACTTTACCGAACAATTTGTTTTAGGGGAAATGTACGCGCTCCTGCTGGAAAACGGCGGATATACGGTGGTGCGTAAGATCAATTTGGGTGGCACGCCGGTGGCGCAACAGGCCTTGCTGAACAGCGAAATTGACGTTTATCCAGAGTACACCGGCACAGGATTGTTGACTGTCTTAAAATTGCCGGTGATGAGTGATCCGAAAGCTGTTTATGACAAGGTGAAGTCGGAATACGAAAGCCAATTCAAATTAACCTGGCTGGATCCGGCGCCGATGAACAACACCCAAGCCCTGGCCATGACCAAGGCGCGCGCCACCGAGCTTGGCATTACCACTTTTTCTGACATGGTCGCCAAAGCCAGCGAACTAACATTGGTTGGCCCGCCAGAATTTGCTGAGCGCGAGGATGGTCTGCCCGGTCTGAAGAAAGTTTATGGTGATTTCGAACTGAAGAGTTACCTGCCGATTGACCCTGGCTTGCGTTATCAGGCGCTAACTAGTGGCCAGGCAGACGTCGTTGTGGCCTTTGGCACCGACGGCGAGATTGCCGCAAATGACCTGGTGTTGCTTAAAGATGACAAGGGCCTCTATCCACCCTATCAAGTGGCGCCGGTGATCCGTCAAGCCGTGTTGACTGAACATGCCGATATTGCCGACATCCTTAACAAGGTGGCGCCTTTGCTCACCGATGCAACCATGCAGAAACTCAACAACGAGGTTAGCGGCAACAAACGCGAACCGGCGGATGTGGCGAAAGAATTCCTCACGACCGAGAAGTTGATCAAGTAACAGTGCAAGGATTAGGGATACAGGATAACGGGATATCGTGTGCTCTGGTGAGCGTCATAATCCCGTATCCTGTATCCCTAATCCTTACATAGGCACCAGAAGATGAATCAATAAGGAGCATTGACTGATATGAGCGCAATCCGTTTTGAAAATGTAACCAAAGAGTTTTCAAACATGGCGCGCTCGGCCGTTGACCACTGCACGTTGGCGGTTGATAAAGGTCAATTTGTGGTCTTGTTGGGACCTTCTGGCTGTGGCAAAACCACCTTACTCAAGATGGTCAATCGGCTGTATGAACCATCATCTGGCACAATCTACTTGGATGGCGTTGACATTCGCCAGTTGAATGTGAATAAGCTGCGGCGGCAGATCGGCTATGTAATTCAGCAGACGGGGCTTTTTCCGCATATGACCGTGGCGCAAAATATTGCCACGGTGCCCAATCTGCTGCGTTGGCCCAAGCAGCAAACCGACCAGCGCATTGATGAATTATTGACCCTGGTCGATCTGCCTCCCGCTGAATATCGTACGCGCTACCCGGCCCAGCTATCCGGGGGCCAGCAACAACGCGTGGGTGTGGCCCGGGCCCTGGCTGGTAACCCCGAATTTATTCTGATGGATGAACCGTTTGGAGCCGTCGACGCGATTACACGCACAAGTCTGCAAGATGAGATGATCTCGTTGCAAAAGAAGCTACGCAAAACCATTCTCTTCGTCACCCATGACGTGGACGAGGCGCTGCGGCTGGCCGACAAAATTGTGATTATGCGCGGGGGCAAAATTGTACAGTATGATACACCGCTCAACATCTTGAACCACCCGGTGGATGCGTTTGTCAAGGAACTCACGGGTGGCGGTGACATGGTGCGGCAATTAAGCCTGATGCGGACGGAGGCTGCCATGCATCCATTGCCGCCAAACTTTCAGGTTGACCACCAACCAACGATCCGTGGTGATCAAGATTTGCGCCAGGCCCTCTCACTGTTACTCCAACCAGATACAACAGCCCTGCTCGTTATGCAACAACAAACGCCTGTTGGCTTGCTGACGCTGGACGACATTCGCGCCGCAACGCGCGGGCAATCAACTGTGGCCTCGGCTGCGTAAGTCACCAAAAAGAGTACAAATGGATTACCTTGTTCGCAATCCCGCCACCATCCTACGCTTGACGGGAGAACATCTGTATATGGCCGTGGTTGCATTGCTGATCGCATTCGTGATCGCACTGCCACTTAGCATGCTGTTGCTCCGCTCGAAACAACTCGCGACCGTTGTCCTCGGCATCCTCGGTGTGCTCTATACGATTCCGAGCATTGCCTTATTAATTCTGCTGCTTCCTTTCTTTGGCCTGAATCGCAACTCCGTGATTGCAGCACTTGTAATTTATACGCAGATCATTTTGGTGCGCAATATGGTGGCTGGGCTGCAAGGCGTGCCCACGGCCATGTTGGATGCGGCAAAAGGCATGGGGATGACCGCTTGGCAACGCTGGTGGCAGGTGCAATTCCCGCTCGCCTTGCCGGTCATTCTGGCGGGCGTGCGTCTTGCAACGGTAGTATCGATTGGGATTGCGACGATTGGGGCTAAATTTGGCGCGGGGGGACTGGGCACCTTGCTCTTTGATGGCATTGCCCAAAATCGCTACGATAAAATTGTGGTAGGATCCGTAGTCGTGGCGTTACTGGCGTTGATTCTGAATCGACTATTGCTGGCCATTGAGCACTATTTTGAGCCAGCCCGCAAGATTAAGCGCGCAGCACGGCAAATTCGTAGCGTTACGCAAACTGAGGCTCAAACGGCGACGTAATTGTCTGCTCAAGAACTGGCTGGCGCTGGGACCGCATTCACTGGTTTGACAGACGTTTCGGCTACGGCACTTGGTACAGCCAACCCATCGGCAATTAGCACTGGTTTGAGCGCCGCAATTGCACATTCGATCATACTATCATCGGGCTCGCGTGTGGTGAGTTTTTGCAAAGCTAGACCTGGTGCCATCAAAGCCCGCATCAATGGGTTGTTTTGGTGTGCGGTGCTAAAGCGGAGAATTTCGTAAGCAATGCCCGCCACGATTGGCACAAGCAGCAGTCTGGTGACGAAACGTAATAACAGGGCAAGCGCCGCTGGCTCAATCCCCTTAAAGGTTAACGGGGCAAAGAGGAAAATACTGATCACCAGCACGTAGAGCAAGAAACTGGTGCCGCACCGAGTATGTTGTACACTATATTTACGCACTTCTGGCACCGTTAGCGTTGCGCCAGCTTCGTAGGCATTGATTGTCTTGTGTTCGGCCCCGTGATAACCAAAGACGCGCTTGATCTCAGGAATGCGGCCAATCAGCTTCAGGTAACCCAAGAAGAGCACCAAGCGGATCAAGCCTTCAAATAGGGCATCGACCCAACGATTGTCATTAACGTAGGTTGCCATCCAGCGGCTGGCAAAGGTCGGGATCAAGAAAAAGAGCACGACGGCAAAGGCCAGACTGCCGGCAATTGTGGTCCACGCCACCGGGCCAGAAAATTCTACCTTCTCCTGGCCTTCTTCTTGCGCCGAAACCTCAGCACTCCACATCAAAGCGCGCATACCCAAGCCTAACGCATCCCATAACATACCCAGGCCGCGCACAAAAGGCCATTGACCCCATTTGCTTGTATAGATTTTGGCGGTCAGCGCCTCTTCGTGGATCACAATTTCATCTTGTGGATTGCGCACCGCCACCGCCATTGTCTTGCGTCCACGCATCATGACGCCTTCAATGACAGCCTGGCCACCATAATATTGTTTGCTGGAAGATTGTTTGCTCATAAGAACGAATTGTAACATTGACATAGGTGAAGGTCAAACAAATTGC
>JBBQBY010000257.1:0-9336 GCA_038318235.1 Caldilineales bacterium
GTGCAATGCACTCTAACGAGGAATAAGCCTATGCGAAAATTTGGCATTGCGTTAATCGGTTACGGCGGTATTGGGCGCGTCCATGCGCTGGCGTATGGCGCGATCCCGTTTCATTATGGATTGCCGGCTGACACGATCAAAATCGTGGGCGTGGCAACCACACGACCAGAGAGCGCGCAAAAGGCAGCCCAGGAGATCGGCTGTGATGTCTGGACCACGAACTATCACGAATTGTTAGCGCGGCCGGATGTCGATGTAGTCGATGTCTGTACACCCAATTATCTACACGAAGAAATTGTAATTGCGGCGGCGCAGGCAGGCAAACACATTTATTGTGAAAAGCCGCTGGCCATGTCGGTTGAAGCGGGACGGCGCATGCTGGCAGCCGTACAGCAGGCGGATGTCAAGACGCAGATGACCTTCAATTTGCGCTTTTTTCCGGCAGTGATGCGGGCGCGCCAGTTGATCGACGCGGGTTTTCTGGGGCAGATCTTCTCCTTTCGCGGGCGCTATTATCGTTCCAGCTACATCAGCCCCGACAAGCCGCTCTCCTGGCGGCTGCGTAAAGAAGTCTCCGGCGGCGGTGCGCTCTTTGATCTGGGTTCGCACATTCTGGATCTGCTCTATTACCTGCTTGGCGAATATGATGCGGTGCAGGCCACGCTGGAGACGCTGATCAAAAATCGCCCGATTGCCGCCGGTTCGACCCAAACCGCGCCGGTGGATGTCGATGACATCGCCCTGATGCATGTGCGCCTAAAGAATGGTACGCTCGGCTTGGTGGAGACTTCGCGCATGGGCACCGGTTTCACGAACGATGGGCCGGTGGAAATTTTTGGCGAAAAAGGTGCGATCCGCTTCAACACGGCCAACCCGGCTTGGCTAGAGGTCTATGACGCGCGCGAGCCAGAGTCACCGCTGGGTGGGCTGCGTGGCTTTCGCAAAATTGAAACGGGGGGTCGTTATCCCGACGCCAAAAGCCCAGATTGGACGATGGCGCCCGGTTTCGAGCGCAGCCATGCGGAATGCCAATATCAATTTCTCAAGGCGATTGCCGATGACCAGCCCACCGCGCCTTCGTTTGCTGACGGTCTCCACATCCAGGCCGTGATGGAGGCGGTGCAGCGTTCCTCGGCGGAAGGCCGCTGGGTCAAATTGTCCGAAGTACAAAGCAGTGTAATATCGTGATTTTCCTAATCGCCCGATAATCAATCGATGCGATGGCATCGAGAAGAGCGAGTAACCAATGAGTGAAAATTTAGCCACCTCCGTTTTGCGCCATGTAGTCTTATTCGGTTTTAAAGCGAGCGCAACCCCAGCCCAAATCCAGGAAGTCGAGCGCGCCTTCCGGGCTTTGCCCGCCAGCATCGCCAACATTCAAGCGTTGGAGTGGGGTACCAATGTCAGCCCAGAAAATTTGAGCGCGGGCTACACGCACTGTTTTCTGCTTACCTTTGCGAGTGCAGCCGATCGCGATGCCTATTTACCCCACCCGGCCCACAAAGCGTTTGGGGCCTTGATTCAGCCCTATGTCGGGCAAGTTTTGGTCGTTGATTATTGGTCACAGGCCTAGGCAAAAGGGTAGCGGACCAATGACCAAAACGCTGATGATTACGCCCGTCGAGATGCGTCAGCGCGGTGTGCTGACCTCTCCCGAAATTCCGCTGAACGCCTATGTTAGCGATCCCGTGGTGGAGGCGCGCAAATTTGGTCAGGCCAATTTGGTGCGCATCTATCGCGACATGCTGACCATTCGTCAGTTCGAAATGATGCTCGACCGCGTCAAAAAGGAAGGCAGTTACGCCGACATCGAGTATCAACACAAA
The DNA here is from genome assembly GCA_038318235.1 of Caldilineales bacterium. Lineage (GTDB taxonomy): Bacteria > Chloroflexota > Anaerolineae > Caldilineales > Caldilineaceae > JAPLGZ01. The sequence goes on from JBBQBY010000257.1 coordinate 1,827, forward strand.
GGCCCAGCCCATCTTTCGATTGGCCAGGAAGCGGCGGCGGTTGGCCAGGCTTATCACCTGACGGCCAATGATCTGATCTTTGGTTCGCACCGCAGCCACGGGGAAATTCTGGCCAAGAGCTTCTCGGCGATTGAAAAGCTGGGCAATGCCGAACTCATGCAGATCATGGAAAGCTACATGGGCGGCGCGGCGTTGCGCGTGGTCGAGCGCCTAGAAGCGGACGACGAGAAAGATTTGGCGATCAACTACGTGCTGTATGGCACGCTGGCCGAAATCTTTGGGCGTGAGCATGGCTTTAACAAAGGGATGGGCGGCTCGATGCATGCCTTTTTCCCGCCCTTTGGCATTATGCCCAACAATGCCCTGGTCGGCGGTTCGGCGGATATTGCCACCGGCGCGGCGCTGTTCAAACGGGTCAACCAGCAACCCGGCATCGTGATCGCCAACATTGGCGATGCGTCACTGGGTTGTGGACCCGTGTGGGAAGCCATGATGTTTGCCGCCATGGACCAATATCGCACGTTATGGGACCCAGCGATTGGGGGCAATCCGCCGATTCTCTTCAATTTTATGAACAATTTTTACGGCATGGGCGGGCAAACCGTGGGCGAAACGATGGGCTTTGGGGTGCTGGCACGGGTCGGCCTGGGCGTCAATCCCGCCGCCATGCACGCCGAGCGCATCGACGGCTATAATCCATTGGCCGTGATCGACGCGATCGAGCGTAAGCGCAAAGTATTGGAAGCCGGGCTGGGGCCTGTGTTACTCGATACAGTGGTCTATCGTCTGGCCGGCCATTCGGTCTCCGATGCGATGTCTTATCGCGAGAAAACTGAGATCGATCTCTGGCGTGAACAAGATCCACTGCTGGCTTATGCGGACTATCTGCAACAGCACGGCCATGCCAGCGCCACGCAACTGGCAATGTTTGCGGCAGAGATTGAGGAACGGTTGGTCAAGCTTTTAGAGGCCGCCGTTTCGCTGACAATCTCGCCCCGCTTGAACATGGCCGTTGATTCGATTGGTGCGTTGATGTTTTCCAATCAAACCGCCGAACGTTTGGGCGAAGGAACGCCGGCGGTGTTGCTGCCCAAGGAGCAGAGCCGTTTACAAACGACCTTGGGCAAAGCACGTTTTGGCTTGGAAGCGGGCCAACCCCTGCCCAAACTCAAGTGCGTCACCTATGCCGAGGCGCTATTTGAGGCGATGATCCACCGATTCTATGCCGACCCGACGATGATCGCCTATGGCGAAGAGAATCGTGATTGGGGCGGTGCCTTTAGCGTCTACCGCGGGCTCACCGAGTGCCTGCCCTATCACCGGCTCTTTAATTCGCCAATTGCCGAAGCAGCGATTGTCGGCACGGCGGTCGGTTATGCGTTGAGTGGAGGACGCGTCGTGGCCGAATTGATGTATTGCGACTTCATGGGTCGGGCCGGTGACGAAATTTTCAACCAAATGGCGAAGTGGCAAGCAATGTCGGGTGGGGTGTTGCAGATGCCGTTGGTGCTGCGCGTCTCGGTGGGCTCGAAATATGGGGCGCAACACTCACAGGATTGGACCGCGTTGGTGGCGCACATTCCCGGCCTCCAGGTGATGTTTCCGGCGACGCCGTATGATGCCAAGGGCATGCTCAATTTAGCCTTACGCGGCACCGATCCGGTGATCTTTTTCGAAAGTCAGCGCCTCTATCCCGAACCGGAGGTTTTGGTGGCAGGTGGCGTACCCACCACCTATTATGAAGTGCCATTGGGCGAACCGGTGATTCGCCGCGAAGGCCAAGACTTGACGATTGTCACGCTTGGCGCAACGCTTTACCGCGCGCTGGAAGCTGCCGATGATTTGGCGAAGTTATACAACATTTCCGCCGAAGTGATCGATGCGCGCTTTATCAATCCGCTGAACTATGCCACGATCATCGCATCGGTCCAAAAGACGGGCAAAATTATCCTGGCCTCCGATGCCTGTGAACGGGGGTCGTTTCTGCACACCATGGCCTCCACCATCAGTCAACTGGCCTTTGACGATCTGGATGGGCCCGTGGTTGTGGTCGGCGCGCGCAATTGGATCACACCACCGGCGGAGTTGGAAGAGGTCTATTTTCCGCAGAAAGCCTGGATCATTGACACGCTGCACGAGCGGATTCTGCCGCTGCCCGGCCACACGGTGAGCACAGTACAGAGCACACATGAGCTCTTACGCCGCAACCGTTTAGGGGTATGATCTAACAACCCTGCTAGTCCAGTTGGGCGTAAGAGAGTGCGTCAGTAAGACTGACGCACTCTCTTACTATTTCCGCGGCGCTGTACTAGCCAGCCTTCTGCCGTTGGTCACAGTGTGGCTTAAAGTTTGGATCCGTCACCACCACAAAATTGTCACCCCCATAAGTGTTATACACATACGCATCGGCATGGGCATCATTGAGCCAATGGTCGGCCTCACAGCGATAGCGAAATTGGTAGGCGTGGCCAATCTCCAGGTTGACGGTAATCGTCCAGCCGTCTGCCCCCGTGCGTCCGAAAGGATGCGACGTATTGTGCCACTCGTTAAAATCACCTACCAGATAGAGCGCACTGGCCCAAAGCCCCTCTGGCACGCTAAACGTCACCCGCGCGATTAATTTGTCCTTCATTTCGATAAACGTTTTGTCGATCACGTGTCAACTCCTCGTACCGCAAAACTAGCGAAAACACCTCTGGCATCGAATAGACTATCGTTCTCTATTGCGCTATATAGGGCGGAGTTTAGTAGCCATTGCTTAGAGCGAGATGACCCATGATTACACCAGGATTAATGGTCAGGCGTTCGCCGATGATCAAAGCGAACAATTGAGCAACAGGCACTCAAGAGAAGACAAAAACCTAACACAAAAATACCTCCAGATTCTCTTGCGCCATCCCCTCCTTACACCAGCTGACTATCGAGCCCAACGAAGTGATCTATATAGTTTTTTTACACTACTCCGCTAATTCCTGATCCCATCCTGAGCCATTTCGGGTTTATATTGGACCTATTGAAACCTACATATTCTACCACTGGTGCGCATCACCTAATGGCCCGTTGCTTAAAAGGTGATGCGAAAAGTATCAATCGCTTCATTGCTTGTCAGATTGGTACAGAGGTAGCGGATAACAGGAGCACTTAGTGAGAGGGAGGGTTATGGACGCTTTGTTATTTTTGGGTCAATGGATACTGTTCTTTATTCTGGCATTTTCCATTTTTTATGTGCTCTCTAATCATGGTTCAGTAAAGTCCTGAATCGTCAGGCAGGATTCAGAATCAGCCGCTTGGTTTTACTCTATGATCGGCTAGCCAGTAGGTAAGATGAAAGCCCTATGCCTATTGGCTAGCCGATCATGGTCCGTAGGCGTATGGCGCATAATCTTATAGACAAGCGTGAGATCAAATCGCGACAGTTCAGTCGCACAAAATAAAAAACAGAGGATATTTTGCTATGCAAGACTTATTGTATGTGGGGTTGGTATTGCTTTTTTTTATCGGTTCATGGGGATTGATTGTCCTCTGTCAGAAGTTAATGGAGGTGTAATGTGACGCTCTTTTATCTACTCGGCGCGATCCTGGCGCTGGGTCTATTTATCTATTTATGCGCAGCACTTTTGAAGCCGGAGTGGTTCTAATGACAAGCAATGGATTTCTGCAATTGGCATTTTACTTGGTGGTGCTGATTGGGTTAGCGAAGCCACTAGGTTCATATATGGCGCGGGTCTACGAAGGTCAAAGCACGATGCTAGATCGCGTGCTGGGCCCGCTAGAACGGCTGATCTATCGCTTGAGTGGCGTGCAGCCCGCAGAAGAGATGAACTGGAAGATTTACGCCGTTGCCATGTTGCTGTTCAATTTGGTCGGTTTGTTGGTGGTTTATTTGTTACAACGGTTGCAAGGTGGCTTGCCCCTCAATCCGCAGAGTTTACCCAACGTCAGCGCCGATTCAGCGTTTAATACTGCCGTCAGTTTTGCCACGAATACCAACTGGCAAGGCTATGGCGGGGAGACGACGATGAGTTACCTGACGCAGATGGTGGGCTTGAGCGTGCAGAATTTTGTCTCCGCCGCCGCCGGTATGGCCACGTTAATTGCCTTGATCCGCGGTTTATCGCGGCGGTCAGCGCAGACGATTGGTAACTTTTGGGTGGATATGGTGCGTAGCACGTTATACATTTTGTTGCCTTTAGCGCTGATCCTGGCGATCGTGCTTGTATCGCAAGGCGTAGTGCAAACCTTTAGCCCTTATCAAGAAGTCCCCTTGTTGACGGCCACGCAAGACGCCAATGGCCAGGCGGTCACCACGCAAGTGCTGGCGCTGGGCCCAGCGGCTTCGCAGGTGGCGATCAAACAACTGGGCACAAATGGCGGCGGCTTCTTTAACGTCAACTCAGCCCATCCATTTGAGAACCCAACGCCGTTGAGTAATTTTTTAGAATTATTGGCGATCTTGCTCATTCCGGCGGCGCTCTGTTACACCTTTGGCAAGATGGTCAAAGACACGCGCCAAGGGTGGGCGGTGCTCACAGCGATGACGCTAATTTTTGTGGTCTTGTTGGGCATGGTGGTTTGGGCAGAACAGAATGGCAATCCGGCCTTGACAAAGCTAGGGATCGACCAGACAGCTAGTGCTATGCAAGCAGGTGGCAACATGGAAGGCAAGGAGACGCGCTTTGGTGTGGTTAACTCGGCACTGTGGGCAGCGGTGACCACGGCAGCATCCAATGGCTCGGTCAATGCGATGCACGATTCATTCACGCCGTTGGGCGGCTTTGTCCCGCTGTGGCTGATGCAGCTTGGCGAAGTTGTCTACGGTGGGGTTGGCTCAGGCTTGTATGGCATGTTGATCTTTGCGATTATCGCGGTCTTTGTGGCTGGGTTGATGGTGGGGCGCACGCCTGAATATCTGGGCAAGAAAATCGAAGCGTACGAAATGAAAATGGCGTCGCTCGTGATTCTCGTGCCACCCGCGATCGTGTTGTTGGGCACGGCACTGGCCGTTGTGTTGCCGGCGGGCAAAGCCACGATTTACAACCCTGGCGCGCATGGTTTCAGCGAAGTGCTGTATGCCTTCTCGTCGGCGGGCAATAACAATGGCAGCGCCTTTGCCGGGTTAGGTGCCAACAACCCTTTTTACAATCTCAGTCTCGGCTTTGCCATGCTCTTTGCCCGCTACTGGCTGGCAATTCCGACCCTGGCCTTGGCTGGTTCGCTGGCCCGCAAGAAATTAGTGCCCGCCGGCCCCGGCACCCTGCCCACCCACACACCACTCTTTGTGGCCCTGCTGATCGGCGTCGTCATTCTCGTCGGCGCGCTGACCTTTATTCCGGCCCTGGCATTGGGGCCGATTGTCGAACATTTACAGATGATGCAGTGAGATGGTAAATGGTAAGTGATAAGTGATAAATGGTAAGTGACCAGTTGAGACTTACCACTTACCATTTACTCCTCACGGTTGATCTATCAAAAACTCAAGGAACATATAATGACCGTCCAATCAAAAATCAAATCACGCCCTTTGTTCGATGGGCCACTGGTACGCCAGGCCGTGCTTGATTCTTTTCGTAAATTGAATCCGCGCCATCAAGTGCGCAACCCAGTCATGTTTGTTGTCTTGGTGGGCAGTGCGCTCACAACCTTGCTGGCCATTCAGGCAACGGTGAGCCAAGGAGAGGCGCCGGCTGGGTTTATCTGGGCGATCTCGCTCTGGTTATGGTTTACTGTGCTCTTCGCCAACTTTGCCGAAGCGATGGCCGAAGGCCGCGGCAAGGCGCAAGCGGATTCGCTGCGCAAAGCCAAACGCGATATCAGCGCCAAAAAATTGGCCGACCCGACAAATCGAGCCAAATATACACCTGTCCCCGCCACCGATTTACGCCGCGGCGATGTCGTGGTCATTGAAGCCGGTGATTTCGTGCCTGGTGATGGCGAAGTAATCGAAGGCGTCGCCTCGGTCAACGAAAGTGCGATTACGGGGGAAAGTGCGCCGGTGATTCGCGAAAGTGGCGGCGACCGCAGTTCGGTGACCGGTGGCACGCAGGTGCTATCCGATTGGCTAGTCGTACGGATTAGCGCCAATCCGGGCGAGAGCTTTTTGGATCGCATGATCAGTCTGGTCGAAGGCGCCAAACGCCAGAAGACGCCCAACGAAATTGCGCTCAACATTTTGCTCGCCGCGCTGACGATCATATTTTTGTTGGCCACCGTGACACTGCTACCCTTTTCGCTCTTCAGCGTAGAAGCGGCCGGTCAAGGTTCACCGATTACGGTGACGGTCTTAGTCGCCCTGTTGGTCTGCCTGATCCCGACCACGATTGGCGGCTTGCTCTCGGCGATTGGGATCGCCGGCATGGATCGCATGATCCAGGCCAATGTGATTGCGATGTCTGGGCGTGCCGTCGAAGCGGCGGGGGATGTCGATGTCCTGCTGCTCGACAAGACGGGGACAATTACGCTGGGCAATCGCCAGGCGACCGCCTTTTTCCCGGCTGATGGGGTGACGGAGCAGCAGTTGGCGGATGCCGCGCAACTGGCATCGCTGGCCGACGAAACACCGGAAGGGCGTTCGATTGTCGTGTTGGCCAAAGAAAAATATGGCTTGCGCGAGCGCGATATTCACAGCCTGGGTGCAACTTTTGTGCCCTTTACGGCGCAAACGCGCATGAGTGGCGTCAACATGAATGGCAGCCAAATTCGCAAAGGTGCCTCCGATGCCGTCGCGATCTTTGCCCAAGAGCAGGGTGGCCAGTTGCCCGATAATGTTCGGGTTAACGTCGAGGCAATCGCCTGTGAAGGCGGCACACCGCTCGTCGTCACGGACGGCGCGCAGGTGCTCGGCGTGATTCAATTAAAGGATATCGTCAAAGGTGGTATCAAAGAGCGCTTTGTCGAATTACGCCGCATGGGCATCAAAACGATCATGATTACGGGCGACAACCCGCTCACCGCGGCAGCGATTGCCGCCGAAGCCGGCGTGGATGATTACCTGGCACAGGCAACGCCCGAAGCCAAGCTCAAATTGATCCGCGAAACCCAGGCCGGTGGTCGCTTGGTGGCAATGACCGGTGACGGCACGAATGATGCCCCGGCGTTGGCGCAGGCCGATGTGGCCGTGGCCATGAACAGTGGCACCCAGGCCGCCAAAGAAGCCGGCAACATGGTCGATCTGGACTCGAATCCGACCAAGTTGATCGAAATCGTGGAGATCGGTAAACAGTTATTGATGACGCGCGGCGCGCTGACGACCTTTAGTATTGCCAATGATATTGCCAAATATTTCGCGATCATTCCGGCCGCCTGTCCGACCACCTCTCCAGCGTAGAACCACCTTAACGTTATGCGGCTGGCAACCCCCGAGAGTGCGATTCTGTCGGCGGTCATTTTCAATGCGCTGATCATCATCGCGCTGATCCCGCTGGCGCTGCGCGGCGTCAAGTACCGGCCCGTGGGAGCGGCGAATCTGTTACGCCGCAATCTGCTGATCTACGGACTCGGTGGCCTGATCGTC
>JBBQBY010000258.1:0-9305 GCA_038318235.1 Caldilineales bacterium
GCCAGCACCAGTGAGCCCAACACCCGAAGCGGCGGTGGCGGATGCAGATGCCGCCCTGGCCCGCTTGATGGAAGGCAATCAACGTTATGCGGCCAACAAGTCAATTGATCTGGATGAAGGCGAAAGTCGCCGCATCGAAGTAGCCAAAGCCCAACATCCGTTTGCGACCATCTTTAGTTGTGTTGATTCGCGCGTGCCACCAGAATTGGTCTTTGACCGGGGGTTGGGCGATCTGTTTGTGATTCGGACAGCGGGCCATGTGATCGACAATGCGGTGCTCGGCAGCTTGGAGTTTGGTGTGGCCGAGTTACATATTCCCCTACTCATGGTGTTGGGCCACGAAAAATGTGGTGCAGTGAAAGCAACGATTGAGGCACTAGAAAACCATACCGAAGCACCTGCACACATTGGCGCATTGGTCGAAGGGATTCGCCCCGCAGTCGAACAGGTTAAAGAGAAGGCAGGCGATCTGCTCGATAATGCAGTGCGCGAGAATGTTACTTTAATTGTGGCGCGGTTACAGAAGTCAGACATCTTGGCGGAGGCAATCGCCAAAGGCGCGCTTAAAGTTGTGGGTGGCCGTTATGATCTAGATACCGGCGTGGTCGAAATGCTCTAGGCACGAACACGCGTAGTGACGACTTTAATCGTGCTTGGTCGCACAACAAAGCGACTAAAGTCGTCACTACTTAGGCGCAATCAAAGCATAAAGGATCGAGTAGGTGCGTGCTTTTAGCCGCACAATTGGGGTATACGCAGTACGTGCGGCTACAAGCACGCACCTACGCATAATTTTGTTCGGCAAACGTTGGATCCTTATTTCATTGAAATGGCCTTATGCCTCGGTTTATGCGCCACAATGCACTCAGTTGAGATCTTGGCTGATGATGCGCTCCGGCGTAACGACAATCAAGATGCTGGCGCGCTCGCGCACGGATGCATAATACTGCTGCGCTGCGGCTTCGGTTTCGTAATAGTGTTGAATAATCCGCCAACGCATGGCTTCTTGCGCGGGATCGTCGGTCTCGAGCAAGGTCGCCGTCCCCTGGATGATCACATAACGGGCGTCGGGGTGACCACCGTCAATGCAGACACTAAGGTGCGGATCTTGTCGTAAATGGCGCACTTTGGCTGTGCTGGCCGCAGCACTGATATAGAGTGTATTATTTTCGTAGATATACCAAACCGGGCTAAGTTGGGGTGGGCCATCCTGCGTGTTGGTCGCAATGATGGCGTGACGAGGTGGCGCCAAAAATTCTTCGATTTGAACCTGAGTCATCGCGGGCATTAGAGTTACATCTCCTTGTGAATAAATTTTCAGGAACCCCACCCTAACCCTCGCTGCCATTCAGTTAAGCGAAATGATGGGTAGCATAGGTGCGGTTACAAACCGCACCTACTTATCGAGCAAGCGTTCCTCATAAATCCGGCGCACAGTCGCTTCGATCTCCGGCTCGCGCACGCTTAGATCAACAATCCGATATTGGGCCGAGACACGACCGATCAAGTCCGAAGCGCTGACGACTTGACGATCAAACTGGTAGGTGACGCGCAGGCCATTGTGTTCCAAAACCTCAGCACCTTCAACCGCAACCGTAGGATACACCTCGGCCAAATCAACCACCAATTCGCGCTTGCCGCCAAAACGATCTTGCAACGTTTGCAGCGCCCCGTCAAACAGCAAACGACCGTGATCGATGATCATCACCCGCTTGCAGAGCTTTTCGACATCCGACAGATCGTGTGTGGTCAATAAAACAGTCGTGCTGCGTTCTTGATTAATATGGGCAATAAATTGGCGAATGCGTTGCTTAGCCACCACATCCAGGCCAATCGTCGGCTCGTCAAGAAAGAGCAAAACGGGGTCATGCAACATGGCGGCGCACAAGTCGGCGCGCATGCGCTGGCCAAGCGACAACGAACGCACGGGTGAATTCAAAAAGGGTTCCAGTTCGAGCAACTCGCGAAACTCAGCAAAATTCTGGCGAAAACGCGGCTCGGGAATGCGATAGATATGTTGAAGTAATTCCAACGACTCGATCACTGGCAAATCCCACCAAAGTGTCGTTCGTTGGCCGAAAACCGCGCCAATGCTAGCCACATATTTTTCGCGTTCGCGCCAGGGTATAAATCCATTCACCGCTAACTCGCCACTTGATGGCACCAGCAACCCAGTAAGCATCTTGATCGTGGTTGATTTCCCCGCACCATTCGGGCCTAAATAGCCGACCAGTTCGCCACGTTGCACCGTAAAACTAAGGCCATCAACGGCGCGCACCACGGTCTGCGTTGGTTTTACCAGCCCGCGCAAGGCGCCAAACAAGCCATGCTGGCGTTGATTGATCGAAAAATATTTTTGCAGATGATTGACGGTAATCATAGTGCTCATGTCTTAGGCTATTGCAAATAAATAATGATCCAGGGATCGAGACCTGACAGGTGAAAAAGACTCCACCTGTCAGGTCGGTCGATGACAATTTTTCAAGTGGACCAGACTGGATACTTATTTATTTTCATTCACCTTAATGGTTAATGCTGAATGGTTAACGGTGAATGGCTAATTTCTGCTAGCACGATTGTCAGGGTTCTCCAACCATCAACCATTCTTACGTGCCTGTGCTTTGATAATGGCGAATGCCAAAGCGCCAGAAGACCAAGGATCCCCATAAAAGGCCAATGCCGACCAACGGTGCGACAAAAGGCATGATCGCGGGCAAGCCAAACGGGTCCGGCTTATGCAGAAAATAGAGCGCCGGATAGTAGTTTAGAAAGAGCGCCGGCACGATATACATAAACGTACGGCGCAACCAATCTGGGTAAATGTGCGCCGGATAAGATAACATTTCACTGCCGCCATAGGTGAGAATATTCATGGCTTCAATCGAGTCGACCGTCCAAAAGGTGATCGTCGCGCCGACGATAAACAGGCCACCAAAAAAGCAGACCAGGCCGATCACTACGCAGGGCAGATACAGCAGTTTGCCGAGCGTCCAATCAATGTGGGCCAGTTTGAGCGCAACGGCAAAGATGATGAACCCTTCACAGATGCGGCCCAGCCGGCGGAGGACAAAATCATCGCCCAGCACTTGAATGGTAATGTTCACAGGGCGCAGCAATAATTGATCCAAAGTGCCCTGACGCACCCGTCGCCCAAAATTAATCGGATCAAACCCACTGAAAATCATATCCATGAGGCCAAAAGCGACCTCGACGATGGCCCACAAGAAGGCAACTTCGCCCAATGTCCAGCCAGCCAAATTGCCAAAGCGGGCGAAAACCAGGGATAATGAAATAAAGAACATCGACATCGTAATCGCTGCCGAGAGTACCTCGAGCAGAAAACTGACGCGATATTGCACTTGGGCGCGCATTTGGATCGCAATCAGGCGCCAGTAAATAGCGAATGTGAAACCTAGTTTTTGGATATAACGTCTGTTCATAGCCCGATGCGACCAAACCAAGCAAATATTTAGGTTCTCTTACCCGCCCTGCACCACCAGGTGACGCACGCCGCGGCGCAAAATCGCCTGGCAGAGTAGCGTTAAACCAACTGCCCAGACAACTTGCAGCAACAGCGCTTGCCAAAGCGCCGCGCCGGTCAGTAGACCCAGATAAATTTCAATGTTAGTGTTGACCATGGACGGAAAAGGGGTGAAGTTGCACAGGGTGATAAACCAGGCCGGGAAAAAACGCAGCGGCATGAAAAAGCCCGACAGCACCCAGGCGATGCCAAAGGCAAACCGGCCCACGCCTTTGGCGTTCGGCGTCCAAAAGGCAGCGAGATTGACCAGAAAGCGCCAGGCAAAACTCACAAACCAACTCAGGCTGAACGCTGCCGTCAGCGCCAATCCCTGTTCGATGCCATGCGGCAGGGTAATGTCATAGATCAACATGTACAGCAGCATAATGCTCACGCCGCGCAAAAAGAAGGCCACAATGGCGCGACCTAAATCCTGGGCCAACCAAAAACGAAAGTAGCTGAGCGGCTTGAGCAGATCGGCCGTGACTTCACCACTCGCAATCGAATTCATCAGATCGTACCAACCAAAAATACTCAAATAGGTAATAATGCCTTGCGTCAGCGCCGTGTAGGTGATCGCATCGCGGATCGACATGCCCGCCACTTCCGTACGCGCGCCGTACAGGGCCACCAGCACCGAAGCGCGTAGGATGCCAAAGAAGAGATTCGTCGCCAGCCCTGCCACTAATGCGGCACGATAAGTGAGTTGACGTTGAAAAGAAAGTTTGGTCAATTCCCAGAAAAGGCGCATAGGTGTTGGATACGATGATAGGTGACAAGTGATGGGTGATGAGGGAAGGAGTGTTCGGTGCCCACGCTTCACTTATCACGCATCACGGAATTCATGCCGCGATCATTGATTGTAACACAATTCGGTGCTTCGCAAACTTCAGCAATTCTCAATTCAAAAAATCGGACGCGGATCAACGCAGATAGACGCGGATTTTTTTCTGAAAAATCGGTTTTTCGACCTTTCACATAGCGTATGCCATCGGCAAACCGTTTGCTCTGCGCAAATCCGCGTTTAGCCGCGTCCGAATTGAGCATTCCTGCGCAAACTTTTGGGGATTTGAAGATTCAACGATTATTTGTTACGATCCAAGTTTCTAAACGAGCATCCACTTTGATTGAGCAGACAAATGCGACTAACACCACGCTTATTATTGGCCGCCTACAGTCAGGGCGCCTTTCCGATGGGCCATGATGACGGAGAAATTTATTGGTATGATCCAGACCCGCGCTGCATCCTGCCCTTAGACACGTTTCATGTGCCGCGCTCACTGGCGCAGCGCATCCGGCAGGGTGGCTTTGAGGTGCGGATCGATACGGCTTTTCGTCAAGTCATGCTCGCTTGCGCAGCCCCAGCGCCCGGCCGCGAACAGACCTGGATCACACCGGAGATCCAGGTTGCTTATGGACAGCTACACGAAGGAGGCTTTGCCCACAGTGTGGAAACTTGGGTCGATGGGCAATTGGTTGGTGGTCTTTACGGGGTGGCGATTGGCGGACTTTTTGCTGGCGAAAGTATGTTCAGCCACCGGCAAGACGCTAGCAAGATCGCGCTTGTTCACCTGGTGGAGCGGCTGCGGGCGCAAGGTTTTGTCTTGCACGACACCCAATTTATGACCGAGCATTTGCGGCGTTTTGGCGCTATGGAGATTCCGCGGACGGCGTATCATCAGCGTTTGCAACAGGCGTTGACCGTGCGAATGACGTTTGCCGATTAGCCCAGGCAAGTCGTTGTCGTAGGCGTTTTTAGTGGCTTGTCAAGGCTCATTTGTGTGGTGTGTAGTGACGACTTTAGTCGTTGTGCGACACGAACGACTAAAGTCGTCACTACAAATCATGACTGAATGCATGACCGGGGTTAGCAAAACTAGCGCATGCGGGAAGGCACAAGCCACATATCAGGATTGTTACCTAGTTTTTCTTTCACGGGTTCGGTTACTTTTGCCAATGCGCTGATAGTATCAGACGACAGCGCCAAGTCAATTACCGGCAGATTCCAGCTTAGTTCGTCTGGATTGCGGGCGCCGACCAGGAAAGAGGTCACGGCGGCTTGTTGCTTCACCCAAGCCAGGGCCACGGTTGCCATGGGCTGACCAAGATCAGCCGCAATCTGGCGCACACCTTCTACGGCGGCGAAGACTTCTGCTTCACAACCCGGTTCGTTATGATCGGCCATGGCGCGCGTACTTCTGTAAAGGCGAGTGCGCGCCAAGCCATCCGGCACTTCGTCCGCCGATTTATAACGGCCGGTCAGCAAGCCTTGCGCCAGCGGGCTGTAGCAGATGATGCCAACGGCATGCTCTACACAGAGTGGCTGAATCTCGCGCTCGATCACGCGCCAGAGCAGGCTGTAGGGCAGTTGGTTGGTTTCGCACTCGCTCAAGGCCAGCATTTCGGAGAAATCACGCGCGGCAAAGTTGCTGACGCCGATCGCCCGAATTTTGCCAGCTTCCTTCAGTTGATGCAGCGCGCCAACCGTATCCGCCAGCGGCACATCATGGTTCGGCCAGTGAATCTGGTAGAGATCGATATAATCGGTCTGCAAATTGCGCAGACTCTCTTCGCATGCCTTGATCACGTCGTCTGGGCGCAGATGATTTGGTGAAACTTTGGTGGCGATAATCGCTTCAGCGCGGCGCCCAAGCAATCCACGCCCCAACACCCGTTCTGAATGGCCAGCTTCATACCCTTCGGCGGTGTCGAAGAAGTTGATGCCGGCGTCCAACGCCGCGTGTACCGTGGCAATCGAGGTGGCCTCATCTTGGTCACCCCAGTATTGGCCACCCGCGAAAGGCCAACAGCCCAGTGCGATCACAGATACATCGATATCAGTTTTGCCCAGTTTTCGATATTCCATATGATTTCCTCACGGTTTGAATAGGGCGACTCCACCCACATCCCAAGGGGCGCGGGTGGAGTCACGTTTAATTTGGTGCAACAATCACTAAATAATGACTCCGAATCTCTGAGGCGGGCGGTGCCCAATTGCCACCTAAGTTGACTTCGTCGCCCGCGTCAAAGGTTTTCTTATACAACCGCAACTTTACGACATCATCTGTGGTCAGAATATCGGGCGTCGGCGTCCAACCATCCTTCAGCCAACCGGGCAACTCAGACGCTTCGATATCGAGCGCCACATAGACCGTAGCCGGCTGCGCTACCGTAAAGTGGACGTAGTCGGCCTCCGTATTGCGCATATTGTTATTGGCAAACAAGAAGGATTGTTGACCATTCACGGCTGTTGGCACTGTCTTAAATTTATACGCGCGATCCATGTAGACGCGTTTTCCCACCCCTAAGGTCTCTATCCCAAAGACGGTCGATGAGTTTACGATCGACTGCGGATGCAACACGGGTGTAGCAATTTTCTGACCGTTATACGCAGCTTGCCATCCCTGAGCCGACCAGGTAACGGTAATGAGACCGGTGATCTGGTTGGATGGCTCGATTGTCTCGATGCGCGTCTGTGTCGCGTCAACCCACGAGATTTTGGTTGGTTCCTGCTGCCCCAGATTTTCAATGATCAGATCCGCTTCCAAATTCAAATGCGGCCGTTGTGTATTCCAAATTTGCACATTCAGATAAGCATCTTTTACCTGGTTGGTCGCGACAAAGCGCTTGTGATCTGGGGATAGCATGGGTGAAGCATAGGGCAGCACCGTGGTTTCTCCTGTTTCGGCGTTAATCAAAAGCTGATCGGCACTCTCATAGTAAGCGATCAGCACACGGTGTTGCTTCACAGCGGGCATGTACTCCAGATAAAGATAACTGACTGCCTGTGAAGCGTCAGCGCCGACCACGTCGGTCAGGACAATCGTCGAAAGATCGCTGAGGGCAATCGACAATTTGCCCTCAGCGCGGGTAATCCCTAGTTCACCCTGACGGAGCAAATATTGCTCGCGTGTGCGTACACAATCAGCGTCAACCGTGATGTGTAGGCAGATATTGACAGGCATTTTCGCTTGCATCTCGGTGAACGCGGCCGCAGCAAACGGCTTTGTTGTCCCTGCTTTATAAGTAACGCCACCCAATGCAATGGGCATAAAGATTTTACGCGCCTTGATGAAAGCACGGTCATATAATACTGGCCCGCTTTTTGAGATTTCATATTGTGGACTGATCACAGACGTTGCGCTCAATGTCACGGTTGCGGATAGTCCGGGCGTTGCCATTAACGGCGAGACGGCTTGTTGCACGTGCGCAGGCATCGTGCTTTTTGTGCTGGCCTCCACCGGCACTTGACGATTGAGCAGAACAAAAGCGCCGATCAGCAACGCAAGATAGGGCAATAAGCGTGCGGTCACTCGTTGATGGCCTTGGCTAGATTGAGGAAACATAAAGGCTCCTTAGCGGTGAAAAAAGGTCGGAGTTCAACTAACTTTACGCCCATCTAACGCAAAACACGCGTTAAAGTTCCTCAGCATTAGGCTAGAGAAACCCTTTCTGCTTAGAAAATCACTTGCTACGTTAGCCTTAGTTGGTCCATAGTCACCCACATAAAGTAATCACACCAAGCCGCTCAACGAAAGCCAGGCTGCTGATTATGACCAGACAAAGACCTCATTATCCTCCGGTGAATAGCCGATGAAAACCGCCAAGACAATGCGCGGCTGCGTGCCATCCAATGCGGGGATCTCGTGAATACAGCGCGTGTTGAAAAAATACAGATCACCTGGCTCCAACGCGACCGAGTATTGCTCAATCTTATTTTCCGTGGCGTATTGATTGAATGTATCCGCCGCCAAGTACGGCTGAATTTCCGGCTCCCACAGGCATTTATGCAGAATAGTCTCGGAGTTGTGCTCGCCATACGTCGCATTTTGGAGACAGAGAATGCCGGCAAACTGGTGTTCAAAACGATAAACCGAGTAATTCGTACGGTTTTCGCGCAAACGCACGCTGTCGATGTGCGGCGGATAGCGATGGCTGGTGTAATGCGTGCGGAAGATGGCGGGGCCATAACGGCGTCCATCCGGCTCGTAGGCGATTTTGACTTCTTTGTTGAGTGCCAACGCCGCCAAGCTATCGTAGATCGTATTCACGGGGTTGTCGAAATCATCAAATAGATGCTCGAACAGTTTGTGCGTATAGACGGCATGGCGCAAAAAGTCGGCTTGATCATGGCCGCGATTGCCGAGACTGGTGCCAATATCAATGCGATTACGCTGGTCCGCGCTGTTGGCAGCAGGGTCGCGGATCAGGCCCCAATTGATAAAACGCTCAATCAAACCCTGGCATTGGTCGGCATTAAAGACCTGGCGCAGCACAATCGCTGGTGTCTCGGTGTCGGCTAAGGCGCGCAATGGATCAGGATACTGGATGAAGACAGTTTGTAGATCTGGACCGGCGGGCATCCAGGGTTTGACAAGAGTGGTTGACATAAAGCTTCCTTTCTAATGGTTAACGCTGAATGGTTAATGCTGAACGGTTAACGATGTACGAGAAATTAATCATTCAGCGTTAACCGTTCAGCATTAACCATTGGTAGTGCATTCGGCACCTGCCACTGCATTTGTAAGTCGGTCGTTTTATGCGGCTTAAACGTTTTGCGCACAGCAACAATCGACGTTTCTAAGACTTCGATCCGGCTTAGATCAGCGACACCCAATCCCAGTTCGTTGGCATAGTGCAGCAAACCAAGTTCGAGCGGTTCAAAGCCCATTGCCTTCGCGACGACCGCATCAGCGGCATAGACATCGCCGCTGGCGGCCGCAATCCCAAAATTTTCGACGGCATCCTCGCCACCAGGACCGTCGCCTTGTAGACCGCGCGTGCC
>JBBQBY010000259.1:0-9244 GCA_038318235.1 Caldilineales bacterium
TTTTGATTGACGAAGTTACTTTGACGGTTATGCTTCTTCTATTGTCGCCAAATTATTCTCGACAGCAGAAACAGCTATGTCGCCGAGTCAACTTCGTCAATCGTAAATCAAAAATCGTAAATCTCAAGCGACTGCCTTCAAAACCTTGTCCAATCCTTCCAGCGTCTCTTCGACATCCTCGTTGCTCAGGAGTGGGCTGCAATCCAGGTGGACGGCGCGCCCGAGCAGTTCCAGGCTGCGTGGGCACATATCATGCGAGTATTTAATCTCGCGCTTGGCCCACTTCCACGGATCGCCACCCGCTGCCCAAGCCCGCTGTTCAATAATTGGCACCCAGTGCGCATAAACGTGGTAATCAATATTGTCGCGTTCGTAGAGCATCGCCGCGCCGATGTTTTCGGCATTTAACGCCTTGGTTACATCCTTGGCCACCTCTGGGCTTTCCACGAAGAAGATCGTACAGATGCCGGCGTCACCGTCGGGATCGTTGCTGGCGCGAAAGGTGATGCCTTTGCGTTTGGCGATATCAGCCATGCCAGACTTGAGCATGTGCTGACGTTCGCGCATATCACGCACCAAGTTTTCCAGTTTGCGCAATTGCACGAGCGCAATCGCCGCCTGGATTTCCGTCATGCGAAAGTTGACGCCATAGCGCAGTTCGTCCGTAGAAAAGCCACGGTTCAACGCGCCGATCGGATCGTGAAACATGCAGGCCCGTTGCCAAAGCGCTTCTTCGTTGGTGACGACCATACCGCCTTCGCCCGCCGTGATGATCTTGTTAAATTGCAAACTAAAACAACCCACATCGCCCCAGGTGCCGCAATATTTGCCTTTATAGCTAGCCCCGTTGGCCTGCGCCGTGTCTTCGATCACTTTGAGATTATGCTCACGGGCAACAGCCAGGATTTCTTCCATCTGACAAGGTGCGCCGCGCATGTGTACCGGCATAATCGCCTTCGTAAAAGGGGTGATTTTTTGTTCAACATCGTTCGGGTCCATAAGTAGGGATTCATCGACCTCGGCCACCACCGGCACGGCCCCGACCGACAAGATCGCCGCAGCCGACGCGATCCAGGTGAAGGCAGGGACAATCACTTCATCACCCGGCCCCACACCCAGCGCAGCCAAGCCGCAAATTAAGGCCGACGTGCCCGCATTGACGGCCTGGGCGTACCCCACCCCTTTGTTCTCGGCAAAGGTTTTCTCCAGTTCTTCCACTTTAGACGCGGTCTTGAACGGCCCCGTATAACGATAAAGATGTTTATTGCGCAGCACTTCCAGCACCGCGGCTTCTTCTTCGTGGTCAATCGCCATGCCGCCGGGGTACATGGGCGGATCAGGGCGTTGTTTGGCGGGTGTGCCCCCATTAATGGCGAGTTGATCTTGTGACATGGAGTATCTCCCTTAAAAATTAGACAATTGAGGCGTCTGCTTGAAGATTAGGGAATTAACTGAGCAGTTACCGATTGAGAATCTGTATTATACTACGCGTTTTGCCAATAGGATATCGGGCTTGCCAAACCCGTTGGCATCGGGGATGGCGCCAACCATCGAAAAGCCGATTTTTTGATAAAACGCGTAGGGATGCCTACGCAGATTTTTGATGTTGGCCAACTGCTCCAATACATTGGCATATAGATCAACGCCGCTCAGGCTGGTTAGATCGTTTTCATCATCGCTGCCAAGAGTGATGGTCAACCCACCGCGCGCTTTTACGGCTTTTTCCAATGCGCCAACCAGCGCTCGACCAATGCCCTGCCCTTGACAGTCACCGCGCACGACGAGCGGATGCAGTTCCCATACCAACGCATACTGCGGTTTGCCGCCGATCCAGCCGACGACATCACCCAGATCATTGAGGGCAACTTTACTGATTTGGCCTGGACAAAAAGCTTCCTCTACCGCTTGGCGGGCCTTTTCAATTGTCGTCCACGCGGTAGGCGCCATCGTTTTGAACTCTTCGTTCAGCAAGCGGGCCACTTGTTCGATCTTTGGTTGATCATCGGGCAGCAGGTCAATAATTTTCATGTCCATCACCCTAACGGCGTTGCTCCCAGCCATCCCAATGCGTCACTTCATCTGCCGGAATCCGCTCGGCCACGCGAAAATCTTCACCCTTAAAATAGGCAATTGGCAGCAAGGCCGTTTGGGTAATGTGATCAGGAATGCCCAGCAGTTCAGCGGCTTCCTTTTCATAGGCCAGATGCAACGTGGTCCAGGCCGAACCCAGACCACGCGCCCGCAAGGCCAACATCAATGACCAAACTGCCGGCAAAATTGAGCCGTAATGCGAAGCCTGCATAAAAGGTGGCTCGGTTTCAACCCGGCCTTCGATGCACGGAATCATAAAAACCGGCGCTTGGTGCAAATGACGTTCCAAATAAGCCGCGGAGCTGGTCACGCGGCGCATACTAGTGGTGCTGGGACCATGCATGCGCGCGGGTTCGGGTTGCGGACGAGCGCTGCCGCGCAGATATTTAGCGAAGGCTTTGCGGTACAGCTCAGCCAACGCTTTGCGCTTATCGGCATCCACCACCACCAGAAAATGCCAGGCCTGACGATTCGAGCCTGAAGGTGCTTGGGTGGCAATTTCGATACACCGTTCGATAATCGCTAAATCTACCGGACGCGCAAAATCTAACCGTTTGCGCACCGAACGCGTGGTGGTGAGCAGATGATCAACGATGGCAAGATTGTCGATGGTTGAAAGGTCCATAGCGTACCCTGAATTTGTGCTGGTTCTGTCTATATAAAACGTGGAGCGGGATGAGTGATAAGTGATGAGTGAAAAAGGTCATGTGATCTCACTCATCACTCGTCACTTATCACCCTTCACTCCACCACCGGCATGTCCAACGTGCGATAATGCTGCCGCCAATGCCAGCTCTCGCTGCCTGAAATCAGTGGCTTAAAAATTTCCGGCACATTGTCAAGATAAGCCTGACTTGGCTCTTGGCCTGGCCAAGGGCGGAACATCGGTGGGGTGTAACCGCCAATGATGATCACACGTTCGCGGTCGCTGCGAATCTGCCCCGTGGCGTGCACAAGCGATTCGGCAAAGAGCAACGTGGAGCCGGCTGGCGCAATCACCTGATGGATCAGCGATGGGTCTTCATAGGCGCAGGCAATAATCTGTTGTTGCGGCGCCTTTATTTTGTGGCTGCCCGCGATCACAACCGTGCCGCCATCATCGGGGCCGAGATCCGTGAGATTGGTTAAGGTTTTGACAAAATTACAGTGAAAGAGACCATTCTCGGTATAGGTGCCAAATTCTGGGCGGGTGCCGGTGTGAAAGCCATAACGGCGCGGCGCATTGGGATCATAGTCGGCAGCCTGCGTGTTGATCACGCCTTCGGATTCTTCCAGGCGCACCGAACCGCCGACCAATTCCTCGGCCATGGCGACCAGGCGCGGGTGGGTCAAATATTCCAAAATGGCTGGGTCAGTTTCTAGCAGGTGGGCAAAGTGCATGTGGTGCGGCTTAAAGGTAGAAAGGTGACAGTTGCGCACGTAGGCCTTGGCCGGATCATCGGTAGCCAGAAAATCGCGTTTTAGCTGCTGCATCGCCGCGCGAATGCGCCCCGTCAGATCGGGGGTTAGCGTATTTTCAATGACCACATACCCGTTAATATCCAGGCGATAGCGCTGGGCCGGGGTTAAAGCGGGAAACGGTCGGTGAAAACCGTTGGTTTGGCCGTTTGCTTGGTTCATAAAAAATTTCCTTTATTGTAAATTGCCGTAACTACCAAACTACCCCACCCTAACCCTCCCCTGGTAAGGGAGGGGACCATGAAGGGAAGGACGCTAGGTTCTCTTTTGTTCGCCAATCATCGTCATCCCCGTGACAGTCCCTCCCTCGTTTGGGGAGGGTTAGGGTGGGGTTAGTTGTTACAAATTACTAATGATTAATCTAGCCACACTCGTCGCCATACCATTAACCATTCATGATTAACCGTTCATTACCCCTTCATGCCTGTCAACGTAATACCTTGGATAAAGGCGCGCTGGGCAAAGAAGAAGAGGATCACAATGGGCGCGGTAACCACGGTGGCGGCGGCCATCATCAGATCCCATTGCGTGCGATATTGACCGCGAAAAGCCGCTAGCCCCACCGCCAATGTATATTTGCGGCCATCGTTCAAGAAGATCAATGGCCCCAGAAAATCGTTCCAGGTGGCTAGAAATGTAAAGAGCGCAACCGTAATCAACGCCGGGCGTGTGAGCGGCAGGATGATGTGCCAGAAGATGCCCAATTCGTTGGCGCCATCAATACGCGCGGCATCCGACAAGTCCATGGGAATCGTCAAAAAGAATTGGCGCAGCAAAAAGATAAAAAAGGGCACACCCAGAAAGTTGGGAACGATCAATGGATAGAAAGTGCCGACCCAGCCGATCTCTTTGAAAATTAGAAATTGCGGGATCAAAGTGACCGGATACGGGATCATCATCGTGCTTAGGGTGATGATAAACCAGAAATCTCGGCCCCACCAACGCAGGCGCGCAAAGCCATAGGCGACCAGCGCACACGAAATCACCACGCCAATCGTCGAGGTGACGGCATAATAGAGACTGTTCTGCAAAAAGAGCAGAAATTTGAAGGAAGGATTATTCAGCGCTTTGACATAGTTCAACCATTGCGGTGGGCTCGGGATCCAGATCAGCGGATAGGCAAAAATCTGATCTTTGGGTTTGAGCGATGTGCTGATCATCCAGACCAGGGGCAACAAAAATAGCACGGCTGCGCCCACCAGAATGATAAAGATAATCGTCTTGTTGATCCTACTCAAGAGACGTTTGCTCTGTAGCACAGAGGGAGCAGGTATACTTTTGGCCGGTTTGCTAGGATAAATATCTGTGTTCATTGGTTTTATTTAGGTGGCCCTACTTCAAGCGCAATCTGACCAGCACAGTGTGATGAAATGATGTTGATATCGCCGTAGGTCATCGCTTGCAGCGTGACGAACACCGGTATCCCTGTTCTGTTAGGTGTAACGAAGCCTGTCACGCTGCAAGCGATGACCTACGAATGCCGATATCGACTTACCCACGATTCCATTAGCGAACAGGTATAACTTACGTCTGTAAACGTCAGAAATCGATGGCGCGCTATTGTGGTTGTACGCCTTCGTAATAGACCCACCGTCGCGAGGTGAGTTGGACAATCACCGTCAATACGAGAATAATCACAAAGAGCACGATCGCCAGCGCCGAAGCATAGCCCATCTTGAAATATTGAAAACCCTGATTATAAAGGTATAACACATAGAAGAGGGTTGACCAGAGTGGGCCACCCGACGAAACGATATAGGCTTGGGTAAAGACCTGAAAAGCCCCAATCATGCCGATCACCAGGTTAAAGAAAATCGTCGGGGTGAGCAAGGGCAGCGTAACATTGCGGATCCGCTGCCAAGCATTGGCGCCATCGATCTCCGCCGCCTCGTACAGATGCTGTGGAATATCCTGCAAACCAGCCAGGAAGATAATCGCGGTCGGGCCGATGCCCCACAAACTCATCAAAATAAAGGCTGGCTTTGACCAGACTTCGCTGGTCAACCAGGGTGGCCCAGGGATGCCGACCTTGGCGAGCATATCGTTGACCAGCCCATATTCTGGATGCAAGATCCAAGCCCAAACGACAGAGGCAGCGACGGCTGGCACAATGGAAGGCAGAAAGAAGGTGGCACGAAAGAAAGACTGGCCGGGCACCCGCGAGTTTAACAGCATGGCCAAGACAAGCGCGAGCAGCAAGCTGAGCGGCACAGAAAAGACCGCAAAATAGATCGTGTTATAGAGCGCTTTCCAAAATAGCTCATCCATCATAAACATCTCGCGATAATTGCCCAACCCAATCCAGCGGGGCGATTGCAGCACCGTATACTCGGTAAGGCTGTAATAGATCGCCAGGATAATCGGGATGATGTTGAACAAAAGCATCCCCAGCAGCCACGGTGAGAAAAACAGGTAACCAGTCAGGTTGCGTTTCCATGCGTTACGCGACGGCCATTGCCGCCCGCCGCGTCTAGCCGATCTCTGCGTTTGTACGTTTGAAGTAAGCGCCATAAATTTCCTGTCAAGACCTGCTAATGCCGCGCCACTTGTAGTAAGCGCCTAAACGAGTCATCGTAGTCGCCCGACCTGACAGGTGAGTTCTTTCCCACCTGTCAGGTCTCGATCCCTGCATCACATGCCAACCCAGGCGCGGGTTAACAGGCAAAAATTATGCCTTACCCAACGCCTTATCTAACTCGCGCTGTGTGGCATCTTGCGCATCCTGTAATGCTTGTTCCGGCGTCTTCTTGCCCAAAACGATCGCATCAACCGCGGCCGTTAATTGATCGTTCCAGAAACGGCGTGCCGGCATAGAAGGCTCGTGGTGAGCGTAGGCCAGGGCATCATTGTAGAGCTTCCAATAGCCGCGGAATTCCGCATTGTCCGGTAGCGCCGACGGATAGACATCGGTCTGATCCTTGCGCGAAACCATGTCCGCGGCCATCGGCACCCACTGCGAAATCCCATGGATCGACATCCAGGTGAGAAATTTGTAAGCTGGCTGCGGTTGCGGCGAGCCCTTGGGCAACACGCAGGCCGAACCCTGGTTGATGCTGTCGTTACCGGTCTTTTGGTAATAAGGCAAGGGTGCGATGCTAAATTTCACATCCGGTGCGTATTCCTGCTTGGCTGAGAGTGACCAACTGCCCTTCCAGACTGAGCCCAACTGGTTACGATAGAAGGGATCATCGGCCGTATCCCCACCCCCCAGTCCTTGCCGGAAGCGTTCTAATGCCTCGCCACCATATTTGTCGGCATATTGCTTGACCCAATTCATGGCGACAATATTTTCTGGGGTCACAGCGGTCACTTTTTGGTTCTGTTCGTCATACCATTCACCGCCAGCCAACCAGCCCAACAGATCACGCCGATCCTGCCAGGGGATAAAGCCAATCGCTTTATAACCATCAGCGGCACTGCCTTCAGTTATTTTTGCGGCGGCATTGTCCACATCTTCCCAGGTGACCGGTGGCTTCGTCGCGTCCAGACCCGCCTTCTCGAACAACGCCGTGTTATACCAGGCGGCATAGGTGCCGCTCTCAAAAGGTTGCGCAAATGTCTTGCCCTGCCAGACACATTCATTCCAAGCGACAGGGAACCAATCATCCTTCTTGACATCAGTCGAAGCCGCAATGTAATCATCCAAAGGCAAAATGCCTTCGCGGGCCGCCCACTCAACCACTTCACCGCGGCCTATGATGCTGAAATCCGGTGGATTGCCGGCCGAGACCGCCGTGAGCAACTTGGTGGGCAGATCACCCCAGGGCACGATCAACATCTCTACGGCTACATCTTTCTGCTCTTGATTAAACTTGGTGACGAGTTTCTGCTGAAATTCACCCCAGCGATCCGCCCAGAAGGTCCAATAGGCGATTTTAGCACCCGCTTGGGCCGGTGCCGCACTGCCCGTGCTCGCGGCTGGTGCGCCGGCAGGGACACAGGCTGCCACTAAGGCAACCCCGGCAGTAGCAACCGCGGCGCGCAGAAAATCACGCCGACTGAGGGGATTTTTTTGTAGACTCATAGTTATATTTTCTCCTTTATGCGAAATAATTTATAGATCCAATCATTTATAGAAAGTAAAAACGGATTCGCTTGTATGATCTCCATTGTCTCGACTGGGTTGCTATTTACCAGATGATATCAATTAAATTCGACCGCAAAATTAATTCATCCTTAGTAAGCAAAAATGTAGTATGTTGCAAGTTTTGTATGTGTAGCGCGGTGCCTACAATCAGACGATCATGCATTTCAGGGATAGCCGTAGTTGTTAAACTCTGTTGAAATACATCCCAAGTTAAAGGGTAAATTTCGATCCGCGTGTCAGCTTGAATGCTTGTCATCAGCACGGATACACTTGGAATGCTCGTGCGTCCTCGTTCAACAAGAAACGCAGCTTCAGCCAACGCCATCAGTGGCAACACTAATTCACTATTCAAATCATCAATAATCATCTTGACTTTTGCACTTAGGCGTGGGTTACCTTCCACATACCAAACCAAAGCATGTGTATCCAATACATATTTACGCGCCATTCAATTCTTTTTCCCCCGGATGCCATTCCGCGACAGCAAAATCCTCTTCAGTTGACATGGACATACCACGGAATTGGCCGTATATCAACGGTTGTAGCTGACGCGGTTGCACGGTTGCAATCAATTTCTCTGCCAGACGAAGAAGCAATTGTAGTTGCTCATCGGGAGGAAATTGTTGGATTTGTGCAATAATTTGTTCAAGGACTGGTTCATGTATAGACATCTAAAACCTCTATCATTATCAAAAACTATGCACTCAAAGATCTAGTATCGACGTGATTGCAGTCTGCATTAAGCACAAAAGGCGGCCAATGAATTATCTAGCCAGTTTTAGCTTACCTAATCAAGAAGATCAGTGAGACAAGAAAACAATCATCCTTACCCCTGATTGCAAATGGCAAATGTCTGATGCAAAGACTCAATCGGATCGCCTTTAGGACGGAATTCGTGACCGACGTAATATTCATAACTGGTGGCGGCAATCGCCTTACAGATACCAGCATAGTTCATTTCTTGGGTGTCGTCAAGGTCGTTGCGCCCAGGGTTCCCAGCGGTGTGGAAATGACCAATCCACTTGATATTCTCGCGCAAATTGCGGATTACGTCGCCTTCCATAATCTGCATGTGATAGATATCGTAGAGTAATTTGACGCGCGGGCTGTTGACCAGTTCGCAGACCGCCACGCCCCACGCCGTGTGATCACACTGGTAGCCGGGATGGTCAATTTTCGAGTTGAGTAGTTCTAGATTGAGGTTGACGCCCTTCTTTTCGGCATACGGCGCAATGCGTCGAAAGCCTTCGGCACAGGCTTCGATCGCCTCGATCTCACTCTGGTGTGGCTGACGATTGCCGCTAAAGCAGATCACACCAGGGATGCCATATTGCGCCGCGATGTCGATCGAGGTCTTTAATTCCGCTTCGATCCGCTCATGGTTGCTACGCTTGTTGAGCCCATCAGGCAGCGACATATGGCCGCTCATGCTGGCCACGGCCAAATTATACCGTTTAGCCAGCGCCATAATTTCTTCAAATTCTGGGAGGCGAGACCATAATTCAATCGCCGCGTAGCCAATCTCAGCGCTGGTTTTGATCAACGTTTCTAAACTCATCTCTTTGGGCATAAAAAGCGGATAACAGATCGATTGTTTAATGCGCATGT
>JBBQBY010000260.1:0-9237 GCA_038318235.1 Caldilineales bacterium
GGCTGGCGTGCCGATGCTGCCGGTCGTCGCTGGCGAACGCGAAACCCACTATCAAATCATCCTTTACAGCGCCTTGTTGTTATTGATCTGCATCACACCCGTTTTCTTGGGCTTGCTCGGGCCAATCTATCTGGTATCGGCGCTAATTTTGAACGGGATTTTCCTCAAAGACGCGCTTGTGATTTGGGGCGAACCAACGACCGTTAATATTTTGCGTCTCTATAAATATAGCCTGCTCTATCTCGCGTTGCTCTTCTTGGCGATGGGCATTGATCATCTTTTCTATCATGTGCCGCCAGCCATCTTTGATCTGCACTGGCGCTTGCCGTTCTAGGTTTCAATTGGTTAGCCGTTACCCTTACGCATAAAAATAATGCCGCCAGATTCTGGCGGCATTATTTTTATGCGTAAGGGTAACGGTAGATCTTCTACTTGGTCGTCCACACCGGTTCTGGATGAATCTCCGGCTCGGGGCGCGAACCTGCATCGACGCGGCCGCTGCCTTCTACGCGACTGATGGCACGCACCGTCATCTCCTGGTCGCAGACGAGCTGACAAGAAAGCCGCACACCGGTCAAACCTTTATCGGCCAGCTTTAGTTTTTCGGCTTCGGTCATCTTATCCGGTTCGCCGGCCACGAATTCAACGCGACAGGTGGTGCATTTGCAATTACCGCCGCACGCATGTAACTGATCGACGCCTGCTTCATCAATTAACGCCAGCACCAGGCGTTTGTTGGCTGGTACATCAAACGTGCCATAACCTTCTACGGTTAACTTGGGCATTGGGTAAATCTCCTTCTCAGCTTCGTATGGATAATAAAAACTTGGTTAGGGGGTAAGGATGTTAGACTTGTATGATACACCATAAATGACAATCGGGGAATGCAAGCTCAGCAAGTGCATTGCACACCGTCCCGCAACTTGACTGACCCGCAACTTGACTGACCCATTCATTTCCATCGGCGTGCAATGCACTGGTAGAGAGCAGGTAATTCATGCTGGCGCTTATTCAACAAAGATAAAGATCAGATCATTGACATTTGTCTGCGTCGGCCCTGTGATCAGCAAATCGTTGGTGGCTTGCAAAAACGGATAGGCATCGTGGCGGCGCAAATAGTCGGCCGCATGCAAGCCAAGCGCACTTCCCCGTTGCACTGTGTTGCCATCCACGATGCCGCCTGCGCTATCGGTCGGACCATCGCTGCCGTCGGTGGCGAGTGAAACAATCGTAACACCCGGCATGCCCTGAAGCAGCAGGGCTGCGTGCAAGGCCAAGGCTTGATTACGCCCACCGCGGCCTGGATTCACGCCCAGCGTCACTGTGGTTTCGCCACCCAATAGTAAACATGCGGGTGTTGCTATCGGCTGGCCATACTCACGCACTTGTTTTGCCAGCGCGGCCACCACTTTGACCACTTCTCCGGCCTCGCCTTCCAGATAGGTCGTGAGCAGCAAGGGATTGAACCCTTGGTTGCGCGCTTGTCGGCATGCGGCCTCGGCGGCCACCTGATTGTCTGCCACGATCAACGTGTGGGCTGTTCTAAAAACAACATTATCGGCTTTGGGCGTATCCGGCAAATCACCCGTCAAACCGGCGCGCAGGCGGGCGACGATGGCCGTTGGCAATGTCGCGGCCAATGCGTACTTTTCGACCACGGCCCAGGCATCTTGCCATGTGCTGTGATCCGGCACAGTTGGGCCACTGGCGATGACATCTAATGGACTGCCCACGACATCACTGAGCACCAGCGTGACGAGGGTAGCCGGCGCCACCGCTCGTGCCAATTGACCACCCTTGACCGCGCTGCAATGTTTGCGTAGACAGTTAATCTCCTGAATCGTCGCGCCGCAGGCCAACAGCGCGCTGGTCATCTGTTGTTTATCGGCCAGCGTCAGCCCCGGTGCTGGATTGACGAGCAGCGCCGATCCACCGCCGGAAAGCAGTGCAATCACCAGATCGTCTGGGCCAGCCTGTTCGGCTAGCGCTAGGATTCGCTGCCCAGCGTAGACGCCGGCTGCGTCGGGCACCGGATGCGCGGCTTCTACTATTTCAACTCGCTCGGTCCGTGCCCTATGCCCCGTTTTGACCACCACTAGCCCACCGGTGATCCGTTCGCCTAAGACGGCTTCCACGGCCTGTGTCATCGGCGCGCCGGCTTTGCCCGCACCAATCACAAAAATATTGTGGAAGTGATTCAGATCATATTGTTGTTCACCAATCACAAGTTGTTGGTCTGCGCACCGCAGCACGGCCCGCACGGCCTGCGCCGGATCAACGGCGATCAGGGCGGCTTCGAGCACGGCTACGATTGACTGGCGCGTGGTTGGGTTTGGGATCAAAATCGAAGCTTGAAATGGCATGAGTCGCTCTACGATAACACTTCTGGGTTGTTGTTACTGACCATAGGGGCTGAATTAAACGTAATACCTCATCTGGCATTCTACCCCACAATAAATTGTTTTCCAAAGATGAAACGTTGGTTCTCTGGCCGAACTATGGTAAAATAAAAGATCGTTGTGTAGCCCTTTTCTGGCTTTCGCTACAGCAGATTCATGCAGCGAAGTGTGCCATCATATAAACTAATTTCAAGCGTGTACCTGATTTCAAGTGTGTAGTAGGCAATCTATACAACCGTTTGAAGGGCATGCCACAAGGGAGTAGGAATTCATGAGCTATGATGGCCGCGTCTATGCGGTTCAAGTTGGCGGCTTAACGCGCAAACTGCCGATCTTTCAGGTTGCGCCTGGGGTCAAAATTGCTATTTTTAATATGTTGGGTGATACCGAAGTCGTCGAAATGGCGGCGCAAACATTGGCGGCGCGGATGCCAGCCCAGGCCGATGTGCTGATTGTACCAGAGGTGAAAGCCGTGCCGTTAGGGCATGCCATCTCGGTGCGGAGTCAGTTGCCCTATGTGGTTGTGCGCAAAGTGCGCAAGCCGTATATGGTCGATTGCCTGGAGGCGCAGGTGGTTAGCATCACAACCGGCGCGCCGCAGACCCTTTATCTGGATGGCAAGGATTTGTCACTTGTGCGCGGCAAAAATGTGATCCTTTTGGACGATGTGATCAGCAGTGGCAGTACGCTCAAAGGCATGCGCATGCTGATGCAGACTGCTAATGCAAAAATTGTCGGCGAAATGGCAGTTTTCACCGAGGGTTCGCCCACTGATTGGCCGGACGTGATTGCCTTAGGCCATTTGCCGGTTTTTACCGATTAGAGAATGGGTACACGCAGCCTTGAGCATTGTTTATTACGGTTCCTATTTTAATCCTATAGATTGTATCCTGGTGCATCCTACTTATGTCGAGCATTTACGACCAAATCAACAAAATTGCCACGCGTTTCGACGAACTCGATCAATTGATGTCAGCGCCCGATGTCCTGGCAGATTTTAACCGGCTCAACGAATTGGCCCAAGAGCGCCATGAAATTGAGGAACTGGTGAACGACTATCGGCGTTTCCAGGCAGTAGAAAAGCAGATTGAAGAAAATCAGGCCTTTCTGGCTGATGGTGATGCCGAAATGCGCGAATTAGCCGAGCTTGAGATCGAGCAGCTAAAAAACGAGC
The DNA here is from genome assembly GCA_038318235.1 of Caldilineales bacterium. Classification (GTDB taxonomy): domain Bacteria; phylum Chloroflexota; class Anaerolineae; order Caldilineales; family Caldilineaceae; genus JAPLGZ01. Next base: position 3,574 of record JBBQBY010000260.1, read on the forward strand.
GGACGGAACTTGATCAGCACATGATGCACTTATTGCTGCCCAAAGATCCCAAAGATGACAAAAACGTGATTGTCGAAATTCGCGCTGGCACTGGCGGTGAAGAAGCCGGACTTTTTGCCGCTGAACTTTTCCGCATGTATAACCGTTGGGCGGAAACGCATCGTTTGAAAGTCGAAGTTCTTAACACCAGCGAGACCGGCATTGGTGGTGTAAAAGAAGTAATCTTTAGCGTCAAGGGCAAAGGTGCCTTTAGCCGCTTGAAATACGAATCTGGGGTGCATCGTGTCCAGCGTGTCCCGGTGACAGAAACGCAAGGTCGGATTCATACGAGCGCGGCAACCGTCGCCGTATTGCCCGAAGCGGATGAGATCGACGTGCAATTGAACTTGAGCGATATTCGGACGGACGTCTTCCGATCCAGCGGGCCTGGCGGGCAAAGCGTTAACACTACCGATTCCGCTGTGCGCTTGACCCATGTGCCCAGCGGTCTCGTGGTTGAGTGTCAGGATGAACGCAGCCAGTTGCAAAACCGCGCCAAGGCCATGCGCATCTTGCGCACAAAACTTTATGATCTGGAGCAACAACGGCAGGTTGACGAAATGGGCGCCGCCCGCAAAAGCATGATTGGTTCTGGTGACCGCAGCGAGAAGATTCGCACCTATAACTTTCCGCAAAATCGGGTGACTGATCATCGCATTAACAAAACTGTCTATCAACTAGAGACGGTAATGGGCGGTGATCTGGATGAATTTATCGACGAGCTAGGCCAAAGTGAACAGGCGGCGCGCTTGGAAGCTCTGGCGGAAGAGAACGAATAAAAGAGATCGCTTTGACGACCTTGGCGGTTGCTCAACGACCTGCCCAACCACTTCACGCGTCAGATGGTACACAATCCTTGACCATGAGCATAGTTGAGCGATCCGCCGATTAAGCTTCCATCACCAATTTCTCAGGCAACTTCGATTCCCATGACAACTGTTGCACAGGCGCTGGCGCAAAGCCATATGATGGCTGTTCCGCAAAATTTTGTCTGGCGACTCGTGCCCGCTACACCGGTAGGCATGGCGATTAACGCGGCCAAGCAACGGCTCGATGACGCAGCTTGTCTCACCGCTCACCTCGACGCGCAGGTGATTTTGGCGCACGTCTTAGGCGTGGATCGCACTTGGCTTTTTGCGCACCATGAATACCAATTGACAACCGAACAAGCCGTCGCCTATACCGACCTGATTGTGCGTCGCATGCACCATGAGCCGGTGGCTTATTTAATTGGGCGCAAGGAATTTTATGGCCTCGAGTTCGTGGTCGATCGGCGTGTGCTGATCCCGCGCCCAGAGACCGAATTGCTCGTGGATGCCGTGCTCGATCAGATCGATCTGCGCGACCATAGCCCATTGCGCATTGCGGATGTCGGCACCGGCAGTGGCGCCATTGCGTTGTCGATCGCTGCAAACGAGCCAAATGCCACGCTCTATGCCATTGATGTGAGCCCAGATGCGCTGGAAGTGGCCGGTGCCAACGCGCAACGCCTGGACGAGCGTAAACAGGTTACTTTATTGCAAGGTGATCTGCTAGAGCCATTACCTGAGCAGGTTGACATCATTGTCGCCAACCTGCCTTACATTAGTAGCCCAGTCTATCCTACGCTGGATTCTGATGTGCGCGATTATGAGCCACAAGTCGCCCTCGAATCTGGCCCAGAGGGTCTAGATGCCATGGCGCGATTATTAGAGCAGGCGCCACAATATCTGCGTGCGAATGGCATTATCTACCTGGAAATTGGTTATGATCAAGGCGAGGCGTTGTTGACTTTGGCGAAAGCGCTGTTACCCCAAAACCGGGGCGTCACGCTGCGCCAAGATTATAGTGGTCGTGATCGTCTGGTTACAATTGAAATGTAAAACGTGATGAGTGATGAGTGATATTCGAGCTTCACTCATCACTCATCACATCTCACCCACCATCCAGAAACCTCAAACACAGATGCGTAAAACTCTCCCTTTCGATCTTGTCATTCTCGATCTGGACGGCACTATCTTAGATTTGTATCACGCAACGGGCATCAGCACACGCGTACAGGCGGCAATTGTGGCCGTCCAGGCCGCCGGCATCCCGGTGACGATTGGCTCAGGTCGCACCCTCGATTATATCCGTCAGAATCTCGCCCATCTACCGTTGACCTATCCCATGGTCACCATGCAGGGGGCTGTGATCGGCGATCCCGTCACAGGAGAAGTTTTGGCTGAGCGTGATATTCCCTTGGCTTCTACCCGTCAGCTGGCCCAGTGGGTTGATGAGAATTCCTACGTCACGGCATTTTATTTTAATGACCGCGCAGGCCATACGCGGGTTTACCAAAATCGGTTACATAGCGACCCTACTAATCAAGATTTCTATGATCACGTCTTTGGCGCACCGCGGATCTTGGTGCCATCCTTTGTCGATCTGCTCATGACGCCGGATGTTCAGCCACTGCTCAAATTTATTATTGATAATGACCTAACCCAGCAACCTAACCTGGCGCCCGAGCTCCAGACCTTGTTTGGAACAGCATTAAACATCACCCGTACACACCCGCGTTTGGTGGAAGGCACGGCTTTGGGTGTTGACAAAGGTCAGGGTGTACTACGCTTGTGTCAATTGCTAGCCATTGACCCACAACGCGTGTTGGTAATCGGCGACAATGACAATGATATCCCAATGTTAGCGGCCGTGGGTTTTGGGGTGGCGATGGGCAATGCCACCCCTGGCGTGAAGGCCATCGCGCAGTGGGTCGCGCCGTCGATTACCGAGGATGGGGCCGCCGTGGCGCTTGAAGAACTAATTTTACGCCAATTCTAGCGATGGGATGCCACTGAGTGCATTGCCCGCCTTCCCCCAACCAGGCTAGTAAACTCATCCAGATTGGCGTGCGTTGCTCGGTAGGCTCGGATTCATTGTTGTCTACTCCTCAATTTCCGTTGTACGATTCCTCTCCGCTTGCAAGCCACTGATTATTACTTGTAAGCCGCGCTCAAAACGCTCGTCAAATTCTGTAAATACTTCCTCACCCGCGGCCAATACAAGCGGAAATTTTTCAGGCTCTATCCGCTCGGCGCGCTTAGCCAGATCGTACTGCGCATTGCGCTCGCTGGGCCGCGGATAGACAGCCTGTTCTTCGATCGTGAAGCCGACCGCGTAGCAATAGATGGTGGAGAGTCCACTAATCGCATCGCGCAAGGAATTTTCAGTTTCAGGCCCAGCTTGCGCCGGATGAATCACCTGATCTGTCACTGGAACACTTTCAAGCACTGGTTACTGCCCGAACTGAACGATCCGATATCCGACTGCGTGACGCCATCTGGCTGTCGCTCTATCGGGTGAACATCCGCATGGTGGATCGCTATCAGGTTGGGCGTGTGTTCTTGGCCGGTGATGCTGCGCATGTACATTCTCCTGCCGGCGGGCAAGGCATGACACGGGCATTCAGGATGCCTACAATCTGGGCTGGAAACTCGGTCAAGTGTTGGTCGGCGCGCCCGTTGCATTGCTCGCCACCTACGAAGCAGAACGGCTGCCGATTGCGGCGTGGTTGCTGGGCATCACCACGAAGTTGCACGGTCAAACCTTTCATGCCGACTCGAATGTACAGCGGCGTGGCCCGGAGACACTCCAACTTGAACTTAACTATCGCGCTAGTTCGCTCGCCCGCGACGAACGCAAGGCACCAACCCGCGTCCAAGCCGGCGACCGTGCGCCAGACGCGCCCTGTCACACCGCCACCGGAACGCCCGTGCGCCTGTTCGATCGCTTCCGTGGACCGCATTTCACGCGGCTGGCTTTCGGCGCAGAACCCTCCGCCACCGTGGCCGCGATCAACGCCCGTTACGGCGATTTAATCCGTGCCTATACCATCATTCGCCCCGGCGAGCCAGCCGATAGCGCCAGCATCATCGACACCGATGGGCACGCGTATCGGGCGTATGGGATTGAGGCGTCTACGCTTGTCTTGGTCCGACCGGATGGCTATGTTGGCTTGATTACACAACAAGCTATTGATGCTGTGGCAGATTATTTACAGCAGCTTGCGATGTGATTTTGAAAGAAATAAAACTTGTTGTCAGATTGCATAACTGATGCTATAGTGACTGTTAGTGAAGTGCATACTTACCTGGGAATGACTGATAGTTCATGAAATTTACCGTCATTAGCGATGTTACCAACGTACAATTGATCGCTAAAGGGAACGGTGTAGATCTTCGTCATTACCTCAACCGAACCTACGCCGATGGTCGTCGAGTTCATTGGCGTAAGTTAAAAGGGCGAGCTACGGTTGAGTATGCCAATGGTGAGATTTGGGAAGTGGAACTGCACTGGTTTGAGGCCAGTGGGATTGCGCCCAAGGGCACCCGAAGGACGAGAAGGATAAACGAAAATTTCGGAGAATCGCATGAAGTACGTTCGCTGTATCAAGAACAATGCCTATATCCAACACGGTGGCGAACCGTTTCGGGATGAACAACTTGTGAGTCTGACGGTAGGCCGCGTGTACAAAGCCTTGCCCCCGACCGAAGATGAGTTGCGGCTTGGTGAACTGCGCGTGATCGACAACGAAGGGGAGGATTATCTGTATCCAGCCGAGTATTTCGAACCAGTTGCGTTTGTTGAAAATCGAGAGCCAACGGACAGTGCGACAATTCATCTTGATTCGTTGACAAAAGATATTTTGCGCGCCGAGGCGATAGCGGCTAAGAAATCAATGAGTGCATTGCTACGCGAGTGGATTGACGAGCGGCTTGATCTGCCTGTCAGTGCGTAGGCGTTATCATTGCTTTAGTAATTTTAGGATTAGGTGGTAGTTGCGATGACACAAATTGATCTTCAGCAAGCCAACGAATGTTTTTCAGCCCTTGCTGAACTGGTTGCCAAAGGTGAAGAAATTCTGATCGTCAAGGATAATCAGCCTTTTATTAAACTTGTACCCGTCACGCCAGCCCGCAAACGCCGCCACTTTGGGAGTGCGCAGGGGTTGATTCAGATGACTGACGACTTTACGCAACCGTTAGAAGAATTTCGGGATTACATGGTATGCATTTCCTGGAAGAGTGTAAGAGGTTAAAGCTATGAGCGTTGCTAGCATGAGTATTCAGTTGGAAGGCAAAGCAGCCGAGGCATACCGTTTGGCAACTTTAGAAAAACGGGAATGGCTGGAACTGTTAGTTAATTCGTTGGTTAGAGAGTTCGCCCAATACTCTCCGCAATCTTTGCTTGCCTTGATGAACGAAATGAGCCAGGAAGCACAAGCTAATGGACTAACCGCGGAGATATTGGAATCTCTATTGGCTGATGAGTAAGTTTCGCTTGTCATGCGATAATAACATCCTCGCTATAGAACCCGCGCAACATAACGATCTAGCTAGCACACTGGCGCATGACGAACGCCTGACGCACTCTGTCGTGCCACTACCGGAACACCCGTGCGTCTGTTCGATCTCTTGCGCAGCCCACATTTCACACTGCTGGCTTTCGGCACAGAATCCTCCGCCACCCTAGCCGCGACCAACGCGCGTTATGGTGATTTGGTCCGCACTTATAGCATTGTTTGCCTCGGCGAGCCAGCCGACCGCACTAGCGTTATCGACACCGATGGGCACCATATCGGGCTTACGGAATTGACACGGCTAC
>JBBQBY010000261.1:0-9222 GCA_038318235.1 Caldilineales bacterium
TCCAGCAAGACCGCATCATCCGGCGTAATATGGCTGGTCAAAAAAACCGCCATCTGCCGATAGTCACTTTTTTGATAGGGGTTAAAATAATAAGTAATACCCACGACGGCGACAAGCCCAGCCAGGAGGAGTGCGCCAATCCCCAGCCAACGCTGACGCTGCCACAACCAGGCAATGCCAACAGCGATCAAGAGATAGAGCAAAGGTGTCACAAATAAGATATAACGCGTGGCGAGGGTGCGAAACAATAAGGCGCTAAATAGGACGGGCGTCAACACGACAAAGAGTGGCAGCCATACCCAGGGGTTGGGCAGTGCGGAATGCGATCCGGTCACACCGCGACCGGCCAGAAATAAACCGTAGCCCAGGCCAATCAGGACGAGGGGCAATAGCAAATAGCCCAGCGCCGCTTGGGCGGGTTGCCAACGAATCGCACCAAAGCTCAGATCACGCCACAGCCCATCCAGGAATGGCCACAGACCGGGTTGTCCACCACCCGTGCCTTGCAGCACAGTTTGGGCGGTAATGCGAAAACCAGGAGAAAAAGCCATCCACAAGAGTAAAGGCAATACCGCCAGCAACATAGCGATGAGCAACAACCAGACACGCTTGGCAACGATTGGTCTGCGCACCACGAATAATCCGAAAGCGAAAAACTCGCCCACCAGCAAAAGCACCGAATAATAATGAAAACCGAGCATCGCCCAGTTGATCAGCAGAAAAACAACCAACAGGCGGCGCGTTGGTTTTATGAACAGTTGCTGGCCCGCCAGTAACGAACCCAGCGCCAACACCACCACGATCATGTACATGCGCGCTTCTTGGCTATAGAGCAGCAACACAGGGGAGGTGAGGACGAGCAGGGTAGTGAAGAAGGGAAGCGATTGGCGATTGGAGATTGGGACTGATCTCCAATCGCCAATCGCCAATCGCTTCACCAGTTGCCAAATCAGTGGAATTAACAGAGTCCCCGCCAGAGCCGGCAGCAAACGCAAGGCAAACTCACGCTGGCCAGCGACGTTCGACCAAAAATGCATGAGCAATTGCCAGAACGGCGGATGTTCAAATGAGGCATGCCAGTGAAACTGGATAATTTCAAGTGGTGTTGCGCGCGCCATCAAGGCCGTGGCGGCTTCGTCGTAGGACAAACCTTTAGCATCCAAGGCCCATACGCGCAAGGCAAAGGCCAATAGAGTGAAGAGGATAAGCGTCAGGCGCTTCGGGGCGGTGGGCAGAACACGGGAGGTCGTGGTCTCTTGAGACAAGGTATGCACGACAGATTAGCGAACAACAATCATGGTAACAAATTGAGAAAGGTTGATAAACATGAAAATTTACTTTCGATTGTATACAACCTGGCTAAAGCGAAATCCTCGCAAGTAAAACTGGTGATCATGGCATCTATATTCAAATAATATCATTATCGCCGACGATCTGCCAATGTAGCCAGCCTATCAACGCCAGCCATTGATTAAAACCTTACTATCATGCAAGAAGTACGCTAGAGCACACTAAATAACCAGTGTGCTCTAGCGTACTTTGCAGTCTAGACAGCCATTACAATGCCCGCGTGGGCTTATTTATCGGTTGGGATCAACTTGTATTGCGGTGGAATATGGGGCGTGAACTCTGTTGCCGGCTTGGCTTCACGCCGCATATCCGCAACGGGTACAGATTGACCATTCTGATGATTTTCGGCCACCACGGCAGGTTGCACTTCTGGGTGCGCTTCACCATTCTGCACCACTTTGGTCTCGCCATTTATGATGGGTGTTGCGACTGACTCGCCACTATGACCATTCGTCGGTTGCGGCGCCTCAGCTTGGGCCACGGCATAGGGCGGTTGGGTTACCAGCGCAGGTTCGGCCGTAACGGGCACAGATGCCGGAATTTCCACCGGCGGTATTACAGGCTCAACCGGCTTGTGCGTGACGCCATTCGATGCCGGTTGCACGGGATGATCTGTTTCAGCATCAAACATCGGCTTCATTTCGCCCTTAACGACGATCGGTGCAAGATGACCGGCCTGCCCATTCGTCGGCTGAAGCACAAGTTGCGCTTCGGCCACGGGCGCGGGTTGGCTCAACCGGCGCTTTTCTGCTTTCTGTGCTTCCGCCGCCGCGCGGCGGCGGGCACGGCGAGCATCCATGCGTTCTTGCAAGCCGACGACCAGGCTATAGGCCACCGGCACGATTACAAGCGTTAGGAAGGTGCTTGTGATCAAACCACCCATGATGGCGACAGCCATAGCAGCGCGAAATTCACCACCAGCACTGAAGCCCAAAGCGACCGGAATCATCGCCAAAATCATGGCGAACGAAGTCATCAAAATTGGCCGCAGACGTACAGGGCCGGCGCGGCGCATGGCCTCCGTGGCATTGGCGCCCTCATGGCGTGCCCTGTTCGCAAAGTCGACCAGCAAGATCGAATTTTTAACTACCAACCCCATTAACATGATAAAGCCGATAAAGGCCGTCAAGTCCATTGGGCGGCGGGTGATCAAGAGCGCCAGCAAGGCGCCAATAATGGCCAGCGGCATAGCGATCATGATCAAAAGCGGTTGAATAAAGCTACCAAATTGGCTCGCCAAGACCATATAGATGAAGATCACCGATAATCCTAGCGCCAACCCCAGATTCTTGAATGAATCAGCCTGGGTTTGCGCGTTGCCACCCAAGCCAACTTCCATGCCGGCTGGTGGCTTCAAAGCTGCCAAGTACTTGGTCACATCAGCCGTTGTCTCTGGTGTACCGCGGCCAGCTACGTTGGCATTGATCGTGATAATCGACTGGCGATCCTTGCGCGAAATCTGATTCGGGCCGGTTGCAAAGCTAACCTGGGCCACATTGCGCACGGGTACGAGTTGACCAGTCGGCGATAATAATTTGATATTCAAAATATCATCCTGGCTGGCCCGATTGCTCGCTTGCAACTGGACGCGCATATCCGCTTCGTTGCCTTCACCGCGATAGGTGGAGGCCACATCGCCATTCACCAGGGTGCGCACGGTTGCGCCAATTTGCGCGGTGCTCAACCCCAGTTGCGTGGCGCGCTGCGAATTTACATCCAAGCGCATTTCCGGGCGACCCGGCTTGTAGCTCGATTGGATTTCAACAATGCCGGGAATTTTGGCTAATTCTTGCCCCACCTGGTTCGCCTCTTTGCCAAGGTCGTCATAACTGACGCCATTCCCGACAACATTCAGCGTCACATCGGTGGCTGCGCCGCCTGGTCCACCACCGGTCACAAAGGAAAGCCCTGGCACGTTAGCCAGCGGTTTGCGCACCGCATCAATGACTTCTTGCGAGACCGAGTCGTCTTTCAACTTGACGGTATAAGAAGCTTTTTCGGGCGCACCAGTTTGACCCACCGACGTAAAGACGGCGACCACTTCTGGATGGCTGCGCAAGATATTCTCAACCTTGATCGCTTCGCGTTCGGTCACTTCCAGCGGCGTGCCGCCGGGAAAGGCAATATTCAGATTGAACAAATGCTGCTCGGTCTTCGGCACGAAAGCAGTATTGATATAGCGTACACTGTAGAGGCTACCCGCCACAATGATCACCGCGAACAACAGCGTCAACCAGCGATGGCGCAAGGTCCAATTTAAGATCGAGGCATAGACTCGCGTAAACCAACCGTGCGACTCTTCTTCATGGGCGTGGCTTTCGTTAATCTCGCCTTTATGGGTCTCATCGGCACGGAAGAAGTAGGCGCTCAGCATTGGCGCTAGGGTTAACGATTCAAAGGTCGAGATCACAATCGTAATCGCCACCGTCAAACCGAAATCGCGGAAGAAGCGCCCGATAATGCCCTCGGCGTAGGCTACTGGCACAAAGACGGCCAAAATCGCCGCGCTCGTGGCAAGCACCGCCAAGACGACCTCATTTGTACCCAAGCTAGACGCTTCGCGCGGGCTGTACCCCTTTTGCACCCAGCGCAAAATATTTTCACGCACGACAATCGCATCATCGATCACGAGGCCGACAACCAGCGCCAACCCAAGCAACGAAAGTTGGTTGAGACCAATGCCAAGCAAATTCATGAAAAAGAGCGATGAAATCATGATCACGGGCAGACCAGCCATTGTGACCAATGTGTTGCGCAAATCGCGGAAGAAAAACAACACAACCAAACTAGCCAACGCCGCACCCCAGAGCAGATCTTCGATGGCGCCATTCGTGTTACTTTTCACCTGAATCGATTGATCCGCTGAGATAACGAGATCAAGATTCGGATTGGCCTTGAGCACAGGCGCTAAGGCTTGCTTGACGCCGTCCACAACCGCCGCCGTATTGGTGCCGCTCTGTTTACGAACATTGACAACGACCGATTCTTGACCATTGAGGCGCGTGATCGTATTGCGGGTTTTAAAGCTATCGACGACTTTGGCGACATCACGTATACGGACCGGTGTCGTGCCGCGTTGGCTGACAATCACATTGCGCACGTCGTCTAGCGTCTGGAAATAGCCCGGTGTACGCACCTGTAATTCGCGATCAGCCTGGGTCACCGAGCCGCCAGGGATATTCTGGTTTTGCGCTTGGATCGCGCCGGTTACCTGTTGCGGTGTAACGCGGCGCGCCTGCATGGCCTGCATATCCAGGTCAATATCGATCTCACGTTCCTGACCACCACTCACATCGGCGGCCGCCACGCCCGACACACGCTCAATTGGCGCTTGAATTTCATCTTCGACGATTTTGCGCAACTCAACCGGTTTCAATTTACCGTTGCGGTCGGAGACACCAAAGAGCAAAATTGGTTGATCGGTAGGATTAAAACGCCGAATGATCGGATCTTGAATCGCCGTAGGCAAGCGGTTGCGCAACAAGTTGACCTTTTCACGCACCTGCTCGTTGACCTGATCCGAAGAGACCGTCAATTTGAAGGACATAACAAGCGTGCTCACCCCTTCAGAGGAGGTCGATGTCATGGTATCGAGGCCAGGTACAGTGCTGAGTTCATCTTCCATCAGCTTAGTCAACTGGTCTTGTACTTCGGTGGGACCAGCGCCCGGCCAGACCGTGGTAACCACGACGATCGGGAATTCGATATTGGGGAAAATATCGACCGGCATCCGGAAATAGGAAAAAATGCCCATCACCACACCCGCCACCAGAATCATTGTCATAAAAACCGGCTGACGGATGGAAATATCCCAAAGCTTCATTGTACTTACTCCTTACCTGTTGTAATTAGTAATCAGCCATCAGCAATTGGTTAACCGCGCAGACAGCCTTGCTGTCACAAATGACCAATCACTAATGACGATTCACTGTACCATTAACTCGACGGTGGCGGACATGCCAGGGGACAAGACACTCGCGTCCCCCGTGGGACGAATTGTCACCTGAACGGTGCGCGTGCCGGGATCCACTTCGGGTGCAATAATCGCAATGAGGCCATCAAAGGTGCGGTCGGGATAGGCAGTCGCATGGATGATCGCCTTTTGACCCACCTTTAATTGACTGAGCAACGATTCTTCGACAGCGACATTAATCCGCACAGTGTGCGACAACAGGGTGACCATCGGCGTGCCCAAGGCGGCCTGCGAACCAATCGCAGTGGTTACGCGTGATACCACACCATCAATCGGCGCCGTGATCGTCGCCTTGTTCAATTGTAATTGGGCCAAATAAAGACTATTTTCGGCATTATGCACTTGGGCCTGGGCGGCCTGAATTTGGGCTGTTTTTGCGCCATCTTGCAAACGTTGCAAGGCGGCGCGCGCGTTAGCCACCTGCGCCGCCGCGCCCGCAATCACATCAGCCGTAGCGCCTTTTAGCACTTTGTCGTAACCCGCCTGCGCCGCCTCAGACGCTAAAGTCGCCTGTTCAAGTTGCAAGCTTTGCGGCAAAGCGCCAATCGCCGGGTTGCCTTTGACAATATTATAACCAGCCTGGGCCACTGTCACTGCCGCCTGTGACGATTTTAACTGGGCCAAAGCCTGACGCTTTTCTTCATCCGTTGGGCCATTCACAGCACGCGTGTAAGCAGCCCCCGCAGCGGCCAAAGATGCGCGCGCTGCCGCCAGATCTTGGTCGGTCGCGGGTGTTTTCAACAAATCCAGTTGTGCCTTCGCTGCCTCCAAACCAGCCAATGCCTGGGCGCGTTGGGCTTCTAGCGCAGCGGTATCAATGCGCACCAGCACATCCCCGGCCTTCACCTTCGTACCCACATCGACCTTGAGTTCCAATACTTGCCCATTCACCTGGGCCACGACCGGCACCAGTTGATCAGCAGCAATTTCAGCCGAGTAGCCGGTGAGATTCGCCCCAGCCGGCGCATCTGCGGCGGGCGCTGGCGCGGGTTGCTCCGCTGCAACTTCAGTTGCCGTCACCGCAGTAGCCGCTTGAACGGTCGCCGCAGGGGTAACCGCACCCGCAGTAACAGTCGTTGTCGCAGCAACGGTCGTTGGATTGGCCTGAGTCGCTGTATTCGATTGTGTATTGGCCTGTGTCGTTGTAATCCCATCTTGAGCCGTCACGCCAGACTGGTAACTGGGTGCGTTGAACGGTTCTGGGGTTGCCTGGGCTCGTGTAAATGAACAGCTTGCCAACAGGCTGATCACTAACACAAGCGTGCAACAGACACCAATGCCTTGATGGATTGTTCTAAGCAGCTCTGAAAATTTCAAACCACGCATGCAGATTCTCCGCCTTTAAATAAAAGAAACGAATAGTAAATAGTAAAATAATAGACAAACCCAAAACCATACTAGAGGAAGAACCATCCCGATGATCGGTCGTTTATTCGTTAAATAAAATTTTTGTTAAATAAATGATCTACGCTGCATATCTAACTGGTCACAAGGGTGAGGTTAGACACTTCTTCGTTTATAGCAGTTTTTGTGCTAACCCTAGCCTGATTGGCTACGTTATGCGTAAGCTCGTCATGATTAGCCTCGCTCTGATTAATCCCATAAAGGAGGAGGGATAATGTGTGTTCAACAAAGTCATCACTAGGTTCCGCGCCATCGGTTAACATACAATGAGCGACAAAGCTATGAATCATGCCAAACAGGCTAAAAACGGTCATTTCGACATTGACTGGTCGAAACAGACCCTGGGCAATACCATCTTCAATAATTTTGGCAACTGGGCTATAATAGGTAGCCATATGCTTGCGTTTCAATTCTTTTAATTGCGGTTCCAATCCACTGATTTCGCGGATCACATTAATGATCAGCGCGTGACGCTCACGAGTTATTACGTAATGAGCATGAATAATGGCGCGTAGTTTCTCTATACAATTTTCTTCCTGGGCGGCGGCCTCAAGCGTAGAAGCGTGCATCATACTCATATCACGCTCTAATACACTTAAGACAATCGCTTGCTTATCGTGAAAATAGTGATAGATCGTGGCTTTCGCCAGGCCACATTCTTCAGCGAGTTCGCGCATGGAAAGGCCGGCATAGCCATATTTTCCTAATAATTTTTCGGCAGCATCCAGAATGCTGGTCTTCGACGGGCTGATTAATCCTTCAAACATTCCACAAATCCTATATGTCCTCTTTGACAAAACACCTACGCATCGTGCATAATTTACTGCAATTGTTCGACCGAACGTTCGGTTGAAAAAAATTGTACAATCGACACCTACATTTTGTCAAAATAGCGGGTATCATCAAAACATAATTGTTGTAAGGCGGCTAACGCAACAAAACGAGAACACAATAAAACGAAGCGTAGCGTTCTTTTAGTTTTTTGGTCAACGGATGTCACGGGGTTGACCATCTTCCAGGAAGCGGCAGTGAAGATCAGGGACATACAAGCGGTCGTTGCGCCGCTTCCTGGAAGATTTTGGCGAGGTTGCCCTTGAGATCCAGTTGAGCCTTACTTTTTTGGGCGCAACGAAAATTCAAGGGGTTCGTACAGAATTAAAGAGTACCAATTGATAGATCACTGACAACACCAATTTTAGCCATTATTACATTGAGCATTTACAGCTTTGGATCGAGAGGAAATACGCATGCGGCAGATAGCAGAAAACAGTGAAGCGGCCTTGAATTTTGTCAAAAAATCCAAAGTGCGTCCACAATCCAGCAAATTCCGCCAGGGCAGGATAGGTCGGTTAGCATTATTGCTCGCAGTCTTTTTGTTTTGGCTCCCCCAAAACCAAGCCCAAGCGTTGGCCGTCGCGCCACGCCCGGTCGAACAGATTGAACCTGGCGCTCAAGGCAAATTAGCCGTGGTCGGTGCGCAAAAGGCAACGCTCTATGCAACCCCAGGCGGCAAGGTGATGGAAACCTTGCAACCAGGCACAACGCTCACGGCCTATGGACGTAGCGGTGACAGCCAATGGGTGATCGTAAAGATGGATAAAGGCGCCACCGGCTGGATCGTGACCGATCAACTGGTGATCTTTGGCATGGATAGTTTGCCGCTGATCGCCGATGCACCGGCGACGCCGGCTACCACTGGCACACCCAAAACGACAACCGTTGCCACCACTGCGGCTGTTACTACGACTGTTGCCGCCACCAAAGCTGCCGTGGCCACGGCAACTGTAGCGCCCCCAACTGCCACACCACAGCCAACGGCGACACCGTCACCGACCCTACCACCACCGACCGCCACACCATTACCAACAGCGACAGCATTGCCAACCGCCACACCAACGGCGGCGGGCGCATCCAGCATAAGTTCCAACCCGATTGCGGTAGTTGGTAGCAACAATGCGAACTTATTAAACGAGCCAAACGGTACATCCACGCGGGCGTTAACCACCGGCACCACCTTGACCACCAAAGGTCAATCGGCCGATGGCAGTTGGCTTTATGTGAGCACGAGCGACAACGCAACCGGCTGGGTTGCCACAGACCAAGTGGTCGCCTTTGGCATCGATAATTTACCCATTGTCAATGCACAAGGGGCAGATGATGTCGCGGCGCAAACACCAGTTACAGGAACGACAGCCACCACAGCGACAACGACTACCACTATCACAGTAGCGCCGGTGAACGCACCGACAGCGACTATGCCATCAGACGTGCGCGCAATACCGGCGGCCAATGGCGGCCCGCTCGCACGCGTGGTTGCGGAATCACGGATCAATGTCCGCTCTGGGCCTGGCACCGACTATCGGATTATTGCCAAAGCGCAACCAAACGAAAGCTTTGCGGCACTGGCTCGCGACGCGTCGTCGGCCTGGGTGCAAATTGAATTGTCCGATGTTGCGGCGGGCTTTGGTTGGGTTTCCGCCGATCTGGTTGAAGTT
>JBBQBY010000262.1:0-9200 GCA_038318235.1 Caldilineales bacterium
GGTGCTTATCCTGTCCCTTATTTTTATTTTTTACTGCCCCAAAAACCAATAAAATAACTGGTGGGGTTTTTTTTTGTTACCGTAATTTTCCCAAAAAACACCCCCCCCCCGCCCCTAGCCGAAGCTCATGTATCTATCCAATCTTTCACTCACCCACTTTCGCAACTATCAGCGCTTGGATCTTGCCTTTGGTGGGCCAATCACAGTCTTTCAAGGGCAGAATGCGCAAGGCAAGACGAATTTGCTGGAAGCGATCTACTTTCTCGCCACTAGCAAATCCGTTCATGCGCAAAACGAACGCGAAGTCGTCGGCTGGCAGGCCAAGCACGAGCCAATTCCCTACAGCCGCATCGCCGCCCAAGTGCGCTTTCCCGAACGCACCAGTGATTTAGAAGTTGTGCTTACATCGCGTGGCGATGAGCAGAATTTTGCCAAGCAGGTCAAGATCAACGGTGTTCCTAAACGCAGCATGGATCTGGTGGGTCTGTTGCGTGCGGTGCTCTTCTTGCCCGAAGATGTCAAACTGGTAGACGGCAGCCCTGGCGAGCGACGCCGCTATTTGGATATTGCCCTCTGCCAGATCGACCGTATCTATTATCAAGCGCTGGTCGGCTATAACAAAGTATTAGCACAGCGCAATAGTCTGCTCAAACATTTACGCGACCAGAACGCCCACCCCAATGCCGAAAGCACTGAGACTCAACTCAATTTTTGGGACGAGAAATTGGTGCAGCATGGCAGCATTGTGATGGCCCGCCGTCACAATTTTGTGTCACAACTGGAGATGTACGCCCGTGAACGCCATACAGAATTGAGCAGTGGTGGCGAAGTATTACAATTGCATTATGTGCCCAGTTTTAATCCCGGGCACCTTTCCGAAACAGAGTATATTCAACTGACAGCCGAACATTTTTCGGCGAACCTCATGGCGCTCAACGGCGCGCAATCGGATGCAACCACGGTGGCGACACATTTTCTCGCCAAACTGCGCAACCGACGCAGTCGCGAAGTGGCAGCCGGCAATACACTCTATGGTCCACACCGCGACGATTTGCGTTTTGTGACCAACGGGCGCGATCTGCGCGCTTATGGCAGCCGCGGCCAACAACGCACCGCGGCCTTGTCGCTAAAGTTAGCCGAACTCAAGGTCAGCACGCTCACGACCGGCGTCGCGCCGCTGTTGCTGCTCGACGATGTGATGAGTGAGTTAGATGCCCAGCGTCGTAGCACGTTATTGGCCGCCTTGGATGGGGTGGAGCAGGCGATTATCACCACCACCGATTGGGGCGATTTTACCCCAGAATTTCGCGCACGCGCGCAATTGTTGCAGGTGCGTAGCGGCACCGTTCAGCCGATTATAGAGGATGTAGGCTGATGAAGGTTGCTCACTTATGTGGTCTCCCAATCTTCCAAGCGCAAGGCAGCAATGCGACTAAATTCAGCGGTGTTGTGCGTCACCAATGTCACATTGTTGGCGAGGGCAATCGCGGCAATTTGCAGATCATACGGGCCAATCGGCGTGCCCTTGCGGCTAGATCGGCCCGAATTTCGCCAAAGAGTTGCGCAGCGACATCATCAAAAGGTAACGAGACGAATTGGTTAAGGAAATGCAACTGTCTCTCTAAGGTGAGCTGTGGTGTCTGGCTCTTCATGCCACTGTAAAAAAGCTCAGCCTTTACCACTGAGCAGACAACAATTAAACCTAGCGGCATAGAGCGAAGTTTCTGCATCAAGGATACGGAACGCCCACTCATATAACGAATGCAGGCAGTGGTATCAAGCAGATAAGTCATAAAAGTTCCTCGCGGATTTCGTACTCGCCTTGCGGTTCACGTTCAGGAAAATCGGGAATTGAGCCGAAGGTATCTTCAAAAAAGCCCAACGGCCAGCCATTGGCATCGACGGCTGTAGGCTTGCCATTGACGACCAGTTCATCCAACGGCAAAATAATAATTTCTACACGGCGATGGCGCAATGCTGGCGGCGCGACAATGGTTTCCGGCAATGCCTCAATAATTTGGCGAAAGTAGTTCATCTTTTCCTCCTTTGCATTTTAACCGAACTTTCTGATCTGATTATACCACCTCAGTCAACAGGTTCATCATCGCCTGGCTCAACGACCTGAGATCAACGGATAGTGTGCGTAACGTGCATTGTTCACTCAACCTACCCACATTCAGCCGCGACTATCTCGGCTATATTAGGAGTTTAGATATCAGATACAATTAGAATAGCTGTGGTATCATAATTATTTATTCGTGGGTGATGGCTTGCTTTGCTTGGTGGTTGGTTGGTTGCGTCGAACTAGCGCGCAGTACAAGAAAATTTCAGCGAAGTATTATGTCTTCTTACCGGCTGCTCAAACATAAAAACTACGACCGTTCGGCAGAAAATTTGCCGGAGACGATTCAGCGGAAGGCGCTTTGGGCGCAGTTGCTGCTGGGGATGCGCGGGCGTACGCCGAGTGTGAAGGGGACAACTGGGCTTAATGTGCGTTGGCGACGCACGCCGGTGCAAGGCAACCATTATTACATGTGGTGGATCCCGCGCAGCGAAAGTAGTGTGCCGGTCACACCGCAAGAAGAGGACCCCACAAACCGCGCCAATAACACGATCCTGATCCACTCGATTCGCCACCACGACGAGACAAATGATCCGATTGAACTGGGTTCGCTGGATGATTATGAAGAGGTGGCGGTGGACAGACTTGATCCGCGCTACGCCGAACAACATAGCATTAGCGCCAAGGTCAACAGCGAATATGTGGCGCTAGCCACGATCAAAGGCTTGCCCGGCAGTGGCAAAACGGTTTCGTTGCTCTATCTAGTCAAAGATCTGGCCCAACGCGCGGATATGCGTGAGATTTTGTATATCACATATACCAATCGCCTAAAGCGGGCGGCGACGGAATTCCTCGAGGCGCAAGGGCCGCATATCAAAAAGATCGTCAAAGTCTGCACCCTCAACGAGATTGAACACGAGATCACCAGTCTGCCTACCTTTGGCGAACCCTTTACCGATTTACGCGACTTTACGACCTTTCTCGATCTGCAAAATGCGGCGACGCTCGGCTCGTGGAGAAAGTATCCGCAAACACTCTACACCGAATTGCGCGCCCATCTGCTGGGTCGAACCTTTCCGCCTGGCTATTCACTGCCTGCTGGCAAACTCAACCAGCAGCTCTTCCGGCCTGATGGCATCAGCGCCGCGACCTATGCGGCGCAGCGCGAACTGGCGCTGCCGGATGCTGAGTTGGCCTGGCGCTTGGCCGAACGGCTGCGTGATGGGCGTTTCTTCCAAGATCAGAAAGCCGCGTATCTGGCGGTTGAGCGTTTACGCAAAGGCAAAAGTCCGTCTTGGTTAGCCCAACTAGATGCCGTGATCATCGACGAAGTGCAAGATCTGACCCTCTTGCAAATTGGGTTATTGGGCGAATTAGTGCGTGAGCGGATTCGCCGCCGTCAGGATGCGCCGTTTGTCTTTGTGGTGGCAGGTGACGAATCGCAAATTGTGCAGCCCAGCGGCTTTGATTGGGGCATCTCCAAAGATCTGCTTGGCGAACAACTTGGCCTCTGGCCAGATGAATTTCAATTTCAACATCAGCGCCGCTCACCGCGCAACCTGGCGCAACTAATTGATAACACCTGGACGCTCTATGGACATCTGCCCAAAGCCCAACGCCCCAGCGCCAGCCGCCAATTGTTTGTTTACGAAGATGAGCAAGCCCTGCGCAAGCGGACAGCCAA
This sequence comes from Caldilineales bacterium, assembly GCA_038318235.1. Lineage (GTDB taxonomy): Bacteria > Chloroflexota > Anaerolineae > Caldilineales > Caldilineaceae > JAPLGZ01. Next base: position 3,747 of record JBBQBY010000262.1, read on the forward strand.
CCAGCGCGCGGTCAATCGAAATCCTGACAGTGGCGATGAGAATGGGCAAATTTTTATTTGTACGCTGCCACAAACCACGATTGGCTCGGAAAAATCGTCCAGTCCGGCGTGGCTGGCCTTACTGCAAGAATTAGCCGACAAGCCAGGGCGCGTCCTGATCGACTTGACCGATTCTTTGCGTGCTACGCTCAACGAGCAACCCATATCAGATGCCGACGAAGTGATTTTCTTGGCGCGCGAGATCAAGGGTTTGGAACGGGCCACGGTGGTTGTGCATGGTCTAAATGCGGTTTACCTGCGTGCGATGCGCCTGTGCGAGGAACAAGACGGCGGCAATATTCCTAAATTTGAGGCGCGCCGCATCTTTGATGAAATTCGCGTGGCCTTGAGCCGTTCCACCGACAAACTGATCTTACTTGAACCAGCCAATGCGCCGGTTTTGGCCGAACTTGAGGTGGCCCAAGTGCCAGGTGCCTTGGCGATCAGTTGGCATGATCTGCTCGAGACGTTGCAATTGGATGATATGTCGGCGCTTGAGATGGTTGAAGGCTATCTCGACGAAGTCGATGATCTGTTTGAGCGCAAGGCCTGGGAGCAAGGCCACCGGCGCAATCGACGCGCCTATGCTTTAGCCACCCAATTGGGTGATTCGGCGTTGCAACGGGAAGCCCAAGAACAATACATTGGCGGCTATTTGCAAGAAGCCACCGATTGGCTGCAACGTAATGAATGGCAGGAGGCCCATACCCGCAATCGACAGGCGCAAACGCTCGCTGCGCAGTTTGGCGATCCACTGCTCGAGGAACAAGTTGAAGATCAATACGCCGAAATTTGCACACTGATTGCCCAGCAGGCGCACCAACAAGTCACCCAGGCCCAGACGCAACTCGATCAAAAACAATTCAAAATTGCCTATCAAACGATCCAGGTTGCTGCGACCATGGCGGATTTGATCCAGACGACAACAACCCTATCATCGTCGATTACGACACAGCAGGCGACATTGACGGCAGCCGTGGATGAGGTGTTGGTGGCGGTTACCTGGCAATGGGCCGGCCAGTTGGTAGGCAGCGCTTATGCAGAGGATGACGCCCGCCACGCCGCCAAGTTGCTCAGCGAAGCCGCCGCGGTGATGGAACGGCAAGCCGATCGGGTCGGCGCGCAGGCCTTACATGTGCTGAGCGAACGCTATCAAACCCTCCCGCAGCACGTCAATCTATCCAGCGTGCAGATCGAAACTTTATTAAATTTGGCCCGCCGCTATTTGGAAATTGTCGAACCCTTAGACATGGCACAAACCGCCTATGTCTATCTTCATCACTGGTTAGAAGAAGCCTTCGCCAGTTTACACCAGCAGACAACATTGTATTATCGCTGGGCCATGATCGCCCAAGCCTTTGCCGCGCTGGCCACCTATTCGGAAATGGATGAACATCTATGGGATTTAGAAAATCGTATGAATTTGTTGCTTGAACAGGGTAAACGGAAGCTCGATGATGCAAATCTGGCAAAATTTCGCGCCTTATTGATGGCTTATAATGACGATGCCCAGGGCGCATCGCTGGCCTGGGAGCAACTGGGCGAAATCTCAATGGCGGCAGACTATGCGCGCGATGCGGGTGACATGGAACGCGCCTACAATTTGTTGCGCCAGACCAAAGCGAACATTCCAGAAGAGCTAGCCGTAGCCGTCAAGGCCCTGCGCCTATTACAACAGTTAGAGCAAAAGCACCAAGCACTGCGCAATGAGGAACGGCGCGTGCTGCTTGAGCAATTGGCAGCACTGCATACGATAATCGCCACTGAGTATGCGGAAGAAAACGCAGAGCCAGCGACTTAATACGTTAGCGGAACGTAGAAGTTAATCTAGACTCTGCCAAATAATTCTAGACCTGTGACAAATAATCCTAGACCTGTGACAAAGTAGACCGGGAAACGGTAGAAAGATTGTGTCGATTGGTTTCCCTGTCTACTGTTCCTGCATGTTTGACCTCCTCTACAGAAATAAGTATACTCAATTCATATCCTGGTGAACGGAGCCCCCGCCTAAAACGTTCACGCGGCATTTTCATACTGTGCCATTGCTACATTGTGCGGCTCAGCAAGCACCAATTTTATAGAGGAGAACCGACTCATGCCTGATGTTGTAGACGCCACTGTGTCAGACGGTAATATGACACCCAAGAGTGACTTATATTTTCCTTCCCCAGAAGTCGTCGCCAATGCCAATGTGCCGGACTATTTGGAAGTGCGCGAAAAGGCGTTGACCGATCCGGTTGGCTTTTGGGATGCGCGCGCAAAAGAGCTGATCGACTGGTATACCCCCTACATTCAGGTGCTGGATACGAGCAACGCGCCTTTCTTCAAATGGTATGTTGGCGGCAAAACTAATATTATTCACAATGCGCTCGACCGCCACATAAAAACAGCAACAAAAGACAAACTGGCTTTGATCTGGGAAGCAGAAGATGGCGCCCAACGGCGCTATACGTACCATGATCTCTGGCTAGAAGTCAACCGCTTTGCCAATGTGCTCAAAAGCCTGAATGTCAAGAAGGGTGATACCGTCACGATTTACATGGGGCGCGTGCCGGAACTATCGATTGCGATGCTGGCCGTCGCCAAGCTCGGCGCAATTCACAGCGTGGTCTATGGCGGCTTTAGCGAGCAGGCATTGGCCGACCGCATGAACGAGGCCAGAAGCAAAGTGTTGGTGACCTGTGACGGCGCCTGGCTGCGCGGCAAGACGGTTAATTTAAAAGACATCGCTGACGAAGCGGTAGCCAAAGCGCCCGTGGTCGAGAAAGTCATCGTCTACCAACGGACAAATCAAGCGATCCAGTGGGTGGAAAATCGCGATCTATGGTGGCATGAATTAGTGGCCAACGCCGATCCCGAATGTAAAACCGAACAGATGGACGCCGAAGATCCACTGTTCATCCTCTATACCAGCGGCACCACCGGCAAGCCCAAGGGTCAACTGCATACGTGTGGCGGCTATCAGGTGCACATTGCCACCACGCTCAAATATGTCTTCGATATCAAAGATGAAGATGTCTGGTGGTGCGCCGCCGATCCTGGTTGGATCACCGGCCACAGCTATATCGTTTATGCACCCTTGATCCTTGGCGCCACCGGGTTGATGTACGAAGGTGCGCCGGGTTATCCGAACCCAGACCGCTGGTGGGAACTGGTCGACAAGTATGGGGTCACCATTCTCTACACCGCCCCCACGGCGATTCGCGGCTTTATGCGGCTGGGCGAAGCGTGGCCCGAAAAGCATCCGATGAGCACGTTGCGCCTGCTTGGTTCGGTGGGTGAGCCGATCAACCCCGAAGCTTGGCGCTGGTATTATAAATATATCGGCAAAGAGCGTTGCCAGATTATGGACACCTGGTGGCAGACCGAAACCGGTGGTTTTATGATCACCCCAACACCAGCCGTGCCACTCAAACCGGGCAGTGGCACCTTGCCTTTTGCCGGCATCATTGCCGACGTGGTGCGCACGAATGGCGATTCCACCGACGCCAACGAAGACGGCTTCCTGGTGATCAAACACCCTTGGCCAGGCATGGCGCGCACGATTTGGGGCGAAAATGAGCGCTATGTCCAGACTTATTGGGCCGATTTTGCCGAACAGGGCTGGTATTTCAGCGGTGATAGTGCCCGCCGCGATGAAGATGGCTATTTCTGGGTGATCGGGCGCATGGATGACGTGATCAAGGTGAGCGGTTATCGCCTGGGCACGGCCGAAGTCGAGAGCGCGCTGGTCAGCCATCCCAAGGTGGCCGAAGCGGCCTGCGTGGGCATTCCCGACGAGATAAAGGGCAATGTCATTCATGCCTTCTGCATCCTCAATGCTGGGATCACGGGGGATGATGCGCTGGTCAAGGAATTGAAGGATCATGTACGCCACGAGGTAGGGCCAATCGCCATCCCGGCGGCGATTGAATTTGTGCAAACCCTGCCCAAGACGCGCAGTGGGAAGATCATGCGCCGTCTGCTCAAAGCCCAACTGCTGGGCCAGCCGATTGGCGATACAAGCACGTTGGAAGGGTAAATAATAGGTGATAAGTAATAGGTAATAGGTAATTTTTAATTGTTTCTACCTAGCGAGTGGTAGGACATTAACCATTATTTGTTACTTGTTACTTGTTACTTATTACTTATTACCTATTACCTATTACTTATTACTTATTCTCCGGGTGAGGTTTCCCGGTGCCCTGATTAGCGCCCAGTTCCATCCTCTTTTGATCCTATCATCTGACACATTCCCTATACCCTGCCGATAACGGCGAGGGCCAGTCTTGGCATGACCTGCAAAAAGGTGATTTTATGGAGCTTGAACACATCTTACGCAACAGTGAAAGCTATAACGCGCCGGACTGGCTCGTGGCCCAGGCCAATCTGCCCGATTTCCAAAGCGAATACGCGCGCAGCATTGCTGATCCCGAAGGCTTTTGGGGCGAATGGGCCAAACGTTATACCTGGTTCCAGCCCTGGACCAAGGTCATGGCGTGGGAATATCCGAACCATCGCTGGTTTGTCGGCGGTCAGACCAACATTACAGCCAATGCGCTGGATCGTCATGCGGATGGGCCGAACCGCACCAAACTGGCGCTGATCTGGATCGGTGAAGATGGCAGCGAACGTAAAGTCACCTATTACGAACTGCGCAATCTGGTCTCACGTTTTGCGACCGGCCTTAAAACGCTGGGCGTGCAGAAGGGTGATACCGTCGTCATCTACATGCCGCTGACCCTTGAGGGTGTGATTGCCATGCTCGCCTGCGCCCGGATCGGCGCGATTCACTCGGTCGTCTATGCGGGCATGGGGGTTGGCGCGCTGCGCGACCGGATTATCGATGCCGGTGCCAAAATTGTGATTGCCGGTAACATCGGCTACCGGCGCGGCAAGGTGATTGATCTGCGCAGCATTGTTGAGCAGGCGGTCGATGGCTTGGCATTACGCCATCTCATTTGGTATCAACGCGCGGGCAAACAAACGTTACGCCCCCAAGAAGTCGATTTTGAAGAACTATTAAATGCCAACAAACCAGAAACAGCGCCCGAACCCGTCGACGCCGAACATCCGCTTTACATTCTCTATACCTCTGGTTCTACCGGCAAACCCAAAGGTGTGGTGCATGTCCACGGTGGTTATATGGTCGGCACGGCCTATCATCTTCGGCATTTCTATGATGTCAAAGACAATGATGTCTATTGGGCCACTTCGGATATTGGTTGGGTAGTCGGTCACAGCTACATCGTCTACGCGCCCCTCATTGAAGGTATAACCTCGGTCTTTCGCGAGGGTGCGCCCGATTATCCAGACCCCGGCGTCATCTGGCAACAGGTGGAGCGTTATGGGGTCAATGTGATGTTCACAGCGCCCACCGCCGTGCGCATGTTTATGAAATTTGGGGCGGATTATCCGCGCAAGTATGACCTCTCC
>JBBQBY010000263.1:0-9174 GCA_038318235.1 Caldilineales bacterium
GCCAATTTGGACGGTGGAGAGAAAGTTGCCGGGCGCTTCCGCTAAGGTCAGCGCGGCACGCGCCCCGGTGTCCCCTTCTGCCGCCCGCTGTTGGAGCCGAATTTTGCGGGCAGAGACCACGGCCATTTCCGACATGGAGAGGAGGCCGTTGATTACGGTCAGTAAGAGAATGAGCAGAATTTCTAGCAGAATGGCCATCACCTTTCTAGCGCAAAGTCAGAGCGAAGCAGGGATTTTTTACCCCTAATCCGCATAAGCCTTCATCATGCGTTGATATAAAAAGCGTAAATTATCGGTGAAAAAATTGGCGTAAGACCAAGTGACAAACGGTGTCGGAATCGCTAACCCAGCAATCTTTTCTTCTAATTGTGCTGGATTTTCCAGTTTATAGGCTAATTCCACCAAGGCCATTTCGGTCAGCACTGTGAGATAGCGGGCCATGGCCTGTAGGTCTTCGCCGTTGCCAATTTCGCCGTGGCCGGGCACCACGATCTGGGGCTTTAGCTTGTTGGTCACAAGATCAATAATCCGGTTCACTTCACCAGGATCTCCATCGGCCAAATACGGATGATAATTGACACTGATTAAATCACCTGCAAATAAAATGCCCTCAGCCGGTAAAAAAAGCATGACGTCCCCTTGCGTATGCCCTATACCATAAGTAAGGGCCTCGACCCTGCGCTGTGAGCCGTGGATCACGAGTTGGGAATCAAAAGTAAGGTTAGGGAGGCGCGGCTGAAGCAAAGGTAGTGCTGCGACGATACCTTGGTAATAATCGATTTGCAGGGCGAGTTGTTGGCGATCTTGGCCTTTGGTTGGGCCGCGCTGCTGCTGCTCTAAGACGGCCAACTGTGCTGCCGCCTGTTCACGTTGCAAAGCCATGGTTGCCAAGCCCTGGGTCGCCATCAATTGTCGGGTGACCGTGCTCGCTACGATATCGGCGGTGGCTGCAAAGACCTGGTTGCCCCAAACATGATCGCGGTGATGGTGGCTGTTCAGCACCGTGGTCACTGGACGGCCCGTTAAGCTTTCCGCCGCGGCGCGTAAGTCGTTTGCTGCTTGCGGCGTTAGAAGAGTGTCGAAAACCAGGGTGCGGTCACCCAAATCGATGATGCCAGCATTGCTCGTTGCCCAGCCGCCCGCTTTCTGGAGGGCGACATATACCCCGTCACTAAGCTCGTATAACTGGAAATGCCGAGAGGCCGGCAAGTTTTGCTCATTGCCCATACTTATTTCCTGTGGTGTGCGCTAGCTTGTCGATAGCTTTATTTTCTCGTTTTGGTGCGGAAATCCACACATTGCCGGTAAGCCGGTCGGCTATCTGACAAACGTTCCGTGGTGTTGTGTGTTTAATTGGGCTAATGTTACTCGAAAATTGGAGTGGCGTATAGCGTTGCCTGCTGCCATTTTGCTTGCAATTTAATCTTGCTCTGGCGTGTTGGTCAAGCCGAGAATATTCAAGATAAAGGCATATTCAAAGGCGATTTCCCGCAGATAGTCGTAACGACCAGAGGCACCGCCATGTCCGGCCGCCATATTGGTCTTTAGCAACAATTGGTTTTGGTCGGTTTTTAAGGTGCGCAACTGGGCCACCCATTTGGCCGGTTCCCAATATTGCACGCGTGGATCATTCAAACCCGCCGTCACCAGCAGATGCGGGTAGGCTTGGGCCGTTAGATTATCGTAGGGCGAATAAGATTTCATGTAGGCATAGAACTGCTGATCCGTTGGATTGCCCCACTCCTCAAATTCACTAACGGTCAGCGGGATCGAAGGGTCAAGCATCGTGTTGATCACATCGACAAAGGGGACGCCAGCAATCACACCAGCAAAAAGATCGGGACGCATGTTTGTCACTGCCCCCATCAATAAACCACCCGCGCTGCGCCCGCGGATCACCAGCTTTGGGGGCACGGTATAACCTTGGGCAATCAAATGTTCGGCACAGGCAATAAAATCGGTAAACGTATTTTTCTTGTGCAGCAATTTGCCATCTTCATACCACTGCCGTCCCATCTCGCCGCCCCCGCGAATGTGCGCTGTGGCCACGACAAAACCGCGCTCAAGCAGGCTCAGGGCATTGGCATTAAAGCCCAAATCATTATTAGCGCCATAGGCCCCATAGCCAGATAACAACAGCGGATGATCGCCATCCAACCGGATGCCTTTGCGATGCACCACCGAGATGGGCACCTGTACCCCATCCGCTGCGTTGGCCCATAAACGCCTGGTTTGGTAGAGGCTGGGATCATAATTGCCCAAGATTGCTCGGCGCTTTTTTACTTCGAGCACCCGCGTATCCATGTCATAATCAAAAACTGTCTCGGGTGTGATCGGTGATGAGTAGGTAAAGCGCAATAGCTGCGTGGCAAATTCTGGATTGTGGTTAAAACTATAGGTGTAGACGGCATCTGAAAACTCGACGCGATGGGCCTGATTGGTGGTGAGATCGATAATCCGCAACTGGCGCAGCCCTGCCTCGCGTTCGATCACCACCAAGTGGCGCTGAAAGGCTTCCGTGCGGTTGACCATGACACTGTCACGATGCGCGATGAACTCTTGCCAGTTTGCCTTGCCGGGATCACTCACGGGCGCGGTCATTACCCGGAAATTGCGCGCTTGATCGTTGGTCGTAATGAAAAAGCGCTGGTCATGGTGCGTAACCGAATATTCGATCCCTTGCTGCCGTGGTTCAACAATTTTCGGCGGCGTCAGGGGTTGATCCGCTGGGATGAACCAGACCTCGGAAGTCATAGAACTGTCCAACGTGACCAAGAGATAAGCGCGGCTCTTGCTCTTCTGGAGATGAATGTTAAACCGCTGATCCTCTTCTTGGTAAACCAATCCATCTATGGCTGGATCGTCGCCTAGTTGATGGCGAAAAAGTTTGTACGGACGTTTAGCCGCGTCTAGACCGGTATAAAAAAGTGTGCGGCTATCATTTGCCCATTCTAGGCCATAATAGGTATTCGGTATACGATCACCCAGGAGCGCGCCAGTCGCTAGGTCCTTGATATAGAGGGTGTAGGTCTCGTCGCCGGCAGTGTCTAAGGAATAGGCCAACCGCCGTTGGTCCGGGCTGACTTTGAAATTGCCAATGCCACAATAAGGCTGTCCCGCCGCTAACTGATTCTGATCCAGTAGAATTTCTTCCACCGCTTCCCGATTATTTTCCGCATTGACTGGCTTGCGACAGTAGATCGGATATTGTTGGCCCTCTTCGGTACGCTGATAATAAAAATAATTGCCGATCTGCTCCGGCACAGAGTGATCGGTCTGTTGAATGCGTGAGCGCATCTCCTGATAAAGCTGCTCTTGCAGCGCTACGGTTGGGGCTAAGACCGCCGCCTGATAGGCGTTTTCAGCTTCCAAATAGGCAATGACCGCGGGATCGGTGCGGTCGCGCAGCCAAAAGTAGGGGTCGATCAGCACATCATCGTGAATTTCCACGCGCGTCGGGCGTTGGGGCGCAACTGGCGGTGTTAGATACTGGGCCATTCTGATCTCCTTTGTGACAAATAATTGGGATAATCTTACCGTCTGACCAGATGAATTGTCAATCAGATTGCCTTAAGAAAAACCGAAGTCCTGGCTTACAAGCCAGGACTTCGTCTGTTCGTCATTCATATTATGCGACGAGATTACATTTGGTACGTACGATCAACGGACCTATCCCACCATTGCCACCACAACTGCACCGGCCAGCACCCCGCCCAGAAAGACCAGCATCACGACCACAAGAATTAGCTTGAGCATGGCCCACATACAACCAATCCCGTGTTGCGCTGATTGAAATTCTTCTCGCGATTCCATATTGATTCTCCTTTCACTGTAACACAAGGCTTCGATGTAGGTTATCAGTCAGTTACAGATTCGATTAAACATATCCAGCCGATCAGATGACTGATGGCTCGCTCACGATCACACTCACGAAAAATACAAGGCTGCAAAAACAATCGCCAAGAGCATGATCACCAATAGGAAACCGAAACTGCCTAAACAACTGCCACTAGCTTTCACTGAAGCGGATGGGGTATTCGCCACGATCACCGAAGCCCGGTTCAAAATCTGACGAGTTAGCCATAGATTCACCTGTAACCACACCACGTACAGACTCATACCAACCAGTCCGACGAACAGAAAAAATAAGAGAAGCGCAGCGCCTGGATCTAACATTGATGTCTCTCCTTTTTATAGGTCGTGTTGGGTTGTATATACGCCCGCTATCAGTATAAAGCAAAAAGTTGTGTTTTGTTGATGCCAATTCGCTAACGAATAGGTGTCAGTACGTAGGCAATGGCTGTGTGTATAATTGGCGGAAGGTAATAGGAGGCTTACAAGTTGCTAACAAGCGGCTTGCTGTGGGGATAATAAATAGTAATAGTAAGCGACGAATAGCGGCGAAATTTCAAAATAAAAGCTAAAGTAAAATCAGTTTGGTGGACCAGCTTCCTGGAAGCGGACACGGATGGTCGCGTTTACGTGAAAGGCGCTGTCCGCTTCCAGGAAGCTTCAGAACCCTCATTTTTAAACTAATTTCACTATAGGTAAGCTCACTGTGGCGTATGCTGAAAGCTATCTACAGCCATCTCGCCAGTTGACAATCTGTCACGACGGCTTACAATGCATTCGCGCAATCAATTGCGCAAGCAAAGTGACCAAAAAACAACGATAAAGAGCCTCGCCATGTCGACCTTTAAAGTTCTGATCACCGATTATGCCTGGCCTACGCTTGAGATTGAGCGCGCCCTGCTGGCGGCTGTGGACGCCGAACTGGTGGTCGCGCAGACGGGTGAAGAGTTGGAGCTAACCCAACTCGCCCCCCAAGTCGATGCGATTTTGACTTGTTGGAAGCGTGTGACCATTCCTGTGCTAGAGGCGGCGCCGCGCTGTCGCATCGTGAGCCGTTATGGGATTGGCTTGGATAATATTGCCGTTGACCGGGCTACGGAACTGGGTATGCTCGTTACCAACGTGCCCGATTTTTGCCTGGATGAAGTATCGGATCAGGTGATGGCATTGTTACTGAGCCTGGCGCGGCGCATTGTTCCTTTCGCTAATCAAACCCGTAGTGGCATCTGGAATTTGCAGACAGGCCGCGCCATCCCACGTCTGCGCGGCCAGACATTAGGATTAATTGGTTATGGTAACTTGGCCCAGGCATTGGTCCCTAAAGCGTTGGGATTTGGCTTGAAAATCATCGCCTATACCCCACGGCTGGCCGCCGATGCGCTCGAACCTTTTGGGACAGCTACCAATGATCTAGATTTTCTACTGCGCGAAGCCGATTATGTATCGATCCACGCCCCCTTGACAGCAGAAACACGCGGCTTGATCGATGCCCGTGCCTTGCGTATGATGAAGCCAACGGCGTTTCTGATCAATACATCGCGTGGCGCGATTATTGATGAAAGCGCCTTAGTGACTGCTTTGCAAGCAGGCTGGATTGCCGGGGCTGCCTTGGATGTGCTCACGCAAGAGCCGCCACTACCCGATCATCCTTTATTCGCGTTAGAGAATGTGATCATAACGCCGCACACGGCTTTTTATTCGCAAGCTGCGATTGCCGAGCTAGCGTATAAAGCCGCCGCCCAGGTTGCCCAAGTGCTTCGGGGCCAAATGCCGAGTAATTTAATTAACGCGCCGGTGCTTGCACAGACAAATTGTCGTTTTTAATGCGGAGTAGGGAGTAGGAAGTAAGGAGTAGAGGGGCATGTCGTTTACTTCCTACTTCCTACTTCCTACTTCCTACTTCCTACTCCCTACTTCCTACTCCCTACTTCCTATTTCAATCACTAAGGAGAAAACTGATCATGAACCTAGAACACGTTGCCATCAACGTCCAAGAACCGGCCAAAATGGCCCAATGGTTTGCCGAGCACTTCGGGATGCGGATCGTCGTAGCCCAAGCGACATCACCCTTTATGCACTTTTTGGCGGATGACAAGGGCAGCATGATCGAAATTTATAATAACCCGGCCGCGCCAATGCCGGATTATGCCAACATGAACCCTTTCAATTTACATCTGGCCTTCACTTCGCCCAATATCGAAGCTGACCGTGAGCGCCTCGTCGCCGCCGGCGCAACCACCGTGACCGATATCACGATCACGCCCGCCGGAGACAAATTGCTCTTTTTGCGCGACCCGTGGAATGTGCCGTTTCAGTTTGTGCAACGGGTGAAGCCCTTAGTCTGAGGGTGGGGGTAAGCTAGATGAAACTTGGACTAGGCTTATATGATGGCATGGTAACTGCCGATAATCTGCGGTTTGCCCGCCAGATCAGCGCCACGCATATTGTGGCCCATTTGCCGCAAGACAGTTTCCCTTCGACCAAAGATGGCTACTGGTCGTATGAAGATCTGCGCGGGTTACAGCAGTTTGTGGCCAGCCATGACTTAACCTTAGAGGCGATTGAAAATTTCCCACCCCAACACTGGGATCAAATTTTACTAGATGGCCCAGGGCGGGTGGCGCAGATGGAAAACATGAAAAAGACCATCCGCAATATGGGCAAAGCTGGCATTCCAATCATGGGTTACTACTTTAGCCTGGCCGGGGTTTGGGGCCGCGTCTGGCGTCCATTTGCGCGCGGTGGTGCAGAATCGGTTGGCTTTTTGGCGGCAGAAGCCCCAGAGCAGACGCGCATTCCACAAGGTGAGCTTTGGGGACAAAAGCTCACTGCCAACCCCGCTGCTGGTGATATCGGCGTGGTAAGCCAGGAAGCGATGTGGGAACGCTTGGCTTACTTCTTGGAAAACCTCGTGCCGGTGGCCGAAGAAGCGGGGGTGCGGTTGGCTGCGCACCCAGATGATCCCCCGTTGGAAGTTTTGCGTGATACTGGTCGCCTGATTACCAACCCTGATGCGTATCAGCGTTTGCTCGATTTAGTGCCCAGCCAGTATAATGGACTGGAATTCTGTCAGGGCACAATCACCGAGATGCCGGATGCGACTGATGTGCTCAGTATCATTCGTCGGTACGCCGCAACAGGCCGCATTCATTATGTTCACTTCCGCAATGTGCGCGGAAAAGCACCGAATTACCGGGAAGTGTTTCTAGATGAAGGCGATGTCGATATGATTGAAGCCCTGCGTGCCTATCGGGATAGTGGTTATACTGGCGTATTAATCCCTGATCATACGCCGCACACCAGTTGCGATGCGCCCTGGCATGCGGGTATGGCCTTTGCCCTCGGCTATATGCGGGCTGCCATGAATATGTTGGAGAAAGCTTGATGGATAGCATGGATGGTCTGAGATAATCCATGCTGTAAGCGATAGTATTAGCGTATCAACTGAATAATAGTGTCTAGTGCACGGCCATAACACGATGCCCCCATCAACTACCTATGGTTATTATAAAAAGATCACGGCTAGAGAGGATTACACCTCTCCGGTCGTGATCTTTTTGTTTTCAAACTTTGAAACATCCTGCGAAGTCTTAAGGGAAAAGGCGCATATTTGGTAGAACGCCAGATCAAACATTTTGCTCCACCTGCCATGCAACGAATGCTGATTAACGCTTGCTTGTTGCACTTGTTTCAAGGCAAGCACTAAACTTGATCGTAGCCATCATCTGAACAAATCATTTTGAACAGACCACGCTTGCCGACATACGTGCGCAAGGAGGTGATGTGAAGGTTGGCAGCCACAGACAATTTTTGCTTATCAATGGTACCCTAGGCTTGTTGATTAATTGTTACCCTATCACACCGATAAAAGGAGTCTCCAATGTTCAAGTTTCGTTCGATCAGCCAATTGACCCGCCGTGCCGGCATCGCCTTGCTGTTGGCCGTTAGTCTCGGCGCCACCCTGTTGCCTACCGCTGCGCTGGCGGCCCCTTTGGCCGGCCAACACGGCAGACGTGGTCCTGGCTGTCCCGATTATTATGTTGTAAAAGCTGGTGATACGCTTTCCGGGATCGCGGTTAGTTATCGGGTTAGTTTATGGGCGCTCCGCGATGTAAATCACATTGGCAACATCAATCGCATCTACACTGGCGAGTACATTTGCATCCCCGCAGGTCGTCATCCTGGTGGTCCGCAGAATCATCATCCCAGCCGCCATCATTGATCATCGATAGTGTTGCCGGATAAATTGAATACCATTGTCTAGTGCACAGCCATAAATGGATGTCCGTTAATCACGTTATGGCTATAGCACAAAAAGCTCACGGCTAGAGAGGCGTAAATTCTCTCTAGCCGTGAGCTTTTTGTTGCCAAATTTTATAAATTCCCCGTAACTTCTTAGGGGGGAAAGCGTCATCTCAGGTAGAACAACAGATGAAACATTTTACATCGCCTGTTGCTCTTCAACGATGATTCAACGATGATTCAACGATTGTTTGTTAGGCTTATTTCAAGGCAGGAGCGCTAAAATTTGATCGTAGCTCCCATTTGAACAAATTGTTTTAAACAGAACAATCTTGCCGACATATGCGAGCAAGGAGGTGATGTGAAGTTTGGCAGCTGACCGACAATTCTTGCTTATCAATCTTACCCTAAGCTTGTTTACTACTTATTACCCTATCACATCTATAAAAGGAGTCTCAAATGTTCAAGTTTCAATCAATCACTCAAGTAGCTCGCCGCGCGGGCGTCGCCTTGGCGTTGGCCGTTAGTATCGGCGCCACCCTGTTGCCCACCGTTGCGATGGCGGCCCCTTTGGAAGGTCAATATGGCCACGGTGGCCCCGGTTGCGCCAACTATTATATTGTGCAAAAGGGCGATACGCTCTCTGGCATCGCTGCCCGTTATGGCACTGGCTTGTGGGCGCTCCGCGAGGCGAATGACATTGGTAACATTGATCGGATCTATGCGGGTCAATACATTTGCATTACCGGTGGCTACAATCAAGGTGGCTACAATCAGGGTGGCTATCCTGGTGGTCATCAGAACGGCTATCCCGGTGGCAATCAGGGGCATTATGCCAACGGCTACACGGTCTGCGCTGGCGATAACCTGAGCTCGATTGCTCGTCGCTATCACACCTCCGTCTGGTGGCTGATGCAGGCTAATCACCTGAGCAACCCGAACCACATCTACACGGGTCAGGTCTTGCGCGTCGGCTAAATAAATTAGCGAGCGTTACACAAAAAGCCCCGCAGTTCAAGACTGCGGGCTTTTTTATGCCTGAAATTTGTCGAATATTTTTATTTTACTGACGCATGTTAC
>JBBQBY010000264.1:0-9168 GCA_038318235.1 Caldilineales bacterium
AATAGATGCCATGCTGGCGTAGATTGGCAAACACAACAGCCATCGCCGTCCACATTGCAGCAGGTGTGAACAGCACGATCACAAACATCATCACCGTTTTAACCACAAGATTACGGATCAACAGGCCAGGATCTGCCTGCACGACCTTGAAAAATTGACCCTTCAAACAGTCAAAATATTGGTAGGTGGCAAAGACGACGCCTGGGCAGTTCTTCGCCGCAACTTCTTCGCCCACCTTGTCATCCCACACAATGCCCCAGCGGTTGGAAACGTAACCTAGCCCGATAAAAGCGTTATGCCAGATGCCGTGGGTGGGCAATTTATCGGCCTGCACCGGTGGCAACACATACCAGGCGAAGCGCGCGTCCAGGATGCCATAAAACGCCAGCAGCGGCAAAGCAAAACCCAGTGCTAACATCAGCCACATGATCAAGACCTGCGCCCATTTTCTTCGGTAGAAAGTCCAGTAGGCCAATACCCCCACGCCAGCCAGCAGCGCAATATAGCCAGATTCCGAGCGCGCCAGGAAGCCAAAACCAGCGGTTAAACCTAAGGCAAACGCACAAAGGTAACCGATCCAGGTTCGCGCCGCGAGTTGACGGCGATCGACGCGTGCCAAAATGGCTAAACCCCAGGCCGCCGTTAAAAACATGACTACCGTCGGGATACCGTAACTACGGACCAGGATTTCACTCGTCAGATAGGGCAAGGGCGTCAGCAAACGCGACGTGAAAATCGCCACGATAAATAGCACGGTTGCTAGGATTGAGCGATATGTAAAGCCCACTACCAGCGCTGCAAGCACGCTGGCGCCGACAAATAGCGCAACAACAAAAAGATGATATCCCTGCACTGTTGGCACCAGCAGACCACTCTTCACCGCTAAACCAAAAAAGAAGACAAGCCCCAAATCTTCCGCCGCCACCAAATTTTCGATTGGTTCTGGGCGAGCTGCTGGTCGATTTGCGCCACACAGCAGACAGCCCTGTTGCAAGCCATAGATCGTGAATTGAATGGTCGAGTCTTTCGATTGGCCAATTTGTGTGCGCACCACATTGCCCGATGCCTGCTGTTGGTAGACACTTGTCTCTAGTTCAAGCGGCAAATGTAGCAAATAATTTGTATTGATCAAGACCAACGCGAGTACGCATAGCGCGCCAATCAGCACTTGCCAGCGTTGCCCTAAAGCTTGCCAGCGCTGTGCAAGCGAGTAACCAGCTTGCTCGATTCTCGTGCGCGTCCGCTTCCAGACTAACAACAAATAGATCAGCGCAACTGCCAGCCCTAACAATTCGTTCCCCATATAATCAGTGAAGCGCCCGCGCAAAAAGAAGGCGACTACCATACCAGCAATCAGCGCGACACCGGCCAGGAGTCTGATTTCAAAGCTAAATAACCACGCCAACCGACGAACCCACGGTAGATTTGTGCTACGTTGTTGGGCGTTTACACCTTTTATCATAACGAGAAACTCGCAGATTGAAAGTCAATGGCCTACTTGACGGCACGCAGCGCAATAAACCAACCCAAGCGATCCGGGAGTAAAGCACAGAGCCAAGTTGGCAAGTTGCCCATATCCGAACGCGTGAGCAAAGGTTGGGCAGAAAAGGCCTGAAAAGGCGCAAACAGTTGGCGTAATTCCGGCACGGTATACGCCTTGGTTCCAATGCTCTCGACATGGTGCCAGACTACATCCGCCAGGCTGCGTCCGGGTTTCCCCTTCAGTAGGGCATATTTGACCCAATATTTATAGACGGCCAGCGAGTGCCGCCCATACATCATGCCCAGAAAGAGCCCGCCCGGCTTTAGCACCCGTCTGATCTCGGCCAGGATCCGTTCTGGGTGTTCCGAATGATGGATCACACCCCAAGAGTAGACGACATCAAAAAATTCATCGTCAAATGGCAGCGCCTCGGCGTCCACGCGTTGCAAATTGGATGTAAAGCCGTAGTGCGCCAAGTGCGTTCTGGTGGTCGCAATTCCTGCCTCGGTCAAATCTACCCCATAGCATTCCGCCCCAGCGCGCGCCCATTGCAAATGATCCGTTCCCGCGCCCACGCCCACTTCTAAGACTTTTTTACCATGATGGCGGCTAAATTGCGCCACGCTATGAATAAAAGGCTCCGCCGTATAACGATAGGTCTCAATCTGCTCGAACCAGGCCAACGTCTGCCCCGACAGATCGCCCACAATATCGGCTTCGGTGCCGCATGGCTCTGCTTCCCAATAGCTACGCACTTGTTGATTGAGATTGGCTTCATGTGGTTGCATAGTTTTACCTTTTCCGGCGGCCTAATGCCACTTTACCCAAGTTCGTGTACAACGTGACCGGCACTTCACGCACCAAGCGAGTGGATATCCAATCTAATCGACCCGCTGCTTCGGAAAAGTGCCGGTCACGTTAGACCCGTTCCTTTGTCCTGCTCACCAGATGCTCAATAATGCACCGCGTATGTTCACGCCAGGTATATTTGGCTACGGCCTCGGCGCGGGCCGCCTGACCTAAACGCTGGCGCAAGTCCGCATCGTCAATCAATTGCTTCAACCCTATCATCAAGGCTTGTGGCTCATTTGGCTCAACCAGCCAAGCTGTGCGCCCATGTTCAAGGATTTCACCAATCTGATCCAGGTTGGAAGCCACAATGCCTTTGCCCATCGCCATATATTCAAACAGTTTGGTCGGCGAACCAAAGAAAGGCGTGCCGTCCGCATTGGGGACATGCGGCGAGGCGAGCAGATCACACGCGGCCAGATGCGCGGGCCCTTGCGCCTGGGGGATTAATCCCGTCAATGTACAGGCGGCCTGCGCGTCATATTTTGCCAGATTGGCCTTCACCTGCGCCATCGTCACGCCATCACCGATCATCAATAGGTGAACACGCGTGCGATAGGTTGGGTATGCCTGCAACAAACGGCCATAGGCTTCGGCCAGCACTTCGGCGCCATGCCACGGACCAAAGGTGCCGATAAAGCCGATCACCACTTTATCCGCCAACCCATAACGACGGCGGACTTCGGAACCATCCACCGTTGGCGAATAGCGCTCGGGATTGACGCCGTTCAGGTTCACCAGAATCTTGGCGGGATCAATGCCGCGTTGAATCAGTTCATCTTGTAATGGTCGGCTGACCACCGTCACCATGTCTGCGCCATGCAAATTTGCCATTTCAATGCGCTCGGCCAAGGCCTCATATTGAAGTGGGCGTCCCCAATGCCGATTCACCCAGATTTCAGAGCCATTATATTCGAGGGCAAAGGGCACCTGGAGACTTTGCGCCAATTTCAGACCGGCATAATTGTTGGCGCTATATCGTTGGTAGATAAACGCCACTTTACGGTCCCGCAGATAAGCGCAGGCCTGACGAAAAAAAGTCTCATTGAATGCCAACCGCGCCAATTCGACAAAATCACGAAATGCTTCACCTGGCAAGACATGGCAGGTTTCAATCTCCAACTGTACGGTTGGAATCTGATCCGTTGTGATAAAGAGCGGCTTGCCGGCAAACTGAGCCAGATTATTGAGCACGCCGGCAATATGCCCCACCGACCCACCCGAACGCAGCCCAAAGATCAAGTCGGTGCGCAAGTAGACTGGTGTTGCTGCCAGATCGAGTCGATGAGGATGCGGCTGTTGGTTAGCCTGTTCGACCAGGGTGACCGCGTGTTCAACCACGCGCAGCAGGGTATTACGCTGCAAAAAATCACGTCCCAAATTTTTGAGCAACCGGGCTAGAAAGCCAATTGTCACCGTTTGCTGCTGGCCTTGCTCGTCCACAATCTCGCAACGTCCATGGCTTAAGCCGCGCGCCACCAGCGCAAAGGGTAAAAGGCGATTCATGACGTTGATGCTATAGGTATGTACTTGCGCTTCTTTGTAAGCAAAAAGCTGCTTTAGGATCGTGCCCCGTTTGAGCCAGGTTTTAAGCGTCGCCATATCGACGATGATCGTGTCCGGCGGCGGTGTTAGATTGGTTGTATTTTGTTTTAATAGAATAATGCGTGACGGCTGCATGTCAAGACTTTCGGGCGTGAGCGATGATATACCAACCAAAGCGTGTGCCTAGTGCATCGAGCCAGGATTGGGCAAGCTGCGGGTAGAGCCGGCGCACCAACGGTAAATCTGGCAGGTCTTCCCGTAATAATTTGCGGACAAAGAGCGATTGGACATGGAAACCACTAGCCGTCAATAGCTGTGTCAGCTCTTGGCGACTATACGCATTGACCAGCGGTAGCGCATCGCTTGTTGTATACTCAATTTGGCCAAGCCGCTCTTGAAAACTGCGCTGGAGGAAACCAAGCCGCAAAATGTGATCAACCAACCAGAGCGTCAGCCAGTAGAATACGGAATTTTTGTGATAGAGGATCACCCAGAAGTCACCGCCCGACTTCAGCACCCGATACGCTTCCCGGAAGCTCTTGCCCATATTGGGGGTGTGATGCAAAACGCCATTGGAAAAGACCATGTCGAATGCTGCCGCCGGAAACATCAATTCTTCCGCGTCTCCCACCAGCACTTGGGGTGAAAAGTTATAAAAACTCAGATGCTGCCGTGTCCGCATTGGATTCTGCGGCGTCAGATCGATGCCTACATAATCAGCACCATTGCGACAAAATTCATAGGCATCATAACCCGCGCCACAGCCCAGTTCAAGCACTCGGCGTTGGCTCGTCAGCTGAAAGGGAATCAGTTGCAGCAGCCAAGGAATTTCATGACCATTCCGTTTGGCTAGCGTTTTTCTAAAAAAATCTGGCGTTCCTGGTGCCCCATCTTTGGCAAAAATGCTGCCAGCTGGCGAGGCTCCCCAGACAGATTGGGTCTCCGACTTCTGTTTGTCATCCATAAGCTCACACTTTGATCCAGTTGAATTTACCACGGATATCGGGGCGTGCGGCATACTGGTAAACCCGCTGATACCAGAAGTCCGTATCATACAGCTTGTAGCCGCGGGCCAGATAGCGCTCGTCAGGCTCGGCTTTCGCTTTGGCCAAGGCCGGCTGCCGTACAAGTTCGGCAATGGCATACGGGATGCAAGTATTCGCCATGGCATCCAGAATCACGGTTTTGCCCTCTGCCGTCACTTGTAACACTTCGTGTGAATCTGTTTGCTCTTCGCCGCGCCCTTTGGGGTGGTTACGAGCCAACATCGTGACCCAGCGTACGTCGAACCCCTCGCGCTGGAGTAATTTGCCCAACACCACCACAGACCCCCAACAATAAGCGTACCCGCCTTTGAGAATCTCCACTGGGTCACCGCTGGTCGAACTCTTTTCTGGCGATAACGTTTGGTAGACCCAATACATAGCTTCGATCGCGCGCGCCAGCTTCAGTGTTTCCTGCGGGCGTTTCCAGGCACGAATATACATCATTTGGTCTTGGGCTGGCGGATATGGCGACATACCCAATTGGCGCAAGGTATCGATTTCTGTGATTTCAATATTCACAAAGCCAGCCCGTTGCAGGCGCAGCTTCACTTCGTGTGGCGCTGTCTTCCAAGTGTGGTTATCACAGATGCGCTCGGAATTGTGTGCATCCCCCGGAATCGCGGCCACCAGCACACCGTTCCACTGTAAAACGCGGTAGGCTTCCCGCAAAGTGCTGTCCACATCATACGCGTGCTCAAGCGTGTTATCCGCATAAATGCAGTCAAAGAAACCATCCGCAAAAGGCAAATCGACGAAATCTGCCACTTGAAAGAGTGTTCGTGGCGAACTGTACTGACGTTGCGCTTTGGCAATGAAGTCAAAGCCATAGTCAATGCCCACAATATTCATCCACGGATAGAGGCTGGCGATCCGGCTGGCCCAATACCCCGCGCCTGTGCCCAAGTCGAGCACATTTTTGCGATCCCAGGGGATCATCTGCTGTAGATAATAAGACTGCTGTTCATTGCGGGCGTCGCCCAACACCGCATTGTATTCCCGCTGCACCTGGTATTCAGCTTCCTGGGTTTTGGAGCGCGCCATTTGGTTGGCTAACAATTCCGCTTTCGCCTTGTGCGCCATATCAGACAGCGTGATAAATTCAAACCCCTGTTGCTTTAATTGGCGCAGATTCGTCGCGATCCCGCTCCAATGTAGGTCGGCTTTGGTGTGGCCGATCATGACATAATAGTGATGTTCCACCAGGTGTTCCGGCCCATATTCGGTTAAATAGTAAAGCAGCGCCTTGGGTACAAAGCGTTTAAACTGGCCCTGCAAGGGCGCCAGCCGGAGATAGACTTTGCGCCAGAGCCGTTTGAATTCTTGTAACCGGCGTAAATCTTCATTGCTTTTGAATGTCGCGGCCTGTTGCGCCAAATAGGTGAGCAGCCGCTCTGCAAATTTTTCGCCTTCTGTATTATCCAAAAACCAACGTTGGCCCGGGGCAAAGGTAAAGATTGGAATTTCCACAATGGCTTGTTCCGCCGGCGGTGCTTTTAGCTGTGGATCATAATAATTGGCAAAGTACGGCTGGTGATTGGCATAAGGCATCGAGTAATCATACCCGCGTTCTTGCGAAACACCACCGGCATAGACAGATGAATCACAGAAAATGCCATTGGCGGCCAACGCTTCCGCCAACCGTTGAAAAGGTTGCGCCGCATAAGCGCCCGCGCGAAAAGCGGTCACGGTGTACTGTGGGTCTATGGGCCGCAAAAGTGCCTCAAGGGTCGCTTTGCAGGTTGCGATCAGTTGCATCAGATCGCCCGGGTAATCCGCGGCTTTGGCTTTAGACCAATCCCAGTACCATTGGCCATCTACAGCACGCGCCCCTAATTCGGGCAACCAATTGGGATGGAGATGTAGTTGCACATCATGGCCCTGGCGGATAGCCGCCTGCCATTGCGCCTCCATCTTGGCGGCAACTTCAGGCTGATTTTGCTGGAGCCAGAAATATTCGCCCATCTCCGCAAACAGCGTCAGTTTCGCTTGTTCGCGTTCGCAAAGCGCCAACAATTGATCTGTAGGCTGAAAAACGTCCTTCTCCCAGTTAATGCTTTTCCCCGCTGGAATCGGCTGCCAGGTCTCATAGTCGATGGTAATGGACACAAAGTTTCTACGTTTACGCGTCAGGAAGACCGCGTGCTGACTATCGAGATACCGGCATTCCTCAACGCGCAGATAACGTTCAACCAAGCGTTTCATCTCGTCAAAGGTCATATAGTCCCCACCAGGACACCAGCCGGCAATAAAGGCCAGCCCATCCTGAGCCAGGTGTTCCGCAACCCATTGCAACGAGGCGTGCTTACCAGTTTCGTCCAGATAGTAAATGACATCACTGTAAACAATGGTGTCATAGCAGGACACTGGCGGCATACACTGACCCAGTTGATCGGCCGACCCCTGGATAAATTGAATAAATGGGTGCTTTTGCTGACCCTTTTGGATCGCGAGTTTACTTAGCTCAACACCTACCAAGTGTTCATAGTCACCTTGAAAGCGCGCCAGGAAAGCGCCGAAGCCGCAGCCAATATCCAGAATGGACGCTTTGCCGCACGCGTGGGCACGAATCAAGTTGAAATAAAGATTATAGCGGTCGGAGTCGGCTGCCCCAATCTGCCAGGGGTCCGGCTGCTCGCGATAAATTAAGTCGAAATCACGTTTAACTTGCATGAAGCTTGCTTACCTGTCGAGACGCATATATATACTGACATACCAGAATCATCAAATAGCATACCAGGGACGCAGCGGCTGCGCCAACAATGCCCCAGCCTGGGATCAAAACAAGATTGAGGACAATGTTGAGCAGCGCCATCGGCACCCAAATATAAACGGCAAAGTTGGGGAAGCCAATGGCTGCAAAGTAATTGGCGATAATATTGTTTACCCCATAAAATACCATAGCAAGCGCCAAGACATAAAACGGCGCGACGGCTGGCAGAAAAGCCTTGCCATATAAGAGCTGAATCGCCGGCCGAGCAAAAAGAAAACCGCCAACCGCCAAAAGAATCATGAGCGCACCGGTGCCCAGGCTGGCTTTCACCGCCAGCGCCCACTTTTCTTCGGTTGTCTTTAAAGCCGCCATCCGTGGAAACAAGATCACCCCGATTGTCGAGGGCAACATATACATGAGATCGGCCATATTGGCGGCGGTAGAGTAATACCCAGCCTGCTCCGAACCCAACATCTGTTTGACCAACAACAAATCTACCCGTAATACCAAAAATCCAAAGAACGCCGCTAGATAAGCTTTAAAACCGTAATGAATACCCTCAACAAACAAAGGTTTGGATAACTTCAGGGGCCAGGTCAAATGCGGCCATAATTTCCAGAAGGTCCACGCACAACTGATCAGGACGATCAAAAAGCCACTGGCAAAGACCGTTTCCACCGTCACGAGGTGCAACAAGATCAGGCTGCCGAGCAATGCCACCGAAAGTAACTTGGTAAACAGGGCGATTGAGTTGTAAGAGCGCACTTCCTGAATACCCAGTTGCAGATTCTGCAACAGCATATAGGCCAGCGTAAAGGGAATCCAGATCAGCGACAGCGCCAGCAACATGCCTTGGATCGGCGCGAGCGTCGGCCAGATCGCGAAGATCCACCACGTGACGAGCGCGCCCAGTCCACCCAAGCCAAGGCTGACCACCAAACTGTTGGCGAGCAAGGCCGAAAGCAACGAACGGTTCTGCGCGACTAGATAGGTATTGGATGC
Source organism: Caldilineales bacterium (assembly GCA_038318235.1). Taxonomy (GTDB): domain Bacteria; phylum Chloroflexota; class Anaerolineae; order Caldilineales; family Caldilineaceae; genus JAPLGZ01. The sequence continues at coordinate 8,636 of JBBQBY010000264.1, forward strand.
ATGTAAACCAAAGTTGCCAAACTGTGCACCGATCCCACCGATCACAATGGCTGTGGCATATTGCCCGCGCCCTTCAGGCCCCAAAATGCGCGCAATGATCACGCTTGTCACCAAACTCAGGCCAACCAAAAAAACGCGTGTCGCAAAAGTCTCCGCGACTTTATACACAAAATCGGATGTGCGCGCCTGATGATAAAATTTCCAGAGTGTTTCGCGTCGCAACTCGAACGCATCACCACGTACACGCTCAAACACACTTTTCATGCGACATATTCTTTCCACCACAAGGCAAAGTTTAACAGATACCAAGCCTGCGGCCCGCGATTGTTGTCCAATAAACTCATCACCGCTGCCCGATCCAGAAAATCAGTCTGGTCGCAGAAATCATTGAGCTCTTGGCGCGCCTGCGCACCCAGCCGGTCAAAGAACCACTCGTAGACGGGCACCCCAAAGCCTTGCTTTTTGCGGTCGATCAGTTCATCCGGAATCAGGCCGCGCACCGCTTTTTTCAGAATGTATTTGAGGGTGTCGTT
>JBBQBY010000265.1:0-9137 GCA_038318235.1 Caldilineales bacterium
TATTCAGTTCATGAACCAAAAGTCTACGCAATGATTGGTCGAGAAGGTGGATCATTGGTTATTTACGATTTTGGATTGATGTTTACGGTTACAGAATAGGCTCCATCGATTGACGGTTAACTATCTTCCGCCAGCTCATCTTCTTCAGGCATTTCCTGCATCTGGGCGACGTCCTCTTCCTCTTCGGGCAGCTCTTGCATCTGGACCGCTTCATCCTCTTCTACTTCCTGACATTGCAGGCGCATCGTCTGAACCTCATCTTCTGGCAACTCTTGCCGCTGCGCCGTAGGAACGGGTGTGCCAGTGGTCACCGTTTTGGCGACGGAGTCAGCTTCTTGTTCAAATTCGTCGCCAGGTGCGTTGACACGCATCGTGGAGCCGCCGCCCACCGCGCCCGAACCCTGTTGCACGACATGGGTCAATTCATGGGCGATCAATTCCTGTCCGCTGCCGGATTGTGGACTGTAAGCGCCTTCACGAAAAAAGACATCTTGGCCGGTAGTAAAGGCTTTGGCGCTGAGTTGTTCGTTGAGTTGATGCGCCTCGCTACCCGTGTGAACGCGCACGCCGCTGAAGTCCGCGCCCATCGACTCGCTCATCTGGGTTTGCACCGGGCCATCGAGTGCCTGACCGCCGCTGCGCGCCTGGTTGATACGGTTGGCGGTGGCATCGTCCAGGTCAAAGGCACCATCGCCGGAACGTTGGGCAAGCAGACGTTGAACGGCGCAATTGCCCAAATGACTGCACATGGCGACTGCTGAACCCACGGCTGATTGTTTCGCAGATTTGGGCTTTTGCACCACTTTATGCTCATTTTGTTGTTTTAGTAGAGCAATAGATTTTGGCATAGGGTTGCTCCTGAAAAGTTATCTAAACCCAGTTCAATACGTTACGCTATGGTATACTATTTCTCTGTTCGCCATGTTCATTATGTTTCCATAAGGAGTTAAGCTATGGTGGTCTATCGTTTAGAAACCATCGTACCGCAGAATAGTGAATTACTGATCAAAGCCCTGCCCTTTCTGCCGGGCGAAGCGATTGAAGTAATCATCCTCGCCCGCTCTCTGCCGGGCGATACGTTGCCACATTTTCCGCTACAAGGCACTATTCTCAAGTATGAAGACCCTACCGAACCAGTGACCGAAGCAGAGTGGGATGTGTTACAATGATAGGCTGGCTCAAGATTTTTTAGTTTTCCCCGGATCAACCAAAAAACCTTTTTCGCTCGTCCAAATCTCTGCATTGCCCATCCGGTCGCGGCGGCGCGGTACAAGGTCGCCGCGTGTCTTATGTTCCCATTGCGTAATATGTTGCGCTGACCCTTGTTGGACATTGGGCGAGTACCCTTCATATACCCAGACACTTTTAAGATTTGGAAAGAGTTTGGTACATAGGTTCACTTGTTCTTTAGTATTGCAGGCAGAAAACATAATATCTTCTACCTGTGCGGCCGCATCTGGGAAAGCCTTCACAAGATTGGGTAGATCGCGATTTAACAAGAGTGAACCGGGTGCATTTTTATCAGTTGTATCGCCATAGATCTTTGTACTCCCCACAGCATGATGGCCCGATAACACCAATCGCTCTAGCTGATACTTCCCATTCTCGGCATTGCAAAACATCTCCAGCATGTCGGCCATTTGGTCACAGAAAGCTGAACCACACTGCGTCAAGCACGCCAGCGCCAGGGCAAATTTTTCCTTTTGCTTCTCTGGGTCTAGGCCAAGACGATGTTGAATAAAGTCGAGCTTCCCTTCCTGGCTTTGTAAGACAGCTTGTTCTTTCAGATCATCCAACGAGACAATGACTTGATCGCGGGCACCGCGTTTTAGTGCCTTCACCTCTTTGCCCGCCTCTGGATTCAGCCCAACATAGCCAATCGCAGAAGGTAGCGGCTTATCATCACCCCGTTGAATACGCTGACGCTGCACTTGCATCAACGTGCGCTGGACCGCTGCGTTGCCGACTTGCGCTTGAAGCGCCAATAAGCCAGATGACTCAGTGGCGACAGTCGGTTTTGCAGGCATTCTGGCGTTTTTATGCGATTTTCTCTTCTCTTGAACTGCTAATAGTTTTTTATGCATTGAAAGTTACTACCGAGAACGACATTTCTAGAATAACTATGATTCGATCACATAATCACGCCGCAAAAGTCCGTACGCACTGCTTGACATCGCCACGGACGCTGTTGATGCGGTGGTGACCCCGTCTAAGTCGAACGCACCATCGCCGCTACACTGGCCGAGCAGGCGTTGGACGGCGGCGTTGCCGAGGTGGGTTTGGAGGGTCGAGAGCGTTGGTTGTTCCAGAGTGTGAACGGCTGGATGGGTTGCGGCCTCTGCTTTTTTGACTTTGGAAACAGGGGCTTTATCATCTTGCTTCTGCCTAGCTGAGATTTTATTCATTCTACTTCCTTTCCTCTTTGTGGCGTTGAAACACTTGACGTCGACCTCACGGTTACCAATGAATCGGGTTCCCAACCGAGCTCAAAATGCATAAAATCTTTTGAACCATTCCAGCCACCGCCCCAACTGAAATCTGCAGCAACTAAGGCATCGATCAGCGATTGCTCCAGGTTTAAAAAGCCGGTCGCGGCGTATTGATCCAATGCGGCCCGACGCCTACGAATCTGGCGCTGCAATTCGGGTGTCTGCTGATCAATCCACTCCTGTGTAAAGTCCTGCTGAAAAGTCTCACTCGCCTGACGTAAGTCATCGGCTTCCTGGTGTTGACCGAGATTAACGCCTGTAACTGCGGCAATAACTTCGATATCAATAGCATGCTTGACATGTGGATTCTCTAGTGCATTAATATCGACTGCCCGGCCCGCAGCGTGTTGGCTTAATGTACCGTCGCTCGTAGGTCTAACTTTGAATGACCAAAAACGGTTGATTTCTGGTGTAATATTCTGTTTTTTAAGCGTATTCTCTGCGGCCGTCAATGGTCCGGCCATATCCCAATGAGCGGGCGTATTCCGTCCGAAAAAGCTTACCTGTACAATGTTAGCCACAATATAATGTGCAGGATTTACGATCCCTCTAGCCTGATAAAGTGGCAGCAATGTCTGATAGGTTGCTAGCTGGTTACCGAAATAACGGTGAATGTTCGGGTGTGATACCCATTGTGCCTGAGCTTGTGCTTGCAAACCTGCTTCCTCTACTATGGGCTGCTTCTGGATAGTAGAGGGAATGGCTACAGGCGGTTTATATTGTCGCTCTTGTGATGTGACTTCTGTCTTGGCATGTTGTGCCAAAAGGCGCTGCACCGCTGCGTTACCAATTTGATCTTGCAACACTAATCGCTCAGACGCTTCCGCTGCCACAAGTGATTTTGCTGTACTTTGTGTATTTTGTTGCTTATTACGCAATTTTTGTTGCTTTTGAACAGATGTTTGTTTCTCTGCTTTGACGGTGTCGGCTACCGCAGGTGTGACGGCGGGATCGGTAGCTCCTGTTGCGGCTTGTTTCAGCGGAGCCACTTGCGTAATCGCCTCATCGCTACGCGCATTATCTGTTCCGCTAGCTGCTGCCGCTGGTGCGCTTTCAGGTTGCGTTTGCGTTGCGTCAGTCACCGATTGAGCGGTAGCCGCGTCACGTGTAGGTGCCCTTGAAGCCGTTTGCTCCGTCTGCCCTGCCTCATCTGATGCTATCACTGTTGGTGGCACACTATCCACTGTAGTAGCTACGGCGTTTGCCGAAGGGGCGGGCGGAGTTTCAACTGGCGCAGCAGATTCTAAAGCCGCGGTTGCTTCTTCTTTATCTTGTTTGCGCTGCACATGCCCACCACGGCCATTTTGTGGCGGGGGCGGGTCAATTGGCGCGGCTGTTGTCAACCCACCGTTACCACCCCATAGGTTGGTCAGTGCCTCGTCACTTACCATTTCCTCCGCCTCCTCTGTTACAGGTTGCGGCGCGCGTTGGACAATGGCCTTTCCTGGTATTGGTCCACTATTCGATTGGTAAGGTGCATTCTGTCTAGCAAAGGCAACAACTTGTTGCAAATGGCCGTTGCCATGCGTCTGGCCAATCCGGTTCGCTACCATCTGACGTTGAAGGCGTTGTAGATTCGGATTGCCCAGCCGGTTCACATCAGTCTGGAAAGCTGCCTGTCCAGTGAAGCCTGCCACCTCAGTTAGTTCCGGCACAGCCACCATCTCCTGCGTCGCTGCGGGCGCGGGTTTCGGTTGCTGGGTCTTGGTGGCGGTTGCCGTGGTAGCGATCTGGCTTTGTTTAGACATAGATCAACGAAAAAAGGCTAACTCATTCTTTCAAAATCAATCAGCTTGACGAGCTAAAAGTCAAAAACTGCCTCTAATTCCTACCATGGGAACGTAAGTCCTACATTCGAAACAGCATGTAACTGCAATCCTTTCATACCATCTGGTCCAATTTCGAAGCGCATATTTACCGACCCGAAAAACTCAATATCCTTATAGGTCAGCGTTATTGCTGGTTGCGCACCGATGACAACGCCATGCTCGATTGCGCCCACAATCGACTCTGAAGGCTGTAATTGAAACCTGATTTTCCAATCATTAGACAAGTTGATACTGGGTGCCAATGACTCACTCAACTTGGGTAGCAACTGGTTGGTGACAAGGCTGACATTGCGCCAGTCACCTTGCGAGACGGCTTGGCCAATCATGGCCGAAAGTGGCCCGGTTAGTAAGGGGATCAATGCCGGCCAATTTTCTTCACCAAACTTGGTCGCGTTCTCTTTTAATTTGGTGAAGAAATCTGTTTTCTGGAAAGCCTTAGACAATGCCTCGCCCACCGGGCTGGCAATTTCCGCAAGCACAGCAGAAACATTGACAGGTTCTTCTGCCGCTTGCCCAGCCAATATCTTTGACAATCGTTCGATAGCTTGCTCCTGCAATTCACGCTGAGCTGCGGCTGGATCGGCAAACATCGATGGATTACTGATGAGCGCCTGTTGCGCAAGTGCATTCCATGCCGTTGTTACCTGCTGCCAAACATTTTGCGCTGGCGCCGGCCCTGGATGTAATAATCGATATTGATCTGCCCATTGATTCACTAGCTCATATAACATAGCCTGTGACGGGTGTAATGCCAGATTGGCTGGGAACGCGCTCTGAATAGGCAGTCCTTCTAAAAGCGAAGGATCAAGTTGAAGCTCACCAATGTCTAGACTCGGCGCTTCAGCTTCGCGGATTGAGAGCTTGTCTGGCTCCCGTAAGCGAAACTGATTGTCACCGAGATCGCGCTGTATAGACTGTAGATGCCTTTCTATGCGTTGCGGTACTTCAAAAGAAGCTGACATCGATCCCTGTTTCTTGTCATTGTCACCAATCGATGCATAAAGTGCCCGGCGCAGATAACGGTTACCATTGTGCTCTCCCATTTCTGCCGCCAGTGCCTGCCGATGAATCAGTGAAATAGAGTTATTGCCAAGCGGAACGGCATTTTTGCTTGCAATCGTTGCATCCAACCCATTCTCGGCATTAACGTGGGCAGCAAACTGTTCTTCCCGCACAACAGCCGTAGACTTAGGCTGAATAGAGTTGCCGCGCTTTATTTTTGCTGATCTCTGTCGCTTTTGTTTGCTCATGTGCAAAACTCAGATGCTTTTGTCTACGCAAGCGAGCAGAAGTCGCTCACTAGCTGCCATGATTGGCCTGCTGTTTTCTATCTTTAGCGCAACTCGCCCTCAACCCAGCGCCCCATCTTTTGCAACTCCCGTTTCGGCCCATGCAACAGATGCGCCATCCCCACCACCTACCCGTTGCTGGCGGCTAGATAGGCCGCCCCATTACACTTTCCCGTCCTTCCCACCGGATGTTATACCCTAATTTCAAATTCCTGGCGTTTTACGCTATACTTGACTCATACACGAATCCTTATTAGTAAAGGAGTAAATTTTATGAGTTTGCAACCACTGATCCGCGAACTGCACTGGCTGGAATGGCAGATGCGTACGTTCGAGGACAAATATGGCGTGCTCTCCCGTGACTTCTACACAGCGATGGAAACGGGCCAGCTTGCCGAATTTGACGATGCTGATGCTCCTGCTTTTCACGATTTCCTGGAATGGCATGGACTCTATAAAATCTGGCTCAATCGCGAGCAAAGCTATCGTCAACATATCCAACAGCAGCCGATTGTTCGTCAATTGCACGAAGCAATCGTTGCTGCCTGACCCTCTTTCCACTGATTAAACACTCGATGTTACAGCGCACAAATTACGAACAATTGGTTTATTCATTGCCTACGCTTTATCCGTCCATTCGGATCAGCACGCTGGTGATCGTTCCACCCAACCTGGACACGGCCCAATTGACTGGCTTGGTTGCTTTTGGCGTTGACATCGTTTTGTGCGTGTATGAGTTGCTCGACTTTCAACAAGGGCTGATCGTAGCCTATCGTTACGAAGTGACCCGTTGTCTGACCCCTTTTATGGTCAGACCACTCCCCGCCGTAGATGAGTATTGCGGCATTCACTACACTGGTAAAGAAAAATTGTATTGGTATGATTCATGGCCTCACCCCAATCACCCTGATTTGGCAGCGACTCATCCGCACCATAAACATATTCATCCCGATATTAAACACAATCGTATCCCTGCCGCACACCTACGCTTCGATGTACCTAATCTGCCTTTTCTGATCGGAGAAATTGAACAAGAATTATTGACTCAATAAAATCGGTCAGCGTTGCGGTTTCTTCACCCAAGCTCGCCATCTCCCATTATGCGCCCCATCTTCTGCAATTCCCGTTTCGCGCCATGCAACAGATGCGCCATCCCTACCACTTGTCCATTGTCTGCCGCCAGATAGGCCGCGCTGACAATAATGTTGCGAATGCTGCCGCCCGCCAATTCAAAGCGGCGGGCCAGGATGGTAAAGTCTACGGCTTCATCCTTGGGCAGGGTGCTTGGGAAAAGCGTCTTCCAGATATGCAGCCGATCTTCCATGCGCGGGAAGGGAAAATCGACGGCAAAGTGAATGCGCCGAGTAAAGGCTTCATCTAGATTGGCGCGCAAATTGGTGGCGAGGATGGTCACACCTTCATAGGATTCCATCCGTTGTAGCAAATAGCTCACCTCGACATTGGCGTAGCGGTCATGGGCATCCTTCACCTCGGAACGTTTGCCAAAGATCGCGTCCGCTTCATCAAAAAAAAGAATCGCGTTGCTGCTGGCGGCCTCTGTAAAGATGCGCTCCAGATTCTTCTCCGTCTCACCAATATATTTACTCACCACCGCCGACAGATCGATCTTGTACAGATCCAAGCGCAAATCGTGGGCGATCACCTCAGCCGCCATCGTCTTGCCCGTGCCTGGTGGCCCAGCAAAGAGCACAGCCACGCCGGCACTGGCCGCCAACTTTTTGCCGACCCCCCATTGCTCTAACACCTTGGGTCGCTGGCGCACCGTAGCAACCAATTCGCGCAAGATCGTCACCTGATCAACGGGCAGCACAATGTCATCCCAGGCATAACGTGGTTCAATCTTGCGCGCCAGCACGCTCAAGCGCGGGTTCGAGTAGCTGCGCGCGGTGGCAAAGAGATCATCCGCCTGTACCGCCCGTTCCGCCTGCCATGCCCGATCACTAGCCGCCGCCACCGCATCCCGAATCTGCCCGCTGGTCAACGCAAATTGTCCGGCCAGATTCTCCAATTCCCGCTCGCCAATCTGGAGCGGCGGGTGCCCCCTGGGCGCGGGGGTGAGGTAATGCCGCCACAACGCCAGCCGTTGTTCGTAACCCGGCAAATCGAATGTCTGAGTGATGATCGTCCGCTGGCGAGTAATACCACTCGCTTGCCATAGCTTCTGTCCGGCCATAACCACTAGCCCTGGATGATTACATAGTTCGGTCATCACCTCTGGCGCCACATGCCTGTCCTCATTAAGACAAACATCCCATCCATTCAACAGCGCCATCGCACCCGTCAACCGCGCATCCCGCAAAGCCAACTGGACCGCCTCTCGCGGCGGACAATTCTCCCCAATCACCCGCTCCAGGTGAACCACCAACAAAGGCTGCTTCGCCTCCGCTGCCAGACAACGCGCCGCCGCCTGTTGCGCTGTTGCATCGACACCATAAAAAACAAGCAGCGGACTCTCCTCCAATGTCGGCTGACCCGCCAGCAAATTCGTTCCTTTCTGAATTCGCTGTAGCCCCTCCCCCGCCACCAACCGCTCCGTCTCACCCACCGCGGCCTGCACCAAAATCGCTTGTCCCTTGAGTTCCCCGTGCGGCTGATACTGCCCCCGCAACCAAGCCGCAACCGTCTCATCCACGTTCAACGTCTGATTGATCCAGTGTGCATTGGCAGGCGGCGCCTCGACCACAGTTTCCAGCAATTCATTTTTAAAGAGCGATGCGTCCGTTGCCAGATAGGGGGCCAGCATAAACTGCGCCATACCTGGCTCACCGAGCAGATCCAACACGAGGCGCACGGATGGCCGGCGACGGGTCACGTTGTCCTGCAAATAGCCGTAAATGCGCTCATAGCGCGTATCAAAGGCTGGCGCCAAACAGAACAAAAAAATATCCAGCGCCGTGCGATCAAGTTCAAACGTTGCGGCCATTTGGCGTAACCGAGGCGTCTGCCCTTCTGCTGCCAACTGGGCGGCTAAGGTTTGAGCCGCCTGGGTAGCCTGGGCCAACACCTGGGCAAAGACGGCTTCCTCTTCGGGCGGCAGTTCAATCAACTGGCCCCAACTGACACCAAAGGGACGGTCAAGCAGTTGGGCCGCTTCCGTTTGCGTCACGTACAGACCGCGGTAATCATCGTTCGGATCCTGGCCAGCCAACACCCAACGGCGTACCTCACGCCGGAGCAACACGTCAATCCGGGCGAATTCGGCCTGCAGATAGCGTAAATTGCCATCGCAACCATTGGTTTGCATGTCAAGCATGTAATTTGTGGAGCGTGAGCACGGCAGGTTGCTCGGTCATTCTAGAACCTGTTACTCTTTGATCGATTACAAAACATATGCTCATTTGACCGCTCTCCGCTTCATTTCAGCACCCACCTGCGCCAACATCGCCTGCATCAACCGGCCCACAGCTGACCATTGGCGGAAATAGTGCGCCTCGCCGTTCTCAACATTCTGCACCTTGCCCCGCCATTCTGTCTGACCATCGCCCAACTCCTCCAACCAGAGCTGGACG